>NZ_JAXOJP010000043.1:0-32948 GCF_036663795.1 Parasphingomonas halimpatiens
CGACAGTCGCGACGAGGCGACCGGCGAACGACTGGACGCGCTGGAAGATCCATTCCGGCTCTATCGCTGCCATACCATCCTCAATTGCACCCGGACCTGTCCGAAGGGACTCAATCCCGGCAAAGCGATCGCGGAAACCAAGAAGCTCCTGATCGAACGCCGAAGCTGAACGCGAAGGAAGAGAGCGACCATGTCCGGCCCCCTGGCAAAACGATCGAGACCGCTGTCTCCGAACGTGCAGATTTATCGGCCGCAGCTCACCTCAGTCCTTTCGGTCCTCAACCGGATCACGGGTATCATCTTGAGCCTCGGCGCGGTTGCGTTGGTGGTCTGGTTGCTGGCGGCGGCGGCGGGATCGCAGGCCTTCTCGGTTGTCCAGAGCGCTATCGCATCCTGGGCCGGCAAGATCGTGCTGTTCGGGGTCACCTTCGCCTTTTTCCTGCACTTCTGCGGCGGCATTCGGCACTTGGTCTGGGATACCGTCCACGGGTTCGAGCTGCGATCGGTCTACATATCGGGATGGGTGGTCGTGGCCTCCAGCGTCGTCCTCACGCTGGCAGCCTGGGTCATCAGCCTGTTGATGGCGGGATAGAGTCATGAACGGTCACGATATGCGCTCGCCGCTGGCGCGTGCGATTGGCCTCGGCTCGGCCAAGGATGGCGTCAGTGCTTGGTGGGCCCAGCGTGTCTCAGCCGTCGCCCTAGTACCTCTGACACTGTGGTTCGTTGTGTCAATTATCGTGCATACCGGCAGCGATCACACCGCTTTTGTCGGCTGGCTGAGGACTCCGCTCGCCTCCATCCCGATGGTCCTGCTGCTGATCGCTCTCTTTTATCATACCGCGCTTGGGCTTCAGGTCGTGATCGAGGACTATGTCCACTCGGGAATCAAGTTCACAGCGGTGATCACGATGCGTCTCGTATGCTTCGCCATGGCGACCGCAGGCATCATGGCTACCCTGCGATTTGTTTTCATCGATTGAGAGCGACGATGCGCCCTCAACCGAAATTGTCGAGAATCAGTGCAGCGAACCCGGCCCGATCGAAGGAAGCGGCTGCCAAGTAAGGGACGTAGCATGACGAATTGGCCAGCGAATAAAACCCTCGTCGTCGAAGGGCTGCTTCCCAAGGCACGAGAAAGGCTCGTGATTATCGCAGATAATGTGGCATTGATCGAGGCAGCGGCGCTTCTGCGGCCGGGGATCGAGCTCGTGATCGTGTGCAATGCGGCGGGTCTTCTGGTCGGCGTCATCACGAAAACGGACATCGTCAATCAGATCAGCCGTTGTCAGGGGGCGAGTTGCGTAGCGGCCGCCGCCGTCGTGATGACCAGTAAAGTTCTGCTCTGCCGACCCGCGGACTCCCTCAGCGACGTATGGGCGCGGATGAAAGAGCGGGGCCTCAAGAATGTTCCTGTCGTGGATGACGAGTCCAAGCCCCTTGGTTTGCTCCATGCGCGCGACATTCTCCAGATCCTGTTGACTGACGCAGAAGACACCGAAGCGTTGTTGCAGGATTACGTGATGGGCGTGGGCTATCGTTGACCACGACCACGACCACGTCAGCCTGAAGACGCAACGCTTATGCGTCCGCAGCGGCGTCCCGATCGGCGTGACCGCAGTGTCGACCGGAACCAAGGGGCACCGAACGCCTAAACGGAACTACAGTGTGAACCGGCGTCAAAAGCAGACCCATCGGATGCGCTCAAGGCATTGGCCCACAACATTTTTCGAGAGCGCGCAATCGTAAATCGGCGCTAATCGGGGAACCCAAGTACGTTATTCACCGTTTCCCGGTTTCGCCGAACCTGCCTTTGAGAACCTTGGCGCCATCGCGCAGGAAATCGAGATGGTTCGACCAGTGCTGCATCATGCGCACGCGCTCGTCCCAATATTCGCCGCGGGTATAGGCGCGGCGAACGGCATTGTTGTCGCAGTGCGCAAGCTGGCGCTCAATGGCGTCGGGATGCCAAAGCCCCATCTCATTGAGCAGCGTCGCTGCCATGGCGCGAAAGCCATGACCGGTCATTTCATGCTGGGCATAGCCCATTCGGCGCAACGCGGCGTTGATGGTGTTTTCCGACATGGGTCGATCGACTGACCGAAGCGACGGAAAAAGGAACGAGCTATAGTCGGCGTCGTGCTCGATCGAGGCGATTATAGCGAGAACCTGACGGGTGAGGGGGATGGCATGGAGACGCCGCATCTTGGTCTTGTGCGGCGGGATCGTCCACACCCCCTTGTCGAAGTCGAAATCCGCCCATTCGGCAAAGCGCAACTCGCCTGGCCGCACGAACACATGGGGCAGCAGCCGGAGCGCCGCGCGAGTGTTCGGATAGCCCTCGAAGCTCTCGACGGCGCGAAGCAGCGCGCCGGCCTCATTGGGCGTCGTGATGGCGGCGCGGTGTACAGGCTTGGGCACAATCAGCGCTCCGCGCAGGTCGGCTGCGACATCGCGCTCCGCCCGCGCCGTGGCGATGGCGTAGCGGAAGATCTGCGAACAGGTACTGCGTAGCCGCTTGGCCGTCTCGTAACGACCCTTGCTCTCCATCTTGCGCAGCATCACCAGCAGTTCATGCGCCGGGACAGAAGCGATCGGGCGCTTGCCGATGGATGCGTTGATGAAACCTAGCAGCCAGCGCAACTTCTTCATCGTGACCGGTGACCGGCCTTCCTTCTCCAGCTTGATCAGCCACTCATCGGCCACTGCCTTGAAGCTGTTCGAGGCGGCTACGGTAGCGGCAATCCGGTCGAGCTTGATCCGCTCGGCCGGGTCATCGCCGCGCGCCAGGACCTTGCGTGCCGCATCCCGGTCGGCGCGGGCTTCGGCGAGCCCTGTATCGGGCCAGACGCCGAACGACAGCGTCTTCTGCTTGCCGAGGTGGCGATAGTTCATCCGCCAGTAGCGAGCGCCGCATGGCGTCACCAGCAGGTAGAGGCCATCGGTATCGCTCAGTTTATAGGGCTTCTCGCGATTCTTGGCCGCTTTGATCGCAACGACGGACAATGCCATGATGGTATCTCCAACCGGGCGACCGGCGCGCTGCCATCAGAAATACCATCAGATCGTTGGTATGTGGTGGTATCGCGCCAGTCCGATTGAGACGAACATACCACAAAAAACCGCAGAAAACAGCCATTTACGGCACATTCTGGCACCCTCTGGGAGGGTGTTTTGGTGACCCCTACGGGAATCGAACCCGTGTTTCAGCCGTGAAAACCTTAAGCTATTGATAATAATAGGTTTTCTTGGTTAATTGGGGTTACGCGAGGCCATTAGAAATCAATATGTTACGAGAACGGGGTTACACTCGGCGTGGGCGAATTTCAATCGATGTGTGCAGTGCGCCTAACACGCATGCAGATGATCACGGGACACATACTCTCCTTATAAGGTCATCCCACGCCACCCCGAGCTGCTTCGCAATGTCGTAAAACTCGATGGCGTCAAGACGACGCTCGCCAGACTCAAATTTGGATATGAACTGCTGCCGACGGCCCAGCCGGGCCGCCAGATCGGTCTGGCTGATATTCGCGGCGATCCGCGCCCTGCGTAGGCCATCGATCAATGCCTGGTATCGCTCGTCGTGAACCCCGCCTGCCACCGGTACTCGCCTTCGATGTGAAAAACATCGGTAAGGACCCGTTTGCTTTCACCCCAAAATCGGGTAGCGATGCGCAACGGAGGGGAGGCAGGTATGGAGAGCCGCCAAGTCGCGCCGCCTATTGTTCGTCTCCTTGGCCAAGCGATCGCTGCTGCCTACCTCGGCGTCAGCGAGCGCACATTCGAACAGCAGTGGCGGTCGGGTGCGCTACCCGAGCCCCATCGCATTGGTCGTCGCCTCCTATGGGATCGGAAGCTGCTGGACCGATGGGTCGACGACCTATCCGGGATAGGTGAGCCACAGAATTATTTTGGGGACTGAGATGCACAACGATCGGCCACCGATGTGTGTGTAATGTCGCGCTGCTAAAGACGGGGGTCAAGTAACGCCTCCAGAGTCTCCGTCATCACTTCAATATAATATCCAATATGTAGCTTCCGCAGCCGGGTGCTTCTTATTCTGAGAAATTGCCCGGGAGTGATCGCGAAGAGTCGTTCAGTCGTTAGCATATTCCTTTGCACAGTATTGAATTGCTGATCAGCCTCTATCGATGTGTGAGCAATCCGATTGCGGATTCTCTCGCAATCCGCAAGAGCTTGCTCTTTTGCTGCCATCATATCAACTAGGGGCCAGCCACGTTCTATGTAGTTCTGCGCCGTTGATCTTATTTCAGAAGGTTTGGCCCAGCTCAGAAATTTATACCCAGCTTTTGTCAACTGCCGTGCGTGGGACTCATTATCAATACTGAGGTAGCTATTTGCACTAATCCCCGAAAGCGATGCGCCGCCGGTGACATAGTGTAAGAACAAGCGCTCGACTACACCTTCATATGCGGTGAATGACCTAAGAAATATAGCCTCAGCTAAAGCATCAGACTTGTAATCCTTAGACTCATTGTCAGCTGGGGCGGTCTCTAGCTCATCTACCATCAGCATCGTCGCGATGTGACGCTCCGCGATAGAAGCGCTGTAGGCTACCAGTTCATCCGATGTCATCCCTCTATTGCTGCCAGAACATACCTCGCTCGCTCTCTTCTCGCTTCGGTATCGGTCGTGCGGCGTTGAGAAAAATTGATAAACCGCGCGAATGCCGCTGGCACATCGTCTTCATTATCCTCGGTGTAACGGTCATACAGAGCACTCAGTTCATCCAATCCACTGCGCCAATGAACCACTGATGCTTCCGTTAAATGAGGTTGTGGCGAGCCTTCAAGGCCCCCAAGGCCACGCTGTGAGTGCGCAACGCAAGTGAATAGTGTGTAAAACCAGTGTGGACGCGACCAGTTTGTATTCGCTAGATCCTTTGGCGGATATATAGCACCAATACGCTGCATAGTAGCACGATAAAGTTCTACAGCGTCACGTACATTATCAGGAACGACTTCATTATTTTCATACTCTCTGTAATATCGTTCAATATTCTTTACCGTCTGCACTCCGCCGATTAGGGCAACGAGGAGATCGGATGCCAGTTGAGCCTCCCCCATGCGACTGACACTTTTCTCCGAGAGAACGCTGCCATCAAGCATGTAGTTAACGTAGGAATGGCCCAACTCGTACGCTGTAGTTTTGAAAACCCCAAGATATTTTGCGTTCAGCTTTTCTTGCGTATTCAATGTGACGGAATAGGTATTAATTCTCGCGAAGATATCTAACATATCAGCCAAGCTGACATTATAAAGAAGGTCAACTCCGAGCTCATACTGTAGAATTACGCCCTGAACCTCATTCTCTAAGTCGTCGAACTTCTTACCAGCGTATTCCGGGTTATGCGCAGCTAGGACCGTGAATCCGCCCGCGACAAACTCGAGGATTGTGCGGATACGCTGCTGACCGTCGACGACGGTGCGAATATTTTTTTTGCCCACGAGGTCTTGGGTTAGCAGGACTTTCGGCATCGGCTTGCCGCGAAGGACCGTGTCGATCAAAAAAGATTTAGCAGCGCGTGTCCAGACGCTGCGGCGCTGAAACTTCGGTGACAGATCGAGCTGATTTGCTCCGTCCCACTCCAAGAAATCGGCGATACTGTATGACCGTGCATCAAATTGCTTCATTCTTGATTCCCGGTTTTCGTTCGCTGCCTTGAAGGCACGGAGTTTGCCGTCACTTCTCGCGATCCTCGCCATCTGCTGGGCCATGTAATGACCGGCTCCCCCAGTGATGTCGACTCAGAACCTGACAGCGGTTCGCCTAGTGCGACCCCGTGTTTTCGAGGCCAAAGGGCCGCGTCGCGTACACTCGCTAGGTAGAAAAAGAGAAAAACGCCATAAAACAGTGCCTTGACGCTGGGGCGTTGCAGTGGGCTGAACGCATTAGACCGCACCTAGGACCCAAGTGTAACCCCGGCGTAACCCCGAAAATGCTGCGCTGGAAACCCATAGCCGCCAATAAAAGCATTTGTTTTCAATGCTTTATAAGCCTGGTGACCCCTACGGGAATCGAACCCGTGTTTCAGCCGTGAAAGGGCCGCGTCCTAGACCGCTAGACGAAGGGGCCATGCTACAGAGCAGGCGTGGAGCAGGCGGTTAGGGAAATGGGACGAGGCGGTCAACCCACCGCGTAACGTGTCGTGGCATGGCAGGCGAAGGGAACGCGTTACCGAGGCAATCTGGCGGCTCACGCCGCGCCGCGATCCTTGCTCAATCCGCCCACGCCGCGTCGTCGATATGCAGTTCCGCCGCTTTGCGCGAACCCCAGTCGTCGATTCGGGCGCGTCCTGCCAGCCACAGGCGGCGGTGGGGTGGGGCGCCGAGCAGTGCAGCACCCAGCGCGGTTTCGGCCTGGCGAAACGCCACGGCCTTCAGACTGCGGCCGTCGTCGCCGCTGGCGATCACCCGCACATGGCCGCTGCCGACGATATCGGCCTTGATGATTCGCAGCGGCCCGGCGGCGACGCGCGGCTGTGGCCAACCCATGCCATAGGGGCCGCCGACATCCATCGCCTCAACCAGCTGAGGCGTGACGCCGCCCGGCGCGAGCAGGGCATCGAGCAACAGCGCACGATCCCCGATCGACCGCGTGACGGCGGCATCGAGGCGATCGGCAAGAAAGGCCTCGAACGCGTCGAGCTGATCTTCGGCGATCGTCAGCCCGGCCGCCATGGCGTGCCCGCCGCCGACGACGAGCAAGCCGCTATCCTTCGCCGCAAGCACGGCGGCGCCCAGATCGACCCCTGCGATCGAGCGGCCAGAGCCCTTTCCGACGCCGTCGCCATCCAGCGCGATGACGATCGCCGGCCGGCCATATTTTTCCTTCAGCCGCCCCGCCACGATCCCGATCACGCCGGGATGCCAGTTGCGCCCCGCAACGACGATCACCGCGCGATTGCTCTTGCCGATCGCCAGCGCCTCGGCGCCTTCCTGCACCTGCGCCTCGATCAACCGGCGCTCCTCGTTCAGCCGGTCGAGTTCGGCTGCGATGCTCTCCGCTTCGGCCGGGTCGCGCGTCGTCAGCAGGCGCACGCCGAGGTCGGATTTGCCGACGCGGCCACCGGCATTGATCCGCGGGCCCAGTGCGAAGCCAAGATCGGTCGCGGTCGGCGCGCGGCTGAGTCGCGATGCCGTGATGAGCGCGTTGAGCCCGATGTTGCGGCGCTGCGCCATCACCTTAAGGCCCTGCGACACGAAGGCGCGGTTGAGGCCGCGCAATTGTGCCACGTCGGCGACGGTGCCGAGCGCGACGATGTCGAGCAGGTCGAGCAGGCGAGGTTCGGCACGGCCGGCGAAAAAACCGCGTGTACGCAGCGTCCGGACAAGCGCAGCGCCGAGCAGAAAGGCGACGCCAACCGCCGCGAGATGGCCGTGCGCCGCGCCCTCGGTTTCGTCGAGCCGGTTCGGGTTGACCAGCGCCCAGGCGTGCGGGAGCGCAGCGGCGCATTTGTGGTGATCGACGACGATCACGTCGACGCCGGCCTCGCGTGCCATGTCGAGCGCCTCGAACGCCTGCGCGCCGCAATCGACCGTCACGATCAGCTGCGCGCCTTCGCTCTTGAGCTGCACCAGCGCAGCGCCGGAGGGACCATATCCTTCCATCAGCCGATCCGGGATGTACGGGCGCGCCTCGATCCCGAGATCGCGCAGCAGCAGGATCAGCAATGCCGCCGAGGTAGCGCCGTCGACGTCGTAATCGCCGAACACCGCGATCTGCTCACTCGCGGCGATCGCATCGGCCAGGCGCTCCGCAGCGCGGTCCATGTCATGAAAGATCGACGGGTCGGGCATGAAGGCGCGGATGCTGGGGTTGCGATGCGCCTCCAGCCCCTCACGCGGGCAGCCGCGGGACAGCAGCAGCTGTGTGACGAGATCGTCGGGCGTGAAGCCGGGGTCGCGGGCATCGGCGGCCAGCGCGCGCCAGCGCCACGGTTGGCCGAGGATCGAGGAGGTGACGTTGAGAACGGTGCCGGTCATGGCGCGGGCTTAGAACAGTGCGGGCGATTGTCGAGGGCGGCGCGCGCCTCAGTTATAATTGGGCAGCCAGCGGCCCTCGCGAAACCATTTGGTGATGATGTATTTCGTGCCCTTCACCACCGGCATGCCCTCGTGCAGTGTCAGCGTGTTCGGGCTGCCGTCGGGGTTCATGTTGTTCCAGGCGAGCAGCAAGCCCCGCTTGGGCGCGACGCGGATGCCGGCCTGCGGAAACCAGGTCGCGCCGCCTTCCTCGACATCGTTGAGGAAGATCATCGCCGTCCAGGTGCGCTGCCCGCCGCACGCGACCATGCTCGGCCAATAGGGCTCATTCTCGTGGAAATAGTCATGATGCGGGCGGAATTGCTGGCCGATCGCATAGCGCTGGCCCTGCATCGTCTCGCCATTGTCGGGGTCGATTCCGAGCAGCATGGCGATCGCCTCGTCGATCGGGCGCACGTCGGGCGACCAGCGATCCATGTCGCAACTCTCGCTGGTGCGATAATTGGGTTCGTTGGGGTCGGCGAGCAGTGTCGACGGGCGCCGGTTGGCGTCGATCATCTGCCGGAGCTTGGCGCACTGCGCAACGTCGAGAAAATCGGGATGATAATAGATCTGCACCGTCTCGAGCGGCGCGCGCTTGATGCGGGGATTGGCCTCGAGGCGCTGCGAGACGCTTAGCCCGGTCAGCTGCCGGACAGGAGAGGCGTTGCCCGATTTCTTGCGGAACAGCATGACGCCTTCCTCGCCGCGCCGCCGCCAAAAGACAAGAGGCCCGGTGTTGCCACCGGGCCTCCCTGCTTCTTGGGACCGAACCTACCAGAAGATGTCGTACACCGTGTCGACCACCTCGCCGGTATAGATGTCGACCAGCAGCGCGTCGTTGTAATAGCGTACCCAGCGATAGGGGCCATAGGCCGGCGGCAGGTCATAATAATAGGGATCGTCGATCCAGTAATTCTGCTCGAACAGGATCGAGCTCAGCCGGAAGCCGATCGAGAAGCGCCGATAGCCATTATCCCAGCCATAGGGCGCGTAGTAGCGCGGCAGGTGGAAATTTTCGCGATTGTAGCGGCGCGAGCGATTCCAGTCGTAACGACTGTCGTTGCGCCAGCCGCGGTTCCAGTTGCCGCCACGATTGTCGGCGCGCTGACCACGGTCCCCGTGCCAGTCGCCGCGCTGCCCGCCATTGCCGCGCCAGTCGCCACGCTGACCGTCATTGCCGCGACGGCCGTCATTGCCCTGCCAGTCGCCGCCGCGCCCGCCCTGTGGCCGGCCCTCGACACGCTGATCGGGGCGCCCGTCGCGACGATCCTGCCGCCACGCCTGCTGCTGCTGCGGCGGTGCGGCGATGACCGGCGGCTGTGCCTGCTGCGGACGGCCCGACCAGCCGCCCCAACGCCGACCCTGCCCATCGCCCTGCTGGACCTGGACTGGAGGCTGACCACGGTCAGGACGCTGGAAACCCGCGCCGCCGTCGCCGCGCTGGAAACCGCCTCCTTGCGGCCGCTCGAACCGCGGCTGCGGCTGGGGTTGCTGCACCTGCGGCTGCTGGAACTGGCGCGGTGCTTCCTGACGCGGCTGCGGCTGCGGCTGCGGGCGCGGCTGATCGCCACCACCGCCCTCGCGCTGCTGGCGCCAGCCGCCGCGTCCATGTTCGTCATTCTGCGCGAACGCTGCCGCCGGCACCAGGGCCGAGGCTGCCATGATCGCGGCAAGCAAGATCTTACGCATCGAAGAATTCCTCCTCATCGCCGCATGACATCACCCGGCTTGCTGTCTTTTTACGCTTCCTCGGCTGACCTGTTTCTGAACCCGAGTGTCAGCGTTCAGAAAGCTTTCTGCGCCGGCTCATCGGCGTGCCGGTGTCAGCGCGGGCACCAGGCGCGATGCTTCGGCGGGGGCGATGCCGGGAGATGAAGCGCTATCGATCGTCTCGTCGCCGCGTTGAACGCGAGCCGCCTTCATGATTGCCTCGACGAGGCGGGGATAGATGCCGCAGCGGCAGATATTGGTGATCGCCACCTTGATGTCTTCCTCGGTCGGATTCCGGTTCTTCTTGAGCAATACCGCCGCCGCCATCACCAGTCCGGGAATGCAGAAGCCGCACTGCGAGACATTGTCTTCGATGAAAGCAAGCTGCACCGGATGGTCGCGCTCGCGTGAAAGGCCTTCGATGGTGGTTACGATGCTGCCCTCGATCGCCCCGATATTCGCCTGGCAGGCGCGCACCGCCTCGTTGTCGATATCGACGATGCAGGCGCCGCATTCGCCATTGCCGCAGCCATATTTCGTCCCCGTCAGGTTCGACGCGTCGCGCAACGCCCAGAGCAACGGCGTCTCGGGGTCCATGCGATAGTGGACGGGTTGGTTGTTGACGGTGAAGCGGGTCATCAGGCGCCGACCTTAGGCGATCCAGTCGGAAAGTGGGAAACGGTTTTCGGCCGATCCCGCGCCATGCCGCAGCATTTGTGCGACCGTATTGCGAAACGGGGTGTTTCATAACGCGCGATTGCCGTGCCCGCCGGCCTCGCCGATATCATGACCATGCGACAACCAACCCTCTTCATCCCCCATGGCGGCGGCCCATGCTTCTTCATGGACCCCGATGGCGGCGCGCCCGATCCGATGTGGCAGGGCATGCAAGCCTATCTCGCGGGCATCATCGCGTCGTTGCCCGAACGACCACGCGCGATCCTGCTCGTCTCGGGGCATTGGGAAGAAATGCCGGTTGCCGTGAATATCGGCACCGGTCAGCCGCTGCTGTTCGATTATTACGGCTTTCCGGAACATACCTATAACCTCGCATGGCCGGCCCCGGGCGCCCCTGACGTCGCACGGCGCGCCGCTGCGCTGCTCGGTGTCGCTGGTTTCGCCACGACGGAGGAGACGCAGCGCGGCTGGGACCATGGCGTGTTCATTCCGATGATGGTCGCGGTTCCCGGCGCCGACATCCCGCTCGCCCAACTGTCGCTCCGCCAGGATCTGGACCCGGCAGCGCATATCGCGATGGGCCGCGCGCTTTCACCACTGCGCGACGAGGGCGTGCTGATTATCGGTTCGGGCATGAGCTTCCACAATCTGCGCGCGCGCGGGGCCTCGGTGACGCCGCTCGCCGACAAATGGGACGCCGCCCTGACCGACGCGGTGGTCGACCCGGACCCGGTGGCGCGTGCCGCACGCGTGTCACGTTGGGCAGAGCTGCCGCACGCCAGATTCGCGCATCCGCGCGAGGAACATCTGCTCCCGCTGATGGTTGCGCTCGGCGCTGGTGCTGGTGATTCCGCCCGCTGCGACTATCGTGACCATGTCATGGGCTGGGCGGTGTCCGGGTACCGCTTCGGCTGAGCTGGTCTATCCGCGCGCCAGTTCAGCGCGGATCAGCGCCTGGATATCAATCCCGAAGATCGTGAGCCCGGTGATGTCGGCATCGTCGATCGACACGTCCGTCAGACTGAGGTTGTTGAAACGCGCGCCGCGAAAATTGACGTTGCTGAACGTGGCAGCAGACAGATCACAGTCGTCGAATCTGGCCCCGGCAAGCGAGCAATTGTGGAACTGCGCGCCGGCCAGCCGCTCGTCGTCGAAAGACCGGGCGTCAGCCTCAGGGCTATCGGCGGATCGGCGCGGCGCCTCAGTCACGCCAGCTCGGATCGATCTTGTCGACCTTGCGCACCATCGCGGCGAAATCGGCCGTGCCCGTGCCGCCCGGCACCTGCGCCATGTACAGGTCGCGCTGGTGCACCGCGATCACCTCGGGCGAAACCTCGATCGGCGTGCCCATCGAGGCAGTGGCGATCTGGATCTCGCACGCGCGCTGCAGCGACCAATGCTTGATGAAGGCCTCAGGCAGCGTCTTGCCCATTACCAGGATGCCGTGGTTCTTGAGCAGCATCACGCGCTTGTCGCCGAGATGCTCCATCAGGCGCGTCCCTTCCTCGTCGCGCACGGTGACGCCTTCGAAGTCATGGTATGCGATCTGCCCGGCAAAATTGCAGGCGTAGAAATTGGTCGGGCGCAATCCGCCCTCGACCGAGCTGACCGCCATGCCGGCGGTGGTATGGGTGTGCATGATGCAGTGCGCATCGGGCAAATGGCGATGGAACAGCGCGTGCTGGACGAAGCCGGCGCGGTTGACGGGGTAGGGATTGTCATCGAGCTTGTTGCCGTCGATGTCGATCTTGACCAGGTTCGACGCCGTCACCTCGCTGAAATGCAGCCCGAACGGGTTGATCAGGAAGGCGCCTTCCTCGTCGAGCTTCACCGTGATGTGGTTGTAGATCATCTCCGACCAGCCGAGCATGTCGAACACGCGGTAGCAGGAGGCGAGCTGCTGGCGCGCTTCCCATTCGGATGCGCTCATCTGGCTGTTGCGAAGGACGGCGGTCGCCATGGTCACTCTCCGGTTTCGAGCGGTTGGTATGCGCCATATTATCGCAGCACCGCGATGATGGCCAGAGTTGCGTGCTACTGGCCCAGCGCGGCGATCTCATCTTCGTCGAAGCCCGCTTCCGTCAGAATCGCGCGGCCCTCCGCCGCACCCGCCATACGCGGCGACGTGGTACCGCTGAGCGAATAGCGCGGCGCGGGTGCGGGCTGGGTGACGCCGCCAGCGGTAACGAAGCTTTGCCGCGCTACATTGTGTGGGTGCGCGACCGCCTCGTCGAAGTCGAGCACCGGTGCGACGCACGCCTCGTGCCCGGCAAAGGCAGCGACCCATTCGTCGCGTGTGCGCTCGGCAAAGCGCCGGGTCAGTTCGGCCTTAAGGCGTGGCCACATCGCCGGAGCGAACTGCGCGTCCCATTCCCCGTCGTTCAGCCCCATCACCGTGCGCAGCGCCGCGTAGAAGGGCGGTTCGATCGCGCCGACCGCCAGCCATTTGCCGTCGGCGGCTTCATAGGTGTCGTAGAAATGCGCCCCGCCGTCGAGCAGGTTGGTGCCGCGCTTGTCGCTCCACCGCCCCATCGCGCGAAAGCCCCACATCATGCTCATCAGCACTGACGAGCCCTCGGTCATCGCACAGTCGACCACCTGGCCCTGGCCCGTCGCCTGCGCCTGAAGGATCGCGGCAAGCATGCCGAAGGCGAGGAACATGCCGCCCCCGCCGAAATCGCCGGCAAGGTTGATCGGCGGCACCGGCCTGCGTCCCGCCTCGCCGAAAGCGTGCAGCGCGCCCGAGATCGCGACGTAATTGATGTCGTGACCCGGTTCGGGGGCGAGCGGCCCGGTCTGGCCCCAGCCGGTCATGCGGCCATAGACGAGCTTCGGGTTATCGCCGAGCAGCACGTCGGGGCCAAGGCCGAGCCGTTCCATCACGCCGGGCCGAAACCCCTCGATTAGGCCGTCGCAGGTCGCGGCGAGCCGGCGCACCGCCGCGACAGCGGCCGGGTCCTTCAGGTCGAGCGTGATCGAGCGGCGTGATCGCAGCAGCGGGTCGCGCTCGCGCTCGGTCAGGCTGCTGGCGTTGGGCCGCTCGACCCGGATCACCTCGGCGCCATGGTCGGCGAGCATCATGCCGCAGAACGGCCCCGGGCCGATCCCGGCAAGTTCGAGGATGCGCAGGCCGGCCAGCGGGGCATGGGCGCCCATCAGAACGCCGCGATGCCGGTGATGGCGCGACCGAGGATCAGTGCATGCACGTCGTGAGTACCCTCATAGGTGTTGACCGTCTCGAGGTTCATCAAATGGCGCATTACCTGATATTCTCCCGAAATGCCGTTGCCGCCATGCATGTCGCGGCTCAGCCGCGCGATGTCGAGCGCCTTGCCGACATTATTGCGCTTGACGATCGAGATCATCTCCGGCGCGAACTTGTCGGCGTCCATCAGGCGCCCGACGCGCAGGCTCGCCTGCAGGCCGAGCGCAATCTCGGTCTGCATGTCGGCGAGCTTCTTCTGGTAGAGCTGAGTCGCGGCGAGCGGACGGCCAAATTGTGCGCGGTCGAGCCCATATTGCCGCGCGGCGTGAAAGCAGAACTCGGCCGCGCCCAGCGCGCCCCATGAAATACCATAGCGGGCGCGGTTGAGGCATCCGAACGGCCCCTTGAGGCCCTGCACCTCGGGGAGCAGCGCGTCCTCGCCGACCTCGACATCGTCCATCATGACCATGCCGGTGATCGAGGCGCGCAGGCTCAGCTTGGCCTCGATCTTGGGTGCGCTCAGCCCCTTCATGCCCTTTTCCAGCACGAAGCCGCGAATACCGCCGCCATG
Source organism: Parasphingomonas halimpatiens (assembly GCF_036663795.1). Classification (NCBI taxonomy): domain Bacteria; kingdom Pseudomonadati; phylum Pseudomonadota; class Alphaproteobacteria; order Sphingomonadales; family Sphingomonadaceae; genus Parasphingomonas; species Parasphingomonas halimpatiens. Next base: position 14,216 of record NZ_JAXOJP010000043.1, read on the forward strand.
CGCGTCGGACTTGCACCAGATGACGAACACATCGGCGATCGGCGCGTTGCTGATCCACGTCTTGGAGCCGGAAATGCGGTACCCGCCATCGGTCTTTACCGCGCGGGTTTTCATGCCGCCGGGATCGGATCCGGCATCGGGCTCGGTCAGGCCGAAGCAACCGATCCATTCGCCGCTTGCCAGTTTGGGCAGATATTTGCGGCGCTGTTCTTCCGAGCCATATTCGAAGATCGGGAACATCACGAGGCTCGACTGTACGCTCATCATCGAGCGATAGCCGCTGTCGACCCGCTCGACCTCGCGCGCGACCAGGCCATAAGCGACATAGTTGGTGCCGACGCCGCCATATTCCTCGGGGATCGTCGGCCCGAGCAGCCCGAGCGCGCCCATTTCGCGGAAAATCTCCGGGTCGGTCGTCTCGTGCGCAAAGGCGTCGATGATGCGCGGTGCAAGCTTGTCTTGCGCATAGGCGCGCGCGCTGTCGCGGATCATCCGCTCGTCGTCTTCGAGCTGATCGTCGAGCAGGAAGGGATCAGCCCAGTCGAATGCGCCCATGCCGGCCATGTCTATCTCCAAAGAATATCGTGCCCGTGCCAGCCGGGCAGGGGTCTTGTCCACCCGTCCGCAAGGGATTCAGAGCGACAATACCCGATCGTCGAACAGCCCGAAGGCGAGGGTCGAGGCGTAGAACGCCACCGCCCGGTCGCGCGGCATGGTCGATGCCCATTTGCGCATGTCGAAGGCGGCGTTCTGCAACGCCATCAGCGACTGTGCCGAGATCAACGGGTCGATCGGGCGGATCGAGCCCTCGGCGATGCCGTCGCTGATCGTCCCAGAATAGCGTCGCGCGATGCGGTTGGAGCGCTCGATCATCGTCCGCCTGACGCCGACCGGCAGGCCGCTCAGCGCGGTGGTGCGCAACAGCGGGCCGCGCTCGGAAAACTGCACGTCGAGCAGCGTCGCGATGGTGCTCGACAGGCGATGCCAGTGACTGCCGCCTTGGCTGTCGGCGAGATGCTGCGCGTCGGCGATCGTGTCGAAGCTGCGCTTGTAGCACGCCGTGACCAGATCGTCCTTGGCGTCGAGATGATGGTAGAAGCTGCCCTTGGTGACGTTGAGTTCCGAAGCGATCTTCTGCACCGACGCACCGCGATAACCGAGCTCGTTGATCAGCCGCGTCGCCGCCAGCAGAAAGGCCTCGCGACCGGCTTCCGCATCGTCATGCTCGAGGTCGATCAGCGTCGGTGACCAGCCTTCGCCATCGGCCGCGATGCCGTGGTCGAACACGTCCATCAGCCGGGCGCGGACACGATCATATTGGTCGAGATCGTATCGCGTCAGCCACGCCGGAATCCAGAACGTGTTCTCGAGCAGCGCATGCGCGCGCGCGCCGTACAGGTCGGTTTCGAGGCGGTTGTTGGTCGGGCCCCATAAGGTGCGCGTCATCCGGAACACGCGTTGCCATCCCGCCATCAGCCGCCCGCGCGACGGCTCTTCCATCGCGCGCAGGTCGGATAGCGTGGCGAAGGCCTGTTCCTCGCCGCGTTCGATTCGCGCGAATCGGTCGAAATTGATCGCCAGGTACCGGGCGACTCGCGCCTGCGGCGTCGGCTCGACCAGCGCCTCTTCGAGCATCGCCTGCAACCGGTCGAGCGTATGCTCGAAACAGGCGGCGGCGAGGTCTTCCTTGCGCTTGAAATAATAGGTCACGCTGGTGGTGTTGAGCCCGACGCGTTGCGCGACATCGGCAAAGGTCATGCCCTTCGCGCTCTGCTCGTTGATCGCCTCGGCGGCGGCGGCAAGGATCGCGTCGCGCTTCGCCTTGAAACGCTTCGTCGAGGTATCCTCATCCTGTCGGGGTGCTAGCTCGGCCTCCATCCACAAATTTGTAACAGCTTATTTTCGAAGAGACAGTGTTTTTTCCATCGCTCTTTACCGCTACGATTTCCGTGTCGATCGCGCTTTACCGAAAACGCGGTACGGTTTAAGCGACCCTCCGAAACAGCAAATCCGAGAGGCCGCCATGGACTTCACGCTCAACGAACGAGAGACCTTCTTCCGGGATCGCGTGAAGACCTTCATCGACCAGAACATCCGGCCGCGACAGGCCGATTACGACGCGCAGTCCAAGTCGGGCGAGCGCTGGAAGGTCATTCCGGTGATCGAGGAAATGAAGGAGAAGGCCAGGGCGCAGGGCCTGTGGAATTTCTTCATGCCGCCGCAATCGGGCCGCACCCATGTCGATGACAGCTTCACCTTCGAAGGCACGCAGCTCACCAATCTCGAATATGCGCTGTGCGCCGAGGAAATGGGCAAGGTCGGCTGGGCCAGCGAATGCTTCAACTGCTCGGCACCCGACACCGGCAACATGGAAGTGCTTCATCGCTACGGTACGCGCGAGCAGAAGGAGCGCTGGCTCAAGCCGCTGATGAACGGCGAGATCCGTTCGGCCTTCCTGATGACCGAGCCGGCGGTTGCCTCGTCGGATGCGACCAACATCCAGACCTCGATGGTGCGCGACGGCGATCACTATATCGTCAACGGCACCAAATGGTGGTCGTCGGGCGTCGGCGATCCGCGTTGCAAGGTCGCGATCCTGATGGGCAAGACCAACCCCGAATCGACGCGCCACACCCAGCAGTCGATGATGATCCTCGACATGGAAGCGCCCGGCGTGAAGATCGAGCGCATGCTCTCGGTCTATGGCTATGACCATGCCCCGCACGGGCATGGCGAGGTCGTGCTGACCGATGTGAAGGTCCCGGCCGAGAATATCCTGCTCGGCGAGGGGCGTGGCTTCGAGATCGCCCAGGGGCGGCTCGGGCCGGGGCGCATCCATCATTGCATGCGCACGATCGGCGTTGCCGAGACCGCGATCGAGGCGATGGCCAAGCGTCTGCTGACGCGCGTCGCTTTCGGCAAGCGCATCGCCGATCATTCGGTATGGGAACAGCGCATCGCCAAGGCGCGCATCGATATCGAGATGACGCGCCTGTTGTGCCTCAAGGCCGCCGACATGATGGACAAGGCCGGCAACAAGGCCGCGCAGCTCGAGATCGCGATGATCAAGGTTGCCGCGCCCAACATGGCGCTGCAGATTCTCGACGATGCGATCCAGGCCCATGGCGGTGGCGGCGTCAGCCAGGACTTCCATCTCGCGCACGACTGGGCCGCGATGCGCACGCTGCGCTTCGCCGATGGTCCCGATGAGGTCCACAACCGCGCCATCGCCCGCAACGAGTTCGGCAAATATGCCGACCTGCCCGAGGCGGTCGCGGCCAAGGAAGCGATGCGGCGCTAGGCCGAGAAAAATCCGTTCGTGCTGAGCTTGTCGAAGCACCGTCCTTGTCCGGACAGAACGAAGAAAAACGGCCCTTCGACAAGCTCAGGGCGAACGGATGTTGGAGTGAAGAGTGAAAGCTGCCGTTCTGTTCGAGGCGGGCATACCGCTCTCCATCGAAGACGTGATCGTGTCGAACCCGGCGCCGCACGAGGTGCTGATCCGCACCGCGGCGGTCGGGGTGTGCCGCTCGGACCTGCATTTCGTGGATGGCGCCTATCCGCACGCCATGCCGACGATTCCGGGGCATGAGGCGGCGGGCGTCGTCGAGGCGGTCGGCAGCGAGGTGCGCACGGTCAAGGTCGGTGATCACGTGATCACCTGCCTGTCGGCCTTTTGCGGCCACTGCGAGTTCTGCGTCACGGGCCGCATGTCGCTGTGCATTGCAGCCGACGTGCGGCGGCCAAAGGGTGCCGCGCCGCGCCTGACCTTCGCTGACGGCTCGGTCGTCAATCAGATGCTCAACCTCTCGGCTTATGCCGAGATGATGCTCATCCATGAGCATGCCTGTGTCGCGATCGATCGCGACATGCCGCTCGATCGCGCCGCGATCATCGGCTGCGCGGTGACGACCGGGGCAGGGGCGGTGTTCAACGCGGCCGATGTCGTCCCCGGCGAGACGGTGTGCGTCGTCGGCTGCGGCGGCGTCGGCCTCGCCGCGATAAATGCGGCGCGGATCGCGGGTGCGGGCAAGATCGTCGCCGTTGATCCCGTCGCCGAGAAGCGCGCGCTGGCCGAGAAGCTTGGCGCGACCCATTCGGTCGACGCATTGTCGGACAGCTGCGCCGAGCAGGTCGTCGAGATCAGCAATGGCGGCGTGCATCACGCGATCGAGGCCGTCGGCCGGGCGCAATCGGCCGCGACCGCGGTCAAGGTGCTGCGGCGTGGCGGTACCGCGACGATCCTCGGCATGATGCCGCTCAACGAGAAGGTCGGCCTGTCGGCGATGGATCTGCTCGGCGGCAAGCGCCTGCAGGGCGCGCTGATGGGCGCCAATCGTTTCCCGGTCGAAATCCCGCGCCTGGTCGACTTCTACATGCGCGGCCTGCTGGATCTCGATACGATCATCGCCGACCGGATGCCGCTCGATCAGGTCAACGTTGCCTTCGACGAGCTGCGCAAGGGCGACACCACGCGCTCGGTGATCGTGTTCTGATGAGCGACGCGCAGAAAACCATGACCGGCACCCTCCCGGTCGAGGAGCGCGACCGGCTCGACCTCGTCCGGCTCGCCGCGTGGATGGAAAGCCATGTCGAAGGTTTTGCCGGCCCGCTCAGCTATGCCAAATTCGCTGGCGGCCAGTCGAACCCGACCTATCGGCTCGACACGCCGACCACCGCCTATGTGCTGCGGCGCAAGCCGTTCGGCCCGCTGCTCCCCTCTGCACACGCGGTCGATCGCGAATATCGCGTCATCGCCGGCCTCCACCCGACCGGCTTCCCCGTGCCGCGCCCCTACGGCCTGTGCGAGGACGACGGCGTCGTCGGTTCCGCCTTCTACATCATGGAGATGGTCGAGGGTCGCACGATCTGGGACGGGTCGATGCCCGAGCTCACGCCTTCCGCGCGCCGCGCGCATTATGACGCGATGGTCGATACGCTGGCAGCGCTGCACAATCTCGATCATGTCGCTGCCGGCCTCGAAAGTTACGGCAAGCCGGGCAATTATTTCGAACGCCAGATCGCGCGCTGGACGAAGCAATATCGCGCTTCGGAAACCGAGCACATGCCCGATGTAGAGCGGCTGATCGAATGGCTGCCTGCGACCTTGCCCGAGCAGACGCGCACATCGGTCGTGCACGGCGATTACCGCATCGACAACATGATCTTTGCGCCCGACGCACCGCGCGTCATCGCCGTGCTCGACTGGGAATTGTCGACGCTTGGCGATCCTCTCGCCGATTTCTCCTACCTGCTGATGAACTGGGTGACCGAGCCCGAGGGGCGCTCGGGGGTCAAGGGGCTGGCCGGCCCCGAAACGGGTATCCCCACCATCGCCGAGGTGACCGAGCGCTATTGTGCCGCCACCGGCCGCGACGGCGTGCCGCAGCTCGAATGGTATTTCGCCTACAACCTCTTTCGGCTGACCGGCATCGTCCAGGGCATCAAGAAGCGCATCGTCGACGGCACCGCCTCTAGCGCGCAGGCCGCCAAGACGGCGGAACGTGTCTATGGGCTGGCCGAAGCGGCATGGGGCTTTGCCAAGCAGGCAGGAGCGAAGGACTGAACATGGCCAATCTCTTCGACCTGACGGGTAAGGTCGCGATCGTCACGGGCTCGACGCGCGGTATCGGCAAGGCCTCGGCGATCGAGCTTGTCCGCCACGGCGCGCGCGTCGCCATTTCGAGCCGCAAGCAGGATGCCTGCGATGCTGTCGTTGCCGAAATCCATGCCGAGTTCGGCCCCGGCAAGGCGATTGCGGTTGCCGCCAACATTTCCGACAAGGCCGGGCTCCAGCATCTCGTCGAGGCGACGCGCGCCGCGTTCGGAGCGATCGACATCCTCGTCTGCAATGCCGCGTCCAACCCCTATTACGGCCCGTCAGAAGGGATTGCCGACGAGCAGTTCCGCAAGATCCTCGACAACAACATCGTCTCCAACCACTGGCTGATCTCGATGGTCGCGCCCGAGATGCGCGAGCGCAAGGCCGGGTCGGTCGTCATCATTTCGTCGATCGGCGGGATCCGCGGCACGCCGGTGATCGGCGCCTATGCCATTTCCAAGGCGGCCGACATGCAGCTCGCCCGCAATCTCGCGCACGAATATGGCCCGTTCAACATCCGCGTGAACTGCATCGCGCCGGGGCTGATCAAGACCGACTTCGCTCGCGCCTTGTGGGAAGACGAAAAGGCCGCCGAGCGCCGCAATGCCGTCACCCCACTGCGCCGCATCGGTCAGCCCGAGGAGATTGCCGGTGCGGTGGTTTTCCTCGCCGGCGCGGCGAGCGCGTACATGACCGGCCAGACCGTCGTCATCGATGGCGGCGTCACGATCTAGGAGAGTGTAAATGATGCGCTTCGTCGGCAAATCGATCATCGTCACCGGTGCGGGATCGGGCATCGGACGCGCCGCCGCCATGCTCTTCGCGCGCGAGGGCGGGCAGGTGATCGTCGCCGACAAGACCGAAGCGGCCGAGGACGTCGCCGCCGAAATCGTCGAGCAAGGCGGCGTCGCGCACGCGATCCGCATCGATGCCGGCAACGAGGAAGACGTCATCCGGGCCATCAACCTGGCGGTCGAGCGCTTCGGCGGGCTCGACGTGATGTTCGCCAATGCCGGCATTTCGGGCGGCATGGCCAATATCTTCGATACCGATGTCGCGCTGATCACCGAGGTGCTCCGCGTCAACCTGATCGGCCCGTATCTCGCGATCAAGCATGCCGCGCCAAAGATTGCCGAGCGCGGCGGCGGGGCGATCGTGCTCACCGCCAGCGTCGCGGGCATCCGCTCGGGCGCCGGGTCGCCGGCCTATTCGGCATCGAAGGCCGGTGTGATCAATCTTGCCCAAGTGTCCGCACAGCAGCTTTCCGGCTCGAATGTCCGTGTCAATGCGATCTGCCCCGGCCTGACCGAGACCGGCATGACCAAGCCGACCTTCGATTATGCTCGCGAGGCGGGAAAGATGGATCGTGTCGGCCGGCTCAACCCGCTGCGCCGCGGCGCCCAGCCCGAGGAGCTTGCTAAGGTTGCCGCGTTCCTCGCCTCCGACGATGCCAGTTACGTCAACGGTCAGGCGATCGCCGTCGATGGCGGCCTGTCATCGAGCCATCCCGTCACCAAACAGGAATATGGCAAGACCGCGGTGTGATCGGGGCGGCGCTCGGCCGCCCCGACACTTCGCTTAGCGGCAGATGCGCACCTGGCGGTGGTGGTGCCACTCGGTCCAGCAACGGCGATGGTGGCGATCCCAGCCATAGTGATGGCCACGGTCCCAGCCATAATGGCGGCGATCGTCGCGGCGATCATGCCGGTCGCGATCATAGCCGCCGCGATGGTCGCGCTGTTCGTACCGCGGGCCGTCGCGATAATCCTGCGCCTCGGCACCGGTCGCGATCGTGGCGGTCGACAAAAGCAAACCGGCCGCCGCGATGGTTTTGATCAAGTTCATCGGACTTCCTTTCATCCCGGGGATCGGGACAGCCGGAAGACTACGCGCGAGCGTGGTTCGGGTTGCTGAACCGGGTTGAAGTCTGGCGTTCATCTGGTCGCACGCCGTTCAGGCGCCGAGCACCGCCTTGAAATGGGCGATGATCTCGTCCGCAGCGGCACGCGTCGGTTCGCCGGCCGCGTCGATCAGGTCGCGCGTCACCACGCTGTGCGGCGGCTTGCCTTCGCTGATCATGCCGGCCGGGTTGCCGCACGAGTCGGGCAGCTCTCTGCCGATGAAGGCCGCGCCGAACGCCTTGTCGAGCGTGACGAACTTGTCGTGCCTGGCCAGCGTATCGCCTTCGAAGCGATAGCCGCGCAGTGTGAGCCCCTCACTGCACGCGCGCTGCTGCACCGTCGCAAGGTCGGCCGCCGAAATATCGAGTCCGTCCGGGCTGCCGACTGGCATGCTGGGCTGCGAGAGCACCGGTGCGAGAACGACCGGATCGACCGCCATCGACAGTGCGAAGCCGCCGGTCAGGCACATGCCGATCACGCCGACGCCGGGCCCACCGCATTCGGCATGCGCCTGGTGCGCGAGCGGCTTGAGCCAGTCGACCACCGGGCTCGATCGGCCGGTGCGGAACAGCGTGAATTCGCGGCTGACGCACAGCCGCAAGATATCGAGCGTACCGGTTTTCTCGCGATTCCGCGCATCGGGCGTCCCGATCAGGATCGGCGCATAGACCCGCATGCCCGCCGCCGCGACCCAGCGGCAAAAGCGCGCCAGTGGCGGCGTAAAGCCGAAGATATCATGGATTGCGATCACCGCCGGGCCGCGGTCGCCGATGCACAGGACCGACTTGGTCTTCCCGCCAAAGGTGAAGTCGCGCCGCGTAAAATCGGCGATGTCGGCGGAAAGCAGGTCGGTCATTCGCGCAACCGCATCAGCCCTTCCTGCGCCACGCTGGCCACCAGCCGCCCGTCCTGCGTGTAGATCTTGCCGCGGTTGAAGCCGCGCGCATGGCCCGCCCAGGGGCTGTCGCAGGCATAAAGCAGCCATTCGTCGGCGCGAAAATCCTCATGCAGCCACAGCGAATGGTCGAGGCTTGCGGTCTGCAGATTGTGCGTCATCCAGTTGACGCCATGCGCGAGCGTCGCCGTGCCGAGCAGCGACATGTCGGAGGCATAAGCGAGGATCGCGCGGTGCATCGCCGCATCGTCGCCGATCGGCGCGACCAGCCGGAACCAGCTGTCCTGCTGCGGTTCGCGCTTGTCGGGCCGGAACCAGCTGCGCGGTTGCAGCGGGCGGATCTCGACGGGCCGCCCACGCAGCATGTGGCGACGAAACTTTTCGGGGATTTCGTCGGCCATGTCGCGGCGCAGTTCGGCTTCGGACTGGAGCGACTCGGGGCCCGGCACGTCGGGCATCGGATCCTGGTGCCGCAGCCCGTCCTCGGGCGTCTGGAAGCTTGCCGCCATGTTGAGGATCGGCTCGCCGCGCTGCATCGCGATCACCCGCCGCGTCGCGAAACTGCGCCCCTCGAAATCGCGCACCACGCGGTAGATGATCGGGAAGTCCTCATTGCCCGGCCGCATGAAATAGGCGTGCAGCGAATGCGCCACCTTGGGCGCCTCGGTCGAGCGCTGCGCCGCCTGCAAGGCCTGGGCGATGACCTGCCCGCCGAACACCCGCCCGACACCGCCGGGCTGGCGTTTGCCGCGATACAGGTCGCGATCGATCTCCTCGATATCGAGTAGGTCGACGAGACCGCTGACGAGCTTTTCCGGCGGCGTGTCGGCAGGCGTGCTGATATCCATCAATAGCCTGCCGCGCTGGCGATCCGGTCGGCGTGGAAATTGGCGTCGCCGAACATCTCGGCGAGCACCCGTGCGCGCTTCATGTAGAAGCCGATGTCATATTCGTCGGTCATGCCGATGCCTCCATGCATCTGCACGCCTTCCTGCACGCTGAGCGTGGTGGCAAGTGCGGTCATCGCCTTGGCAACTGACACCGCCGCATCCGCACCCGCATCGCCCGCATCGAGCAATTGCTGCGCCTTGAGCACCGCGGCGCGCGCCACCTCCATCTCCGCATAGAGATGCGCGGCGCGGTGTTGCAGCGCCTGGAAGCTGCCGATCGCGACGCCGAACTGCTTGCGCTCCTTGAGATAGGAGACGGTCATGTCCATCGCGCCGCCGCCGACGCCGAGCAGTTCGGCCGAGGCGCCGGTGCGTCCGGCACGCAGCAGGCGGGCGAGCGGTTCGCCGCCGGCATCGACCTCGCCGATCACCGCGTCGGCATCGACCTCGACGCCGTCGAAATCGATCCGCGCAGCCAGACTCGCGTCGGCCAGCCGCTCCGACTTGTTGGTCAGGCCGGCGGCGCCCTTGTCGACCGCAAACAACGTGATGCCATGGACGTCATTGGGCGAACCCGCCGTGCGCGCCGCGACGATCAGCAGGTCGGCGACATGGCCGTGCGTGACGAACTGCTTCTTGCCGGTGAGCTTGAAACCATTGCCCGACCGCTCGGCCTTCATTCCGATCGTGTCGCGATGCTTGGCCGCCTCGTCGATCGCCAGCGCGGCGACCGTCTCGCCGGCGACGATGCCGGGGAACCAGCGCGCGGCATGCGGCGTGCCGGTCAGCGCGGCGACCGCGGCGACGGCAGTGGACAGGAACGGGGAAGGGGACAGGTTGCGGCCGATCTCCTCCAGCACGATCCCTGCCTCGACGTGACCGAGGCCAAGGCCACCCTGGTCCTCGCCGATCAGGATGCCGGTCAGCCCCAGCTCGGCGAACTGCTTCCACAGCTCGCGGCTGAAGCCGGTGGCGTCGTTGCTGTCGCGCAGGCCGCGCATATGGCTGACCGGCGCATGCTCGGCGACAAAGCCCTTCGCGGTATCGCGCAGCATCGCCTGTTCGTCGTTGAGATTCAGTGGCATTTTCTTCTCCCTCTCCCCGCTTGCGGGGAGCATTGCGTGAAACTCGGGTCGATCATGCCCCCGGCATGATCTGCGGAATGCCGGGGGCATTCCGCACCCGAGTATTCCCGCAATGCTGGTAGGGGAGAGGGGCAGTCACGCGGACGGCAGCGTTCTGTCCTGCCCCTCTCCCGCGCTTCGCTTCGCTCGCTTGCCCTCTCCCCGGAGGGGAGAGGGAGGTTCATCACGCCCCCGGCAATTCCAGGATGCGCTTGGCGATGATGTTGAGCTGCACCTCGCTGGTCCCGCCTTCGATCGAATTGGCCTTGGTGCGCAGCCAGGCGCGCGGCGTCGCGCCGCCGTTCGAGGCGTCGCTCTCCCATTCGAGCGCGTCCGACCCGCCCGACGCCATCATCAGCTCGTAACGGCTCTTGTTGAGCTCGGTGCCGTAATATTTCATCATCGACGGCTGTGCAGGATGCGCGCGACCGGCCTTCAATTCGTCGATGAAGCGCTCGGACATCATCGCGAACGCCTTGGACCGCACCTCGAACAGCGCGATCTGGCCGCGCAGCAGCGGGTCGGCGAGCTTGCCGTCATGGTCGAGTCCGATCGTCGCCAAGGCGCCCTCGATCAGCGGATTGCCGCCGGTCGAGCCCAGCCCCATGCCCGAGATCATCTCGCGCTCATGGCCGAGCAGATATTTGGCGACGTCCCAGCCTCTATTCTCGTCATGGACGCGCTGGCTCTTCGGCACCACGACATTGTCGAAGAAGGTCTCGCAGAAGGGCGAATAGCCCGAGATCAGCAGGATCGGCTTGGTCGATACGCCGGGCGAGGCCATGTCGAACAGCACGAAGCTGATCCCGCCCTGCTTGGTCGTCTTGTCGGTGCGCACCAGGCAGAAGATCCAGTCAGCCTTGTCAGCGTAAGAGGTCCACACCTTCTGGCCGTTGAGCAGATAATGGTCGCCCTTGTCCTCGGCAGACGTCGCGAGGCTGGCGAGGTCGGAGCCGGCATTGGGCTCGGAATAGCCCTGGCACCAGCGAATCTCGCCGCGCGCGATCTTGGGCAGATAGTCGAGCTTCTGTTCCGCGGTGCCATATTTCAGCAGCGCGGGCCCGAGCATCGAGATGCCGAAGCTGTTGAGCGGGTTGCGGCACTTCAGTCGCGCCATCTCCTCGCGCAATATCTTGGTCTCGGCCGCGCTCAGCCCGCCGCCGCCATAGGCCTTGGGCCAGTCGGGCACCGTCCAGCCGCGCGCGCCCATCGCGTCCATCCAGCTCTTCTGCGCCGGCGTCAGCATCGACTGGTCGCGCCCGCCCCACACCGCGTCCTTCTCGCTGCGCACGGGCTCGCGCATTTCCGCCGGGCAGTTCGCCTCCAGCCAGGCGCGCGTCTTGGCGCGGAACGTATCGAGGTCGGTCATCTACTTGCTCCAGACTAGATCGTGCAGCGTGCGCGCGATCGCGATGGCATCATGGTCGCGCCACATATCGGTGATCACCTGCACGCCGATTGGCAGACCGTCGGCATCGGTGCCGATCGGCACCGAGGTGGCGGGCAACATCGGGAAGGTGGCGATCCCGGGAAAGGCGAATTGCGCGCCGAATTTGGTATCGACGCCGTCGATCGTCAGGCTGCGCTCGGCCAGCGGCGTGTCGTCATGCGGGAAGGCGGTCATGCCGACGGTCGGCGCGATCACCGCGTCATAGTGCGCGAACAACGCCGCCCAGGCACGCCGGTTGCGCGCCTGCTCGTCGCCGAGCGTGAACCATTCGGCCAGCGTCGGCGCGTCGCGGCCCGGCGACGGCGCGCCGCGCGTCATCGCGATGTTGAGCATGTGTATATAATGCCGGTGCTGCTCGTTCAGGTCGGGCAGCAGCTCGCTGGTCCGGTCGACCGTTGCCCCGGCAATTTCCAGCGCCGTGCCAGCATGTTCCAGCGCCGCAACAATCGACGCCTGAACCTGCGCGCGCGGATGCGATGTCAGCAGCAGGACGCGCAAGCCATCGGCACCACGTACAGATGCCGCGGGCAACGGAAAGTCCGACAGCACGTCGAGCGCCGCGACCAGGTCGTCGGCATCGCGCGCCAGCGGCCCGCACACGCCCAGCGCGGCGCGCGCGCCGTCGGTGCCGGGAAAGCTGTGGCCGGTCGAGGACAGCGCATCATAGCTCGGCTTGTGCCCCCACACGCCGTTGAACGCCGCCGGCACGCGGATCGAACCGCCAATGTCCGATCCCAGTTCGAGCGCCACCATGCCCGCTGCCAGCGCGACCGCGCCGCCGCCCGAAGACCCGCCCGCGCTGCGCGTCGGGTCGATCGCATTGTGCGTGCGGCCATGGATCGGGTTGTTCGATTGCAAATCGGCCAGCCCGACCGGCACATTGGTCTTGCCGAGGATCACCGCCCCGGCGCGCTTCAGCCGTTTGACCAGTTCCGCGTCCTCCGACGCGATGAAGTCGCGATGCGCGGTGAAGCCCCAATGCGTCGGCAGGCCGGCGACATTGTATGATTCCTTCACCGTCATCGGCACGCCGAGCAGCGGCAGATCCTGCGGTCCGGCATCGACCGCACGCGCCTGATCGCGCGCGCGATCGAAATCACGCACGACGACCGCGTTCAAGGCGCCGTCGCGCGCCTCGATCCGGGCGATCGCCGCCTCGCATGCCTGCAAGGCGGTCGTCTCGCCGCGGCGGATCGCCGCTGCCGTTTCGAGGGCGGAGCTTTCGCTCAATTGAAGCGCCCGCCGCTTTCCGCCTTGCTCTTGAGCAATTCGGCGACCTTGAAGCCGTGCTTTTCTAGGCCCGCGACGATCTTCTTCAGACCTTCGGTGTCGGCCCAGAACATCGGCCCGCCGCGATAGACCGGCCAGCCATAGCCATAGATCCACACCACATCGATGTCCGATGCGCGCTGCGCCATCTTCTCCTCGAGGATCAGCGCGCCCTCATTGACCAGCGTGTACAGCGTCCGCTCGACAATCTCCTCGTCGCTGATCTCGCGCTTCTGCAGGTTCGATTTCGAACGGAAATCCTCGATGATCTCGGCGACGCGCGGGCTCGGTGTCGGGTTCCGCTTCTCGTCATAATCGTAGAAGCCCTTGCCGGTCTTCTGCCCCCAGCGACCCTCGGCGGCCAGCGCATCGCGGATATTCTCGATCCGGGTCGGGTCGCGGTGCCAGCCGATATCGACACCGGCGAGATCGCTCATCTGGAACGGCCCCATCGGCATGCCGAAGGCGACATGGACGCGGTCAATCTGCTCGGGCGTCGCGCCCTCCATCAGCAGCTTGTTGGCCTCGACCTGGCGCGGCATCAGCATGCGGTTGCCGATGAAACCGTGGCACACGCCGGCGACCACCGCGACCTTCTTGATCGTCTTGGCCAGCGCCATCACCGTCGCCAGTACGTCGGGCGCGGTCTTGGCGCCGCGCACCACTTCGAGCAGCTTCATGACGTTGGCGGGTGAGAAGAAATGCATGCCGAGCACGTCCTGCGGCCGCGCAGTGCAGGCGGCGATCTCATCGACATTGAGGTACGAGGTGTTGGAGGCGAGGATCGCGCCCGGCTTGGCGATCTTGTCGAGCTTGCCGAAGATCTCCTTCTTGACCTCCATCGTCTCATAAACCGCCTCGATGATCAGGTCGCAATCGGCGAGCGCGTCGAAATCGAGCGTCGGGGTAAGCGCGCCCATCGCCGCATCGACCTGCTCGGGCTTCAATCGGCCCTTGGCCGCTGACGCCTCGTAATTCTTGCGGATCACGCCGGCGCCACGATCAAGCGCTTCCTGCGCCATCTCGACGATCGTCACCGGTATGCCGACCGACAGGAAGTTCATCGAGATGCCGCCGCCCATCGTGCCGGCACCGATCACGCCGACGCGCTTGATCTCGCGCAATTTGATGTCGCTCGGGATGCCGTCGATCTTGGCGGCCTGGCGCTCGGCAAAGAAGATGTGGCGCTGCGCGGCGGACTGCGTGCCCATCATCAGCTTCATGAATTCCTGCCGCTCGAAGGCGATGCCCTCTTCGAAGCTCGATCCGTCGCTGGCCTTTTCGACGCAGGCGATGTTCGCCGCCGGCGCGTCGAAGCCGCGAAAGCGCTTGGCATTTTCCTTCTTGAACGCGGCGACCGCCTCGGGGTCGGCCTTGGCAACCTTCTGGCTGGCGCGGGGCAGGGGACGCGCATCGGCCATCTGGCGCGCAAAGGCGATGGCATCGTCGACCAGGCTGGTTTCGCCGGCGATCCGGTCGATCAATCCGGCATCGAGCGCTTTCTTCGCGGAGATCGGATCGCCCTTGGCGGTCATCTCCAGCGCCAGCGGCACCCCGGCGATGCGCGGGATGCGCTGCGTGCCGCCCGCGCCGGGCAGCAGGCCGAGCTTGACCTCGGGCGTACCGATCTTCGCCGAGGGGACGGCGATGCGATAATGACAGCCGAGCGTGACCTCGCAGCCGCCGCCCAGCGCGGTGCCGTGGATCGCCGCGATCACCGGCTTGTCCGATGCCTCGATCATGTCGACGACGGTTGGCAGGCCGGGCTCGACGAACGGCTTGCCGAATTCGGTGATGTCGGCGCCGGCGAAGAAGGTGCGTCCGTCGCAGCGGATCACCATCGCCTTGATGCTGGCATCGGCGAGACCTTCCTTGATGCCGGCTTCGAGGCCCTGACGCACCGCCGCGCCGAGCGCGTTAACCGGCGGGTTGTTCGAGATGATAACGAGCACATCGTCATGGCGTTCGGTGGTGATCGGCGAGGTCATTTTTATTCACTCCTTCCCCGGCGAAGGCCGGGGTCCAGTATCGAAACGAACATTATCCAGCGTTGCGGCCCGTTGCCCGGCCGTCCCCACTGGGCCCCGGCCTTCGCCGGGAAAGCTATTGCTCAGGTCATCGCGGCATAGATCATCGTCTTGAGCTCACGGCGGATCGGATAGGTGTTGGACGGCGACATCTGCGTCATGAAGACCATGTGCAGCCGCTCGACGGGGTCGATGAAAAAGGCCGTCGAGAACATCCCGCCCCAATAATATTCGCCGACCGAGCCGGGGATCATCGAGCGCGCGACATCGACATTGACCGCGAAGCCGAGGCCGAAGCCGGTCCCGGCATTGGCCGCCTCGCTGAACAGCGACTTGGACATCGCCGCGAGATCCGATTTGCCGGGCAGGTGATTCTGCCTCATCAGATCGAGCGTCTTGCGCCCGACGATCCGCGCGCCCTCCAGCTCGCCACCATTCAGGCACATGCGGCAGAAGCGGTCGTAATCGAGCGCGGTCGACACCAGGCCGCCGCCGCCCGACACCAGCTTGGGCATCCGGCTCCACGCGCTCTCGCTGCCGCGATCGTACATCACGCGGCCCTTGCCGGGGACGAAGGTATAGCAGTCGGTCAGCCGGTCGATCTTGCCTGCCGAGACCTCGAAGAAGGTGTCTTCCATGCCGAGCGGCTGGAAGATCCGCGTCGCGAAGAAGGCGGGCAGTTTCATCCCCGACACACGCTCGACCACCGCGCCGAGCACGTCGGTCGACACCGAATAATTCCACGCCGTGCCGGGCGAGAATTCGAGCGGCAGCTTGCCCAGTGCGGCGACGAACCCGTCGAGATCGAGATTGCCATGCCAGTTCTCGAGCTTGCCCTCGCGATAGGCGGCGTCGATGTTCGAGCGGTTCTGGAAGCCGTAGGTCAGCCCCGAGGTGTGGCGCAGCAGGTCGACCATGCGCATTGGCTCGGTCGTCGGCCGCGCCGCGAACGGCACGCCGCCGCCGCCCGCTTCATAGACGCCGACGCCCTTGAATTCGGGCAGGACGTGATGGACCGGGGTGTCGACCGCGACCAGCCCCTCTTCGACCAGCATCATGAACGCGATCGAGGTGATCGGCTTGGTCATCGAGGCGATGCGGAACAGCGAGCCCTGGTCGATCGCCTTGCCGCCCTCGCGCGCCGCGCCGATATTGGCGAAGTGGACGATCTCGCCATCGCGCGCGATCAGCAACTGGGCGTTGGGCAGCTTGCCCGAGGCCACATAGCGTTCGTCGAGCAGCGCATCGATCCGCGCCAGACGGGCAGGGTCGAATCCATGCTTTGCGGCATCGGCGATTCGCATAAAGTCTCCATACCCCGATTTCGAAACACTGGGTCCCTATTGCCTTGAGTGCGGCTCGAATCAACTATAACCTTACGGAAAATGGCCGGGCAGCCGAACCCGGTTTTCAATTCATGAGGAGAAGGCAGAGTGAGTGACGCGGCTTTTGAGACCGAACCGCTGATCGCGCTCGACCCGGCATGGCCGAAGCTTTCGCTGGCCGAGGCGCGCGATGCGCTGACCGCGCCGGGCGAGCGCTTCGAGATGGAAACGATGGATGTTCACGGCGTGCCGACGCGGGTGTGGAAGAACGCGCCGCCGACGCTCGCCTGGCTCGTCGCCGCGACGCGCGCGCATGGCGACCGCATCCTCACCATCTATGAAGATGAACGCGTCACCTATGAGGCCAATTACCGTGCCGTGGCGCGGCTGGCCGCATGGCTCGGCGAGATCGGCATCGCCAAGGGCGACCGCGTCGCGCTGGCGATGCGCAACCTGCCCGAATGGCCGGTGATCTTCTTCGCCGCCGCCAGCATCGGCGCGATCGTCGTGCCGCTCAACGCGTGGTGGACGGCGGGCGAGCTCGAATATGGCATCGACGATTCGGGTGCGCGCATCCTGTTTCTCGACGACGAGCGTTACCAGCGCCTGTCCGCCGACATGCCGGCCCTGCCCGGCGTCGAGCGCATCGTCGTGGCGCGCGCCTCGACCGCGCTCGATGGCCGCGCCTCGCGGCTCGAGGACGTCATCGGCACCCCCGCCGGCTATGCCGACCTGCCCGAGGCCGCGCTGCCCGAGGTGGCGATCGCGCCCGACGACGATGCGACGATCTTCTATACCAGTGGCACGACCGGCAACCCCAAGGGCGCGCTCGGCACGCATCGCAACTTGACTACCAACATCATGACCTCGGGCTATGCTGGCGCGCGCGCCGCGCTGCGCCGCGGTGAGGAGCCGCCGGCGCCGCAGCCGCGCACCTTCCTCGCCTGCATCCCGCTGTTCCACGTCACCGCGTGCAGCGCGACGATGATGGGCGTGCTCGCCAGCGGATCGACGATGATCTTCATGCGCAAATGGGACGCGATCCGCGCGATGGAGATCATCGAGCGGGAAAAGGTCCACATCACCGGCGGCGTGCCGACCATTGCCTGGCAACTGCTCGAACATCCCGATCGCGCCAATTACGATCTCTCCTCGCTCGAATCGATCGCTTATGGCGGCGCGCCCTCGGCGCCCGAACTGGTGCGCCGCATCTACAGCGAGTTCGGCGCGCTGCCCGGCAATGGCTGGGGCATGACCGAGACGATGGCGACCGTCACCAGCCACGCCGCCGAGGATTATCTCAATCGCCCGTCGAGCGCCGGCCCGCCCGTCGCGGTGGCCGATCTCAGGATCGTCGCCGAGGATGGCGTCACCGAACTGCCGGTCGGCGAGGTTGGCGAGTTGTGGGCGCGCGGGCCGATGATCGTGCGTGGTTACTGGAACAAGCCCGAGGCGACCGCCGCGACCTTCGTCGATGGCTGGGTCCGCACCGGCGATCTCGCGCGGCTCGACGATGAAGGCTTCGTCTATATCGTCGATCGCGCCAAGGACATGGTGATCCGCGGCGGCGAGAACATCTATTCGACCGAGGTCGAGAATGTCCTCTACGCCCATCCCGCCGTCACCGACTGCGCGCTGATCGGCATCCCGCACCGCACGCTCGGCGAGGAACCCGCCGCCGTCGTCCACCTCGCCCCCGGCATGACCGCGACCGAAGCCGAACTCCAGGCCTGGGTGCGCGAGCGCCTCGCGGTGTTCAAGACACCGGTCGCGATCCGCTTCGTCCACGACACGCTGCCGCGCAACGCCAATGGCAAGATATTGAAGAAGGATCTGAAGGTGCTGTTTGAGGATCGGGTGGCGGCTTAGGGGAGCGGGCGAAGGAGCGGCCGGGATTGGTGGAGGCTGTAATTGTCAGATCCCAAGCTTACCGATTATGCTGCGACAATGAAATTCGACTTTCTGATCGACGGGATGCTGTCCGGTACAGGTGTGAGGGACGCTGCGCGCGGCGGTTATGTCGAGCCGGCCTCGATGGAGTTGTCAGCGTCTTTGGTGAATGACGTTGAGCGATGGCAGCAGAGGTATGAGGGCGCCCACTTTGCCGGCTTCCCTGCTGAGCTTGTGGCAGATTTAGAGCCTGATTCAAAAGTTTCTCAACTGATTGAGACTCTTGCGATTCTGCGGGTGATCATGCGGATGCTGGCGATGGTTGCCCATGCGGTCGAGCTTTCGATGGATCGTTCCCAG
>NZ_JAXOJP010000044.1:0-30521 GCF_036663795.1 Parasphingomonas halimpatiens
TCATGTCGTCTCAAAATGTTGCGATGCCTGGAATTTCTTCGCCAACGACCTCGCCCGCGTTGCTTCTGTCACAACGCGAAGCTGGGCACAGGTCAATCTTTAAGGCCGTTGGTATAAAAGGTTCATAATGGCGGAATTAGCCGGGCAGCGGGTGCAATCTGCGGCAGAAACAGTTGGGTGATTTCTGCCTCTCCGGTCGGGTCCCGACGCAACAAGCGAGCCAATCACGCGTTGTCGCGGGACAGGAGAAGACCATGGCAACCGCACCGCAACCCGAAGCACCGCCCACCCCCGAACAGGCGCCCCCGGAAGTATCGCCGCCGCCGCCCGATGTGGATATCCCCTCGCCCACTCCGACTCCGTCGGGCGACCAGCGCAGCGATATCCAGCAAGTGGTGGAAGCGCGTCGCGACGCGGTGGAACGCGGCGAAGGCGGACCCGAGCCCGAGACTTTCACCAGCGCCGGCTTGCCCAGTGGCGGCGGCACGGGTGGTGTTACGCGCAATCAGGAAGAAGACGCCCAGTAAGCCGCCGCGACGTCGGGCAGGTTATTTGGCGGCGATGCGCCGCACCGAGATAACCTTGACCGGCGCTACCGGCACCTCACCCTTGAACGTGCCGAGCAACGTCGCGGTCGGCGAGACCGGCGCGTTGAAGATCGCCAGGATCACGTCCATGCCTTCGACCACGCGTCCGAAGGTCGCATAGCCGAGATTGTCGCCCGGCTGGGTCGGGTCGGCATCGAGGCCGAACTGATCGCCGACACTGATCGTGAAGTCCCCTCGCCCGGTTCCAGGCGCCAGCCGCGCGAGCGAGATCGTGCCCTCATAATGCTTCAGGCCGGTCACACTGGTCGGTTCGTGCTTGATCGGTGGCAGGACCCGCTTCGGATCGCCCATCACGCCGAACTGGACGAACCCGAAGCGCTCCGCGACCTTCACATCGCGGTAGAAGCTGACACCGTCGAGCCGGCGCTGGTCGACATAACGCAAGAAATTGGCGGCGGTGACCGGCGCCTTCTGCGTTTCCAGCTCGATGACGATTCGCCCCGCGGAGGTGACGACCGCGACGCGCGGCACGGGCGCTGCAGCCGGGACGACAGGCGTAGACACGGCGACGGGAATCGGCGCGGCGGCTGGCGCGGTCTGTGCCATCGCCGGCGCCGCCATCAGGCCCAGCGCCAGCACTATCAACCGCCGCATCGCCATCATCGCCCTGCTCCCTTATCGTTAGCGTTCAGCCCAGCGCCTTGCGCAGCAACTCGTTGACGACTGCCGGATTGGCCTTGCCGCCCATCGCCTTCATCGTCTGGCCGACGAAGAAACCGAACAGCGCCTCCTTGCCGCCGCGAAACTGCTCGAGCTGGTTGGGGTTTGCCGCCAGCACGCCGGCGATCACTTCCTCGATCGCACCGGTGTCGCTGGTCTGCTTCAACCCGCGCTCGGCGACGATCTTGCCCGGCGCGTCGCCCGTTTCGAGCATGATCTCGAACACCTGCTTGGCCAGCGTCCCCGACAGCGTGCCGTCGGAAACCAGCGCGAGCAGCTCGGCCGCCTGCCCCGGGGTGACCGGACTCTCGGTGATGTCTTTGCCGAGCCGGTTGAGCGCGCCGAACAGTTCGGACGTCACCCAGTTCGCCGCCGCGACCGGCTTCGCGCCCAATTCGAGCAGCGTATCGAACCAGCGCGCCGCCTCGACCTCGGCGGTCAGCACCGCGGCGTTGTAGGCGGTGATGCCGAGTGCCTCGTAACGCGCGCGCTTGGCGTCGGGCAGTTCGGGCAGGCTCGCGCGGCACGCCTCGAGAAACGCGTCGTCAAGTTCGAGCGGCAACAGATCGGGGTCGGGGAAGTAGCGGTAATCATGCGCATCTTCCTTCGAGCGCATCGACCGCGTGACGTTCTTGTCGGGATCGTAAAGCCGCGTTTCCTGGACGATCCGCCCGCCCTCTTCGAGCACATCGACCTGGCGCCGTGCTTCCTGCTCGACCACCGCCATGACGAAGCGCACCGAATTGACGTTCTTGGTCTCGGTCCGCGTGCCCAGTTCGTCGCCCGGCTTGCGCACGCTGACATTGACGTCGGCGCGCATCGAGCCCTCCTCCATATTGCCGTCGCACGACCCGACATAACGCAGAATGGCGCGCAGCTTGCGCAGATAAGCCCCTGCTTCGGCGGGAGAACGCATATCCGGCCGGCTGACGATCTCCATCAGCGCCACGCCTGAGCGGTTGAGGTCGACATAGGACTGGGTCGGGTGCTGGTCGTGCATCAACTTACCGGCATCCTGCTCGACATGGATGCGCTCGACCCCGATCTCCTTGGTGTTCTCGTCCGGATTCTTGTCGTCGAGGCTGATCATCAGCCGCCCCTCGCCGACCAGCGGATGGTAGAGCTGACTGATCTGATAGCCCTGCGGCAGATCGGCGTAGAAATAATTCTTGCGGTCGAAGCGCGACCATTTGTTGATCTGCGCGTCGATCGCCATGCCGGTGCGCACCGCCTGGCGGATGCACTCGCGGTTGGGCACGGGCAGCATGCCCGGCATCGCCGCATCAACCAGCGATACCTGCGTATTGGGCTCCGCGCCGAACGCCGTCGCCGCGCCGGAGAACAGCTTGGCGTTGGAGGTGACCTGGGCATGGACTTCGAGGCCGATCACGACCTCCCATTCGCCGGTTGTGCCATGGATACGATATGCTGCTTCGGTCATTTTGGCATTTTCTTCATTGGGGCGGAATTGGCTTTTCGAAGCACCATCTCGCCGCGATCATTCAGATAGAATTCGACTGCGCCAGCTCCCGTCAAACCGGCACGACGACGGACGGTTTCGCCAAGGAAAACGCGACCTTGCTGGTCCATGATCGTGGTACGGGGTAGCGACCTGACTTTCGCGCCGCCATCCGTGCCAAGCTGGTTCTTTTCCATTACCACCAAGCCTCCGCCCGCGCCGTGAACCCTGCCCGCTCCTCGATCGCCAGTCCGGCATTCAGCACGCCCTGCTCATCGAGCGGCTTGCCGATGATCTGCAACCCCAGCGGCAACCCGTCCTTGTCGAGTCCGCCCGGAACCGACATCGCCGGCAGGCCGGCGAGGCTCGACGGCACCGTGAAGACGTCGTTGAGGTACATCGCCAGAGGATCGGCGCTCTTCTCGCCCAGCGCGAACGCCGCCGAGGGCGCGGTCGGGGTCAGCAGCAGGTCGCAGCTGTTCCAGGCCTGTTCGAAATCGCGCGCGATCAGCGTGCGGACCTTCGATGCCTGGGTGAAATAGGCATCGTAGAAGCCCGCCGACAGCACATAGGTGCCGATCATGATGCGGCGCTTGACCTCGTCGCCAAACCCGGCGGCGCGTGTCGCGGCGTACATCTCCTGCAGGTTCGCGCCCTCGGGCAGGTCGCGCAGCCCATAACGCACGCCGTCATAGCGTGCGAGGTTGGACGACGCCTCGGCCGGCGCGATGATGTAATAGGCCGGCAGCGCATATTTGGTGTGCGGCAACGAGACCTCGACGATCTCGGCGCCGGCGTCCTTCGCCCAGGCGATGCCCTGCTGCCACAGCGCCTCGATCTCGGGCGGCATGTTGTCGACGCGATACTCGCGCGGGATGCCGATGCGCTTGCCCTTCAGGCTCGCGTTCAGCCCCTGCTCCCAGGCCGGCACGGGCAGGTCGAGCGAGGTCGAATCCTTCGCATCGAACCCGGCCATCGCCTCGAGCATGATCGCGCAGTCGCGCACGTCGCGCGCCATCGGCCCGGCCTGATCGAGCGACGAGGCGAACGCCACCACGCCCCAGCGCGAGCAGCGGCCATAGGTCGGCTTGATCCCCGAAATGCCGGTGAACGACGCCGGCTGGCGGATCGAGCCGCCGGTGTCGGTGCCGGTCGCCGCCGGGCACAGCCGCGCCGCGATCGCCGCCGCGCTGCCACCCGACGAGCCGCCCGGCGCGAGCGGCGCATTGCCGCCATCGCTGCGCCGCCACGGCGAGATGACGTTGCCGAACGCCGAGGTCTCGTTCGACGAGCCCATCGCGAACTGGTCCATGTTGAGCTTGCCCAACATGCCCGCGCCGGCCTTCCACAGATTGCCCGACACCGTCGATTCATACTGCGGCGTGAAGCCTTCCAGGATGTGGCTCGCTGCGGTCGCCGCGACGCCCTTGGTGCAGAACATATCCTTCATGCCGATCGGCACGCCGGCCAGCGGGGCCAGTGTCTCGCCCGACGCACGCGCGGCATCGGCGGCATCGGCGGCGGCCAGCGCATGTTCGGGCGTCTCGACCAGAAAGGCGTTGAGGATCTTCGCCGCGCTGACCTTGGCGGAGAACGCCTCGGCTACGTCGCGCGCCGAGAAGTCACCCTCGCGGACACCGTCGCGGATCGCCGCAACGCCGAGATCGGTCAGGTCGCTCATTCGATCACCTTGGGAACAGCGAAAAAGCCATGTTCGGCAACCGGCGCGTTGGCCAGCACGGCGTCGCGGACATTGCCGTCGGTGACGACATCGTCGCGCAGCCGCAAATGGTTGGGGATGACGGCGGTCATCGGCGCGACGCCGGTCGTGTCGACCTCGCCGAGCTGCTCGATCCAGCCGAGGATGTTGTTGAGTTCGGGCACGAGCCGCTCGGCATCGGCATCGCTGATCGCGATCCTTGCCAGGCTCGCGACCTTCTTTACGGTTGCGGTATCTACAGACATGCCCACTCTTTGCTGGTCACGAGGACGTGACCCGGGCGGCTAGCAGAGCGCATGCCGCAAGCGCAAGCGGCGACCGGCGCGGAGGGCACCGCGCCGGTCGCCGCCGCGTGGTCAGGTCCGCGTCTTGGGCAGCGGCGCGGCGGCGGCTGGTGCCACCGCTTTCAACGGTTGCGCAGGCGCATTTTCGCTCGCCCCGGCGCATGTCCCGGCGCTGGTCTTCGTCATCTTCGGCTGTTCGTTCGCGCCATCGGAGCGCCACGTCACCGTCCGCGTGCACCCGCCCTCGCTCGTTACGGTCGAGACATAGCTGTACGACACCACGCCCGGCGTCGCCTTGCCGGCAACCAGCGGCTCCGCCGCCTCGCCGGCCTGCGCCGCGCGCTGCATCATCGCGATCCGCTGCAGCGCCAGGTCGGCCTGGCGGTCCATCATCGCCGCGACGCGGTCCATCTCGGCGAACGGCGCCATGTCGAAACCGGCAAGCGGCACGAAGGCGACCGGCGTGCTCGGTCCGCCGGCGACCCTGATCTGCGGCGCCACGTCGCCCTGATAGGTGATACGCGCCTCGCTGCCGTCGGGCAGCGCGACCTTCATCACATGCCAGTCGTGGCTGGTCGCCATCGCCGCGCCGGCCAGCAACAGCGTTGCGCCGCCGGCAAGAACGGCAATACGAATCCTTCGCATCAATCGTCCTCCTCTTGGGTTGTTGGTCCGGGAAATCTATCCGGCGAAGCTGAACCGCCGATGGGTAGTGGGTCAGTTTGAATATTTCCGGAAATCGTGTATCGAGAGATTCTCCTTGCCGGCAAGGGGGTGTCGCAACCCCATGCAAAGGAGAGTCCCATGGACTTGTCATGGGCCGCTGCTGGCGTCATCATCGCGATGACACAGCTTGTGGTAATGGTCGTAACGTTAACTAGAAAGAAGCGCCGAACTTTCCAGCCCGGACCTGTAAGGAGAACGACAGGTAATCCGAAACCCCTTTGGTTCAGCCATTGGGGTTTTTTATTGCCTGCTTCCGATAAGAGCCGCGCTTCGCTGGAGTCTCTTCCGCATCCGCGACCAGCTTCGCGATGTCCGCAATCTCCCAAAGCCGATCCGACACGCCAGCGGCCATCGCCGGGGTGACGCGCAGCGTCTTATGGATGCGGACGAAATTATAATACATCATGTGCAGCGCGATCGCGTGGGCGTGGTTCTCGACCTTCTTTGAGAAGGCGTTGGTCAGGCGGGTGAAGCGGCGCATGTGCATCCGGATCGTGAGGTTCTGGCGCTCGACATAGCTGGTCGAGACATCGCCGGAGTTCGGGCTTCCGGTGACGCGGACTTTCTTTGCGCCGGTGCATTCAGCAGGGCTGTAACGGCCGGGTGCGGTAATCGTGGGGCCGTACATCTTGACGAGCTGCGCATAGTCCACGTCGTCGCCGAACGCGCCTTCCACGGCTTCGAGATAGGCCTTGTGGCCATCGCTGGTCAGTTGCACGCGATTGGCGAGACGGTCGCGCAGATCGTCAATGAACCACATGGCATATTCGCCGTCACGACCGCCCACGAGATAGGAGACGATCAGTTTGCTATCGGCGTCGAGAGCGGTCGACGTCCATGTATCGCCAGCAGCTTCCGGCGCGGCTTTCGCGGTCGCGACGTTCTTTTGTTTGGCATAGGTGAACGACCAGATTTCATCGACCTGAACGCGCTTCGCCTTCACGTTGCGTACGTTGGCGTCGTGATAGGCGGCGCATGCCTTGCCCGCATCGATCAGCAGTTTCGAAACGGTGTTCTTGCTCGCGCCGGTCAGCCGCGTGATGGCGCGGATGCTCATACCTTCGCACAGAAGGTGGAGGATTTTGGCGCGATCATCGTTTGAGAGCCTGTTCATAGACTCTATATATGACCCTTATGCTTGACCGTCAAGCATAAGGGTCACTTTAAAATCGGATGATGCGAATTATAGGCGTCGTAAAAGGTGCGCTCCAAAAACTGCCGGTCATGCGGGTCCTCCCAGTTCACCAAATCATCTGCATAGGGGCGGAGCACCGCTAGATTATCGCTGAGTTCATTGAGCCTGGCGGGAGCGGCGGCGTACACGCCAATCTTATGAACCTTCCGATCGGGGAAAGCCGCTTCGGCTCTATCCAGCACAACCGCCTTAAGAGCGGCCTGCGCGAGTTGTGGCCTACTCGCCCGTAGATCAAGAACAGCGGCCACATGAAAACTAGAGTTTAACTGGGCAAAATCAGCCTCCAGCTCATGCGATACCGGATAATTCTTGAAGACCTTCCCGCTTTCCATCGGCTCATCTTTATTAGCTAATATTTCGGCCCGGCGGAGAACTGCGCTTATCTCAGATACAACTGTTGAACCATCGCGGCTTCTGGTGACACGACGCTTAAGAACCAAATCCTTAAGTATTTCCTGTACTATCGACTCGTATGCACCAGACGTTGGGGCCTTAAACCACCCGGTCTTTTGCATCGAAAACTGATTTTCGATTATCGAGAACGCCTTTAGGCGCAACTCCGGGCGCTGTTCCGGCTGATCTAGTTTCGCGAGCGCCGACGTGAACGCTGCAATTTCTGCATCCCACGAACCGAAAGTCAGGGCATGAAGCTTTCGAGTTTCGCTAACGCGAATATCCAGACCATCCGACTTGAAGACGACTATACCAATATTAACGCGCTCACCGCGACGAATGTCGGGAATAACTTGGAGTATTGCATATTTATAGGTATGTTCCATTTTCTATGCCCTCCCTTATTCCTTCAATGCGATCAAGGCGTGCGCCAGAAACCCACCAGTTATCAATCCACGATTTTTGGTCTAAAGTCAACCACTCATTTGGGCTTTCGTTAATAAAGCCGCTAATTTGCTCAAGAGCAATAAGTGATAAGTTATCCAACACTGCATCTACTTCATCTTTTATTATGAACTCGCCAAACTGCTGGCGTAGAAAACGCATGGCACCTATTGTATTTTCGCTAGGCGACATCGGTAACGGCGGAAGTTCATCGCCATTGCAAAGCCAAGCTCTACTAAAATCGAACGATAAAATAGAGATTCCAAAGTGCTGTTCGCGAACGATGTAGTTATTCAAGTGTCGGTCTACATTGTGAACAAACAAATCGAACGCAAAGATACGCGAGATGGTCGGGGCCAAAAGGGCGAAATCGATATCGCCAGAAATTGCTCGGAGCCACCAGTCTTTGGGATTGTGCCCAGTTTCCCAGCGGGAGCCGAACCAGCGGTCTCCTTCAACGGAAACGATTTTGCATGTCGGTGACGCAATGCCCGCAGCCTCGCTAAGACGGGTGCATAACCACTCGGAATGCGGCATTGCCGCGTTTTTAACGCTGTCTTTTATGGCATAATCTGAGCCGTCTTCGCATCGACATATAAGCGCGCAATCTGCGCTCCCAAAGTCGGCTTGCTCACATCGCGTTGCCGCGACCGATAGTCCATATAGCGCCGGGATCAGTCCGCCTTCGTCCATCGCGTTTGTGCGGCTTGCTTCGCAATTTCGCTGCGACGCTCCGGTGACAAGCTCTTCGCCCGCGCCGTACCGCCTCTCTCCCCTCCGGTCCGGCCAAGAGCGGCCATTGGACTTGAAGTCGGTACGCTATCAGTTGTTTCGCCTGTGGCAATCTCAGTTATGAGCTTTGCCAACTGGTTAGGATCGCGTGGGCGTTTTGGTGTCTTTGCCATACCCCCTTATCGCACGGCGCGGCCCGCGTTTGCACCCTTGTTTTCAAACTGACCCACTACCCGCCGATGACTGGACGCGACCCGCCGTGTCCGGCGGATCGCATCACGCGTCAGAACGACGCCGAGATCGAGAACAGCACCTTGGCGCCGGCGATCGGCGAACCATCTTTGGTGCTGGAGAAGTTCGGCAGCAGGTAAGCCGAACCGGTGCGGCTGATGTCGGTATCGACATAGGATATGCCCAGCGTCACCGGGCTCAGCACATAATCGGCGCCGAGCGACCAGTCGGCGTAACGCCCGGTCGGCGCCACGCTGGTGCCGTTCGGGCCGAGGCCGGGATTGCCGTCGGAATAGCCTAGATGCGCCTTGAGCGTCAGCCCGGTGCCCGGCACGCCCGCGCTGGCATCGCCCCACAGATAGAGATTATCCTCCTTGTCGCCGATCCGGCTCTGCGGGGTGTTGCTCCAATTGCCCAGCGCCTGTTGCGCCGGGGCATAGGCAACGCCCGCGAGCAGCGCGACCGGGCCGACCGTGCCGCCCAGCTTGACATAGGGCTCGACGAAATCGGTCTTCTTCGCGCCGCCGGGATACATGTACCAGGTCGCCCCGACATCGAGCGTGCCGCCGCCGAGCGGCAACTTGTAGCCGCCGAACAGGTCGAGCTCGACATTGGGACCGCCAAAGGTGCCCCAGCCGGCCAGGTTCGATGCCCAGAAGCCGCCGTAAAGACCGCTCTTGTGCGTCGCGATGACACCGCCCTGGATCGCGAATCCCTTGTCGGATTGCGACACGCCGCGGAAACGATAGTCCGAGACCAGCGCGACACTCCCCGACAGCGTGATCGGCTTGGGCGGCGCCGTCTCCTCGGCAAAAGCCGGCGCGGCGCACAACAGGGCGACGGCCGGAGCAACAAACGTCTTCATCGAGAACATCCTTTCGTGTGAAGAACGTTCCCACCTGCGCCCGGCAAGGTGCCCGCCTCTCGCCGGGGGTCTGGCGGTGCAGGCATCCTTGCCGAGGCCTTCATCTTGGCGAAGCGATCGGGCCGGCGCGTTGCCCGATCGTAACGAAGTGTTGCTGGGATTGGGAATGAATAGTCCCTCCCCTTCGGGGGAGGGGTTGGGGTGGAGCAGTGCCGCGAAAGCCAGTCTCGGTGAGACTTCCCCCACCCCCAACCCCTCCCCTGAAGGGGAGGGGCGAGAAGCAGCGATTACACCGCCAGTCGCTTCAGGTGCCGGCTATTGCCGATCAGCTCGACGCTGCCACCGCGCTGGCGCACACGCTGCAGCCACTGGCGCAGCGTCTCGGCCGCGCTGTGGTCGATCGCCGGCACGCGCAGCAGCTCGAGCGTCATTGCCTTGCCGTCGGGCAGTGCGTCGAGCACGCGGTTGAGCTTGGGCAGGCCGAGGAAGGTCGCCGCGCCGTCGAGCCGGACATGGCAGCGCCCGTCCTGTTCGACCGTGTCGACCTTCAGCCGCAGCCGCCGGACATGCGGCGCCAGTTCGAGCAACGACATCGCCAGCCCGACCAGCACGCCGGTCAGCAGGTCGGTCGCGATCACCAGCACGAAGGTCACGCCCCACACCGCCGCCGGCAGCACGCCATAATGGTCGAACAGGTGGCGGACATGCTTGAGGCTCACCAGCCGCGCGCCGGTCACCACCAGCACGCCGCCCAGCGCCGCCATCGGGATCTCGCGCAGCAGCCACGGCAGCAAGGCGACGAAGCCGAGAATCCACGCGCCGTGCAGGATCGTCGACAGCCGCGTCGTCGCCCCGGCCTGGACATTGGCCGAGCTGCGCACGATCACGCCGGTCATCGGCAGCGCTCCGGCCGCGCCGCACAACAGATTGCCGATGCCCTGCGCGCGCAGTTCCTTGTCGTAATCGGTGCGCGGCCCATCATGCATGCGGTCGACCGCCGCCGCCGACAGCAACGTCTCGGCACTGGCGATGAAGGCGATCGCCACCGCTCTGAGCAGCAGCGTCGGGTTGGCGAGCGACGCCACGAAGCCCGCACCCGGCGTGTCGATCGCCGACAGGATCGATTGCGGCACGTCGACGCGCACCACGTCGAGCCCGAGGAAGAAGGCGGTGAGCGTGCCGCCCAGCACGCCGATCAGCGCGCCCGGCACCAGCTTGAGCGCGGCGGGTCGCACCTTGTCCCAGCCGATCATCAGCACGATCGTCAGCACGCCGATCAGCAGCGCGATCTCGGTCGCGGCGAGGTTGGTCGGCGACAGGCCCATGATGCGGCCCGGAATGGCGGCGAGGTTCTCCAGCCCATTGGCCAGCGGCCGGGCGTCGAACAGCGTATGGAACTGGCCGATCACGATCAGCGCGCCGATCCCGGCGAGCATGCCATGGACCACCGCCGGCGAGATCGCACGGAACCACCCGCCCAGCTTGAGGGCGCCGGCGGCGAATTGCAGCACGCCGGCCAGCACGAGGATCGGGCCGAGCGCGCTGACGCCAAGGTCGCGCACCAGTTCGAACACGATCACCGCGAGGCCCGCGGCGGGGCCGCTGACCTGCAGCGGCGAGCCAGCGAAGAACCCGACCACCAGCCCGCCGATGATGCCGGTGATAAGCCCCTTTTCGGGCGGCAGGCCCGAGGCGATCGCGATGCCCATGCACAGCGGCATGGCGACGAGGAACACGACGATCGAGGCGGCAAAGTCGCGCATCACCCAGCCGCGCGCGGCGGGGGCTTCAGCTATCACGGCGCTGCTCATTCCGCCGCCTCCGGCCAGGCGATGTCGGCGGCAAAGCGCTGGCTCGAGGCATGTGCGACCGGTAGCGGCATATCCTCACGCAGCGGCATGAAGCGCCCGGTCTCGCCATCGAGACCAAGGATCTGCCCGGCATGGATGTCGACAAACCAGCCGTGCAGCGAGATATCGCCGCGCGCGATCCCGGCCGCGACCGACGGATGCGTGCGCAGATGCGCGAGCTGCGCGACGATATTCTCCAGTGCGATGGCATGGACGCGCTCGCCCGCGTCGAGATCGGGATAACCCGACGACACGACGCACTCGGCGGCGGTCGCATGGCGCAGCCACGCCGCGACATTGGGCATGCCGGCCATCGTCTCGGGCTTGCTCACCGCCTTCATCGCGCCGCAGTCGGAATGGCCGCAGACGATGATGTCGCGCACGCCCAGCGCCATGACGGCGAACTCCACCGTCGAGGTCACCCCGCCATTGGCCTGCGAGTAAGGCGGGACGATATTGCCGGCGTTGCGGCACACGAACAGGTCGCCCGGTGCCGCCTGCATGATCTGCTCGGGCACGATCCGCGAATCCGCGCACGAGATCATCAGCGCCTTGGGGCTCTGGCCGTGCCGCACGAGGCGCGAAAACAGGTCGCTCTGGTTGGGGAAGATGGTCTTCTCGAACCCGAACACGCGACCGATCAACTCGTTCATCATCAAACTCCTTTGCCGCGCGCACCGGGGGTGCACCGTCATCGGACCAGATAGGCCGCCCGCCTTGCTGCGATGCAGCGCGACTGTAAGGATTTGTTGCTGCGACCTCTTTCAATACCTCCCCGGCACGGGGAGGGGGACCGCCGAAGGCGGTGGAGGGGCTAGTCGGGGGAGAGCAGGCCTGCAGAAACGGACATCGCGATAGCCGGCAACGGCAAACGCAGGTCGCATGTGAGCATTGATCGAGCCCGACCAGCCCCTCCATCAGCATGGTGCTCAGCCCACCTGAGCGACAGCTTCTCACGCAGCGCCGTGCCAAGCAGCTTCTTGCGCTGAACCTGCCAGTCGGTTCTCAGACGGATCGGGTCAACCGACGGCGCTTGAACGGGGAAAGGGGTGGTCAGCGGTCCTGCAGCTTTTGGACCATAGCTAAGGTTAGCTGCCGCTCGTGCGGCGTTCGTTGTCAGCCTTTACCATGAAGCTCGCGACAGCGCCCGGCAGCCCGAACACGATGAATGCCGCTAATGCCCACCAAGGCTTGAGAGCGGATGGTATTGTCCAGATTGCAATGACCAGCACGGTAAGGGCGAGCGCAGTCACTAACCTGACGGTTTGAAGAACTCTTCTTGATCGGGCGGAGAGCAGCATAGCCGGAGCCTACGCCGTCGCGCCGCCGAAGCAATGTCCGCAAGCGCGACGAGTATGCCAGCGGCGCAATGTCCGAGAATGGGGTGGCTCAGCCTGGGCTGCCTTGCGTCCTGATTCCTGCCGGTCGAGTTTCGGACGTGTTGTCTCGACCGATGGGATCCGAAAGGGTCAGCGGAAATGGAATACGGCCTGACCGAGCAACACAGCACCAACCATACCGCACGCGATCATGAACGCCCAAAAGCGAATAGGTCCTTCGTCTCGATCGAGAACCTCGGCACCCCTTAAGCTTACGCGGCCAGCCAGACCGACCCAGACGGCAAAGCCCAGCATCATCATCGCGAGTATCCAGTTGAATGTGCTGCCGGGAGTCATTTCGCGATGATCGTCGGTTTTTCCAATGTCCGCAATTGAGAAGCCAAGGATGGTCGGCGAATGACTGCGATTGCGGCGGCAGCCGCCTGTCCCCTCGCCCGGACCATCCCCCGCTCAGCTTGAAAGGCCTCCACGCCCCGGCAACGCAATCGTCACATCCAACCCACCCCCGCCGCGATTGACCAGCGACAGCGTCCCGCCCTCGCCCGCCACCACCTTGGCGACGATCGCCAGCCCCAGCCCAAGCCCCTTGGTGTTGCGCGCCCGCGAATCGTCGAGCCGCACGAACGGCCGCAGCACCTCGGCGATGCGATCCGCCGGGATACCGGGGCCGTCGTCCGCGACCGTCAGCGTCACCCCGCTTTCCGCCGTCCCGGCCAGCGTCACACGCGCCTGCCCGGCATAGTGCAGCGCATTTTCGATCAGGTTGGAAACCGCGCGGCGCATCGCCGAGGCGCGGATCACCGTCTCGAGATGTTCGGGCCCGGCATAGGTCGCGTCGGCGCCGCGATCGGCGGCATTGTCGACCAGCGTCGCGACGATCACCGCCAGGTCGCTCAGCGCGGGCGGCTCGGGGTCGTCGTCACCGGCGAGAAACGCCAGCAGCGAGGCGATCATCTCGCCCATCTCCGTCACATCCTCGCCGAGTTCGTCGCGCAACCGGACGTCGTCGACCGCCTCGAGCCGCAATTGCAGCCGCGCCAGCGGCGTGCGCAGGTCGTGGCTCACCGCGGCGAGCGCCTGGGTGCGGCTGTCGATCAGGTCGTGGATGCGGTCCTGCATTTCGTTGAAGGCATGGATCAACTGGCGGATCTCGGCCGTCCCGGCCTCGGGCACCTGCGCGCTCTCCGCCATCCCGACCTGGCGCGTCGCCGCGATCAGCCGGCGCAGCGGGCGCAGCGTCGATCGGATCAGCAGCGCGCTCAGCCCGAGCAACAACAAAGCGGGGACGAGCGCGCGCAGCACGCGTCCGATCGCAAAGCTCCACTGGCCCGTTTCGGTCCGCATCCGAAAGCTCATCCAGCTGCCATCGGCCAGCTTCAGCTCGCCCGTCACCGGCGTGCCGTCATGCAGCGGCGCCAGCCGCAGCCGCAGGTCGGAATGCGCCAGCCCCGGCTCCCAGGCGAGGATCTGGCGCTGCATGTTCGCCAGGTCGGGCGTGAACGACGAGTGCGCCGGCGCGGTCGCGCGCCATTCGACATGATAACGATCGGTGTCGAGCGCCCGCGCGATCGCCGGCCGCTCCGCCGGCCGCTTTTCCTCGATCAGCTGGCTCGCCACGACGAGATGCTCGGCAAGCCGCCGCGCCTCGTCCTCGCGCACCGAAAATTCGGAGGCGCGCTCGTACAGCAAGGTGCTGGCGCTGAACTCGACCAGCACGGTCAGCAGCAGGATGATCAGCAGCCGCCCGAGCAATCCGAGCGAATGTCGCCGCAGCCAGCTCAGGATTTGGTCACCGCAGCGCGCAGCATATAGCCGATGCCGCGCACCGTCACGATCGGCGCGTCGCGCCCGTCGGCCGACAGCTTGCGCCGCAAGCGGCTGACCAGCACGTCGACGCTGCGATCCGAACTGTCGCCGAGCCGCGTACGCGACAGCTCGATCAGCCGCTCGCGCGCGATGACGCGCTGCGGCTGGGCGATGAAGGTCGCCAGCAGGTCGAACTCGGCGCCCGTCACGTCGATCGTCGCGCCGCTCGGCGCGCGCAGCTCGCGGCGCGGGAAATTGACCGTCCAGCCGTCGAAATGCGCTTCCGACTGGCGCTCCTCACTCGTCCCGCGCTCCATCCCGCCACGCCGCAGCACCGCGCGGATCCGCGCGATCAGCTCGCGCGTGCTGAACGGCTTGGCGAGATAATCGTCGGCGCCCAGTTCCAGGCCCGTGACGCGGTCGACCTCGCTGCCGCGCGCGCTGACGAAGATGATCGGCACGTCGCTGGTACGGCGGATCTGGCGGCACAGGTCGATGCCGTTGGTGCCGGGCAGCATGATGTCGAGCACGACGAGGTCGACCGGCCCGGCATCGAAGGCGAGCCACATTTCCGGCGCGGTCGCCGCCGGACGCACGGCATAGCCATTCTCGCGCAGCGTGCGCGCGATCAGGGTGCGAAGCGAAGGGTCGTCCTCGACCAGGACGATGGCAGGTTCGGTCACGGGCGGTCGGGAAAGCGGTTGTCGTTCATGCCGCGCAGTTAGGCGTGGTGGCGAAAGCGTTCAACCGAGACGCGCGCCGAACCGCCTTCGCGCCGCGCCCGGCAATCATTCGTTACAAAGCGGCAACCGAACAGCCAGACCCCGGCCATGCTTTTTCACGAAGCGGACAGCCGCAGGAAATATCGCGGGCGCATATCGGGTTCATCGACCTTCCCCGTTTCGGAGATCATCATGAAGCCCTTGACCCTCGCCCTGCTCGCCTTCGCCTTCGCCCCCCTCCCGCTCGCCGCCCAGTCGCTGCACGACACCCATGACATGCGCTGGGCGCCGTCGGGCAAGACGCCGTCGGTCACCTGGCATTATCGCGGCGCCGATCGCCAGCGCACCGCCGAAAATTGCCGCGCGGCGGCCACCCCGATCCATCTGTCGGGCAAGACCGTGATGGCGGCCACCTCGCAGCCCGATGCGTGCGGCACGCAGCTGGCGCAGGCAACGCCCCAGGGCGCCGTCGTGGCGCGCGATTGATCCGTGCTACCCGCTCCGGCCCTTCATCCCGGGCCGGAGAGGGACCAATGGCGCCGCGCGCCACCCGCGCCGCAGCCGCCCGGCTCGCATCCGGCCCCCAGCGAGCTTCCGGCGATGCGGCGCGGCACGGCGCAACTTCACCCCTCGAACACCGACCATCCCGTGCGCTGCACCAGCCGCTCCAACGCCACCGCGCCCAGCTGCGAATTGCCGCGCTCGTTGAGCCCCGGCGACCACACCGCGATGCTCGCCCGCCCCGGCACCACCGCGAGGATGCCGCCGCCGACGCCCGACTTGCCCGGCAACCCGACGCGAAAGGCGAACTCGCCCGATCCGTCATAATGGCCGCACGTCATCATCAGCGCGTTGATGCGCCGTGCGCGCTGCGGCGAGACCACCGACAGGCCGGTCGCCGGGTTGCGCCCGCCGGCCATCAGATAGCGCCCGGCCAAAGCCAGTTGGCGGCAACTCATCGCCAGCGCGCATTGGTGAAAATAGACTCCGAGCACGAGCTCGGCGGCATGGTGGATATTGCCGAACGCACGCATGTAATTGGCCAGCGCGATATTGCGAAAGCCACTGCGCAGCTCGGCCTCGGCGACGCGCTCGTCGATGAAGATGCCCTCCTCGCCGACCAGCGAGCGCACGAAGCGCAGGATCTCGCCGATCGCCTCGCGCGGCTGATGCCCCGACAGGATCATGTCCGACACGACGATCGCGCCAGCATTGATAAACGGGTTGCGCGGAATGCCATGCTCGGTCTCGAGCTGGACGATCGAGTTGAACGCCGTGCCCGACGGCTCGCGCCCGACGCGCTTCCACAAGGCGTCGCCCGCCAGCCCCAGCGCCAGCGTCAGCCCGAAGACCTTGGCGACGCTCTGGATCGAAAAGGGCTCCTCGGCATCGCCGGCGAGATGGCAGGTCCCGTCGGCCTCGACCACCGCCATGCCGAACCGCGCCGGATCGATCTCGGCAAGCGGCGCGATATAGTCGGCGACGATGCCGCGATCGGGCATGTCGGCAATCTCGGCGGCGATGTCGGCGACGATGCGGGAAAGGTCGGTCATGCTTGGTTGTAGAGCGGTGGGCGGCAGGCATCCACCGGGTTGATTTCGGCAAGCGCCTGCCGGCTGTCACGCTGCGGGTGTGACGGCCGCCAATCCCTCGTGTGCGGCCAGTATCACGCCGACAGGTCCCGAAACCCTTGAATCCGTTACGGCGACGGGTAGCGACGTGGCCGTACCGTGGCGGCATCGGTCCGTTATTCGTGCTGAGCGTTTGAATTGGCCCCCGCGCGTCGCTGCAAGGGCGAGGCACGGGGTTGATAGCGATACGCGGCAAAGCTCATGCTTGCCGGGATCGCTCCGAGCCCAACCATCAGCGGATCCCGCCACGGCCACCTCCCGGTACCGCGCGAAAAAATGCGCGCGGAAGCTCATCCGCCGTCGATCCTCCCTATAATAGATGTGGCATCAATTTTGGACTGTAAGATAATTTAAGAGTTAATTTTCGCGATTATATTGTTCCTCAACCATAACTCTTATTCGCAACCGAGGATATTTCACGGATGACCATACCAGGGCAGGCCCCCTTGGATCGCGTTGCGGAACCACAACTGTCAGCAATCGCCTTTGTTCGTGACAAGGACACGGAAACATCGGTTGCAGCCTATTTTGCCTCCGCAGGGATATCGGATGTCCGGCTGGTGCGCGACGACATCGATCAAGCGATCGAACTCTTGGGGCACGAACGGTCACCGCGCCTATTGATCGTCGACATCTCGGGCGAACCGGAACCGACACTGAAACTCGGGCGAGTGGCCGAGCTTTGCGACCCTTCGACAACCGTCATCGTGGTTGGCGACCGCAACGACCTCGCCTTGTACCGCAGCCTTAAATATCTCGGCGTTGCTGAATATTTCTATAAGCCCTTGGTGCCCGACCTGTTCGCGTCGGCCTGCGCCCTGGCGTTCGGGCATCAACAGGACACCGGCAACCCGCGTGATGGCCATCTGGTCACGGTACTCGGAGTTCGCGGAGGTGTCGGGGCGACAACGATCGCGGTGAATACGGCGTGGCACTTGGCGGAGGTCATGAAGCGCCACACGGTTCTCCTTGATCTCGATCTCCAGGGCGGCGATGCAGCCCTGCATCTCGATGCCAAACCCAGCGATGCACTCTTGGAGGTGTTGAAGAACCCAGACCGGCTCGACAGTCTCGTCGTCGAGCGCGCGGTTACGCAGCTTTCCGAACGGCTCGACATCCTTTCCACGCTAGCGCCCTTGAACGATACGGCGGATGTCGACGAAGCGGCAGTTCTCGCGCTGATCGGCCGATTGCAGGAGCGCTATCGCTACGTTGTCGTCGATCTGCCGTTTTGGGCCGCAGCACGGTTCCCGCAGTTGTTGCATCGTCGGGCAACGCTCGTGCTCGTCACCGATGAGACGATCGCCTCGGCCCGCGATACGTTGCGCTGGAAGGCGCAAATCGACGGGAAGGAAACGGCGATATCAACGGTGGTCGCGCTCAACAAGGCGCACGCACCGGGGGCGCTCTCCGGCGGCGATTTCGCTCGCGCGCTCGGGAAGGTCCCGGAGATCACCGTTCCGTTTCACGCGTCGATCGTCGAGTCAGGCGATCTTGGTCTGCCAGCCATCGCCAACAGCACACCGTTCCGCGATGGGCTGGCCCCGTTGTTCAAGCGGCTTACCGGCGAACCGGGAGACGCCCATAGCTCCCTGCTACATCGGGTCTTCGGCCGATGATCGCGGCTTTCGGCCGGCACCTCATCGGGACCGGAGCGGAGCAGTTTCCATCCCTAACCGGAGCAAGTTCGGCAACCGGACACGCTGGACACACCATTGGAATCGACGACCAGATCCATGATCAGGTGCTGGCACGCATGGAACCCTCGCTGGCCGTGCGGCTTTCGCGTCCGGAGCTCGTGGCAAGTATCGAGCCGCTCGTAAGCAGGATCGCCGATGAACGCCACCTCCTGCTCAATCGCGAGGAACAAGTGGCGCTTGCCATACAGATCGCCGACGAAATCGTCGGGTTGGGCCCGGTCGAGCCCTTGCTGCACGACGACACCGTCTCCGACATCTTGATCAACGGGCCGAAGCAGGTCTATGTCGAGCGTCACGGTAAACTCGCACTGACCGAGGTCCGGTTCCGCAGCGACGCTCACGTTTTGCATCTGGCGCATCGCATTGCCGCGTCGATCGGGCGGCGGATCGACGAATCCAGCCCAATGCTTGATGCAAGACTGCCCGATGGTAGCCGAGTCAACTGCATCACCAGCCCGTTGAGCCTCCAGGGAACGTGCATCTCGATCCGGAAGTTTGCCAAGACTCTCCTCGATCTCGACCGACTCCGGAGCGGCGGGAGTGTGTCGCCCCGCGTCGCGGTGGCCTTGCAGATTGCCGCCCGGTGCCGACTTAACATCGTCATCTCGGGGGGCACCGGATCGGGAAAGACGACGCTGCTTAACGCGATGTCGCGGCTGATCGACCAAGGTGAACGCATCGTTACGATCGAAGATACGGCAGAACTGCAACTGCAGCAGCCCCATGTCATCCGCCTCGAAACCCGGCCGCCGAATATCGAAGGCTTCGGACAGGTACCCCAACGCGACCTCGTTCGAAACGCGCTGCGCATGCGCCCTGATCGCATCATCGTTGGCGAAGTGCGCGGTGGCGAAGCCTTTGACATGTTGCAGGCCATGAACACTGGCCACAACGGCTCGATGTCCACGGTTCATGCCAACTCGACGCGCGACGCCCTGTCTCGCATCGAAAACCTGGTCTTGATGGCCAACGTGAACCTGCCAAGTCACGCCATCCGCGGCCAAGTCGCCAGTGCCATTGATCTGGTCATCCAAATCGAACGGATGCGCGACGGCGTGCGGCGTGTTACCGAGGTGACCGAAGTCGTCGACATATCGGACGGACAGATCAAGACCGCAGCGCTTTGGGCCTACCACTATGTCGGCGAGGGTTCGGACGGATCGCTGCGCGGCGTCATCAAATCGAGCGGCGAAGAGCCACGTTTTCTGTCGCGTCTCGACTACTACGGGCTCAAGGACGCTTTCGTCGAAGCACTGAAGATCGGTTCAGAGGCGGCGTGAGCAAAACCCCCGTGATTTTGACGATTGCTGCAGCCGCAGCCACCAGTCTTGTCGTCGGATGGATCCTGTGGCGGCTGTTCACCATGTGGAGCCGAGCGCAGCGGATGACACGCCGAATCGCGACGCTCCCTCGTGCCGAAGCGACCCTAGCCGTCCATCGAATTCGGATACCTGTCGTCGACAAATGGAGCGATAGCGGCTGGTACAGGTTGATCGCTCGATTTCTTCCCGTCCATGACATCTACGCCGGCCAGCGCCTGTCGCGTTCCCAAATGCTGGCGATAGCAATGACAATCGCCGTGATTGCGTCCGTCGCCCTTTGGCTTAAGTTCCTAATCGCACTTCCGATCGCAATCGCCGGCGGGGTACTATTTTTTCTCCTCTCTTTCGGGTTTCTGTTCGGGATGGAACGGCGGCACAGTGAGCGCGCCCTCGTTGCTGCGCTTCCCGGCACCATCGACATGCTTGTCGAAATGATCCGCTCGGGAATGGCGGTCAGTTCGGCGATCCGCACCGCGAGTGCCGACATCCCGCAGCCCTTGGGAGGCATTTTCCGATCGATCGCCGACCAGAACGCGATCGGCCTGCCGCTCGATCAGGTCGTAGCAACGATGGCTCGGCGTATCCGCAGCCCAGAGTTTGGTTTCTTCGCGGTTGCGGTGAGCCTGCAGTATGCAACCGGCGGAAACCTCACCGCCTCGCTCAAAGAAATGGCGAATATGATGCGGCGTCGGCATGCCACGTTCCTCAAGGCCAGGGCCATTGTGTCCGAGGTCCGGATGTCGGCCGTGTTGCTGACCGTTCTTCCCTGCCTTTCGGCTGTGGTGCTACAGGTGTCGAATCCAAGCTACATGGCAAGCTTGTTCGAAGACCGTCGCGGCCATTATCTGCTGACGGCGGCGGTGCTTTGTCTCTTGGCCGGCACAGGCACGATACACGGCATGATGCGGCGCAATTTGAGAATATGATGTTGAAGTCGCTTTCTCGTCCTGATGAGTTCGCCGCTCTGGTTGGAGCAGGCAGCTTCCTTGTCGCTTGGTTGTTGCTGCTTGCTGCCATACCAACGCGCAGGGAGCGCGAACTCGCTCGTCGGATTGCCGCCTTGCGGCCCGCGGCCCCCGTCTCTTCGAGCGATCTGGCCGGGCGCCTCGACCGGGTGATGGTTGCAGCGCTGCCGTTCTCCGAACGGGTTCTCGGCCCAATCGGTCAGCAGCAGTTGCGCCGAATCGTCGGCGATTCCGGGATCACGCGCCGGTTGGGGCTGTTGGCGTTTGCCGCGATGCAACTCGTTCTCACTGTGCTCGGCGGGGCGATCGGCTGGGTATTGCTCGCAAGATTTGCCGGCGAGAACTCCCTCTTGCATTGGGGATTCGTGGCAGTCGGCGCGCTATTCGGCGCTTACTTTCCGGATATGGCGCTCCGCAAGATCGGAGAACACCGACTGCATGAAATCGAACTCGGGATCCCTGATGCGCTCGATCTGATGGTGATCTGCGCGGAAGCCGGACTCTCCTTTGAAAGCGCGCTTGAACGTGTTGCCGCCGAACTAAAACACAACCAACCGGCACTCGCCGCCGAATTCGCGGCAACGTCGGCCGAGTTGCGCGTGTTGCCGGAGCGTGCTTCGGCACTCGCATCGCTTGCCATGCGCGTACCCTTGAAGAGCATGGAGACGGTTACGACGACTCTAATTTACTCACTCAAATACGGTACGCCACTGGCTCACGCGTTGCGCGTGATGGCGGGGACGCTGCGCAACGAAGCGTTACTGGCGCTTGAGGAGCGAGCCGGTAAACTACCGGCGTTGATGACGATCCCGATGATCTTGTTCTTGTTGCCGGCAACCATGATCATCCTGGTCGGGCCAGCAGCGTTGCGGATTATGGACGCTTTCCACTAGGCTCAGGACTGTCATCGGCGTGCAAAAGGGGCTCTGGCGCAGTTTTGGTGAAGTTGGCTGCAATACGCCATGAACAACGTCTGACAAAATTTCCCAACGCCCCGGCGCTCGCTTTCGCAAATTCCTCGCCTTGCGAAACCACTAACGCACCGTCCGCCCCAGACGTTTTTCCACATCCGCCGCGCCAAATCGTCCCACAGCGTGATTCAACATCCCGCGCCGCCCCATTATCCCCCGCCGCCCTGCCGGCTGGACGCCCCTCGCCCTACAAGCCCGAATTCGCCGGCATCGCCGAGCGACTGTGCCGCAACGGCGCGACCGATATCGAAGTCGCCGACATCCTCGGCATCGCGGTGCGCACCTTCTATCGCTGGTGCCTGCTGCACGACGATTTCACCGCCGCCGTCCGCGTCGGCAAGGACGCCGCCGACGACCGCGTCGAGCGTTCGCTCTACCAGCGCGCCGTCGGTTACGATTATGTCGCGGAGAAGGTCGTCACCGCGCGCGGCGGTGCGCCGATCGTCATGCCTTTCATGGTCCATGTCCCCGCCGATGTCCGTGCAGCGCTGCACTGGCTCGCCATCCGCCGGCCCAAATCCTGGGCACGGACACCGGAGCAACCCGAAACCGACATCGCCCGCCTCGTCGCCGAGGGCCGACAGCGCGTCGCGCGCGAGAGCGCGAAGCAGGCGGTCGTCGACAAGGCGCGCTTCAAAGCCGCCGTCGAAACCGAGGTCGCGCGGCGCATGGCGCCGCCGTGAACGCGCCCGCCCGATTGCCTGCCGCGCGCCCCTCGGGCAAGGAACGCCGCAACAGCGGCACGCTCGCCCTGCCCGTTCGGAGTTCCGCCGCCTTGGCCCGCAAGTTCCTCTATGCCGTCGTCGTGCTGATCATGCTGGCGGTCGCCGGCCTGTTCGCCTTCCGGCTCTACGGCCCGCAGATCATGCGCATGGCGTTCGTGCCGACCGGCGCCTTCGAGGAACTGCCGCGCCTGCCCGGCAACGCCTATGGCAATGCGAAGATGTGGATCGCGCGGCCCGATCTGCCCGGCAACCCCGCGCTATGGAACCCCGCCGGCTACACGCCCGCCGCCGCGCCCGAGGCGGCGGTGTTCTTCATCCACCCGACCTCCTATCTCGCCCGCGCACGCTGGAACGCGACGCTCGATGATCCCGAGGCCAATGCCCGCGCCGCACTGTTCCTGCGCGGTCAGGCCAGCGCCTTCAACGAGGTCGGCGCGATCTGGGCGCCGCGTTACCGCCAGGCCGCGTTCGGCGCCTTCCTGACCGACAAGCCCGAGGCGACCAAAGCGATCGACCTTGCGTATCGCGACGTGCTGCTGTCGTTCGACCAGTTCCTCGCCCAGGCCGGCGACCGCCCGATCATCCTTGCCGGGCACAGTCAGGGCGCGCTGCACCTCATCCGCCTGCTGCGCGAGCGCGTCGCCGGCACACCGCTCGCGAAGCGCATCGTCGCCGCCTATGTCGTCGGCTGGCCGATCTCGCGCAGCGCCGATCTTCCCGCGCTCGGCCTGCCCGAATGCACCGCCGACGCCCAGGCCGGCTGCATCCTGTCTTGGCAGAGCTATGCCGAGCCGGCCGATCCCAGCGCGATGCTCGACAAATATGACGCCTCGACCGGCCTCAACGGCGTGCCGCGCAAGGGCAGCGCGATGGTGTGTACCAACCCGATCACCGGCACTGCCGGCGGTTCGGCGCCGCCGTCCGCCAATCTCGGCACGCTGATCCCGTCGAAGGACATGGCCAGCGCGTCGATCAGCGCCGGTCAGGTCGGCGCGCGCTGCGAAGCGCGCGGCGTGCTGCTGATCGGCGAACCGCTCGCGCTCGGCCCCTATGTCCTGCCGGGCAACAACTTCCACGTTTTCGACTACAGCCTGTTCTGGGCCAATGTCCGCGCCGATGCCGCGCGCCGGCTCACCGCGTTCAAGGCCGGGCGATGATCGTCACCACCGACCGCTTCGCCTTTCGCGACGCCCTGCCCCAGGGCGGGCGGCTGGTTGGGCTCGATGTCGGCAGCAAGACCATCGGCATCGCGCTGTGCGACGCCGGGTGGAGCTTCGCCAGCCCGGCCGAACTGATCCGCCGCACCAAATTCCAGAAGGACAAGCTCGCGCTCGTCGCCTTGATCGCGGCACAGCAGGTCGTCGGCATCGTCATCGGCCTGCCGCTCAACCTCGACGGCAGCGAGAGCCCGCGCAGCCAGTCGAGCCGCGCCTTTGCCCGCAACCTGCTCGACCTCGGCCTGCCGATCTTCCTCCAGGACGAGCGCTGGTCGACCCAGGCCGTCACGCGCACGCTGATCGAGCAGGACGCCAGCCGCGCCAAACGCGCCGAGCTGGTCGACAAGATGGCCGCCGCCTATATCCTGCAGGGCGCGATCGACGCGCTGGTGGCGATATGATGCGCCGCGAATCGCCGCGGCGCTTGCGCCGGGCGCGGCCGCCCATTAGGCGAGCGCTTTAATGTCAGCCTCAGATCATCGCCCCGCTACCCTGATCGCAGGGGGTGCCGTCTTCCCGCATCGCCACCTCATCGGGATCGGCGGTTTGCAGCCGCATGAGATCACCTTCCTGCTCGACGAGGCCGAACGCTGGGTCGACGCCAATCGCGCCCATGCCGCGCCCGACAAGCGACTTGCCGGGCTCACGCTGATCAACGCCTTTTTCGAGAATTCGACCCGCACCTTGCTGTCGTTCGAGATTGCCGGCAAGCGGCTCGGCGCCGATGTCGTCAACATGCATGCCGCACAAAGCTCGGTGAAGAAGGGCGAGACGCTGATCGACACGGCGATGACGCTCAA
Source organism: Parasphingomonas halimpatiens (assembly GCF_036663795.1). Lineage (NCBI taxonomy): Bacteria > Pseudomonadati > Pseudomonadota > Alphaproteobacteria > Sphingomonadales > Sphingomonadaceae > Parasphingomonas > Parasphingomonas halimpatiens. The sequence goes on from NZ_JAXOJP010000044.1 coordinate 24,367, forward strand.
CGCGATGCGCGCCGACATGATCGTCATCCGCCACATGGCGTCGGGCGCGGTGCGGCTGATCGCGGGCAAGGTCGATTGCCCCGTGCTCAACGCCGGCGACGGCCAGCACGAGCACCCGACCCAGGCGCTGCTCGACGCGCTGACCATCCGCCGCCGGCGCGGGTCGATTGCCGGGCAGCGCGTGGTGATATGCGGCGACCTGCTGCACAGCCGCGTCGCGCGCTCCAACATCCTCGCGCTGACCGCGCTCGCCGCCGAGGTCCGCGTCTGTGCCCCCTCGACGCTGATGCCCGCCGGGATCGAGCGGATGGGTGTCACGCCGTTCACCGATTTCGATGCCGCGCTGGAGGGCTGCGACGTCGTGATGATGCTGCGGCTCCAGAATGAGCGGATGAGCGGCGGCTTCGTGCCGTCGAACCGCGAATTCCACCTGCGCTACGGCCTGACGCTCGAGCGCCTGGCCCGCGCCAGGGACGACGCTTTGGTCATGCATCCGGGGCCGATGAATCGTGGGGTCGAGATCGACTCCGCCGTTGCCGACCATGCCACGCGCTCGGCGATCACCGAGCAGGTCGAGATGGGGGTCGCGGTGCGCATGGCATGTCTCGACGTCCTCACCCGGCGAAGTCGCGGTGTGGAGGGCTGGGCATGACGACCGCCCCCCTCGCCTTGCTCGATGCCGAACTCGTCTGCCCCGTCGCGGGCGTGACTTACGGCGGCGTGCTGGTTCGCGATGGCGTGATCGCCGCGACCGGAAGCTTTGCGGTCCCCGACGATGCCGAGACGATCGACTGCAAGGGCAAGATGCTCGCGCCGGCGATCGTCGATCTCGGCGTGTTCGCGGTCGATCGTGCGGCATGCCATGCCGGCGGCATCGTCCGCATCGGCCTGATGCCCGACCAATCCCCGGTGCTCGACGATCCCGGCATCGTCCAGCGCGCCGCGCTGATCGGTCGGCCGGGGTTGTGGATCCACCCGATCGCTGCCGCCACCAAAGGGCTGGCCGGTCACGACCTCGCCGAGATGGCGATCAACCATGCCGCCGGCGCCCGCGCGGTCGGCACCGGCGCGCGCTGGATCGCGGATTCGGGCGTGATGCGCAAAGTGCTGGCCTATGCCGCCGATCTCGGCCTGACCGTCGTCGCGCATGCCGAGGATGGCGGCGTGGCGGGCGATGCCGTCGCCACCGCCGGCGAGACCGCGACGCGGATGGGTCTGCCCGCGGCCCCTTCGATCGCCGAGGCGCTGGCCATCGCGCGCGACCTGATGCTGGCCGAGGATACCGGCGCTGCGCTGCATTTCCGTCAGGTGACGACGGCAGCGGGCTTCGACCTGATCCGCGCGGCCAAGCGGCGCGGCGTGCGGGTGACCTGCGGCATCACCCCAGCGCATCTGTTCCTGTCCGACATCGCGATGAGCGACTTCCGCAGCTTCGCCCATCTCTCGCCGCCGCTGCGCAGCGAAGACGACCGCCGCGCCGCGATCGAGGCGGTGCGCGAAGGGACGATCGACGTGATCTGTTCGGGGCACGACCCACGCGGGCCGGAGGAAAAGCGCCTGCCCTTCGCCGATTCGAGCGCCGGCATGGCGGGCGCAGCGACCTTGCTCGCACTGTCGCTCGGGCTGGTGCGTGACGAGGTCATCCCGATCGAGCGGCTGTTCGCGCTGCTCGCCGCCAATCCGGCACGAATATTGGGGGTTGCGACGGGCACGCTGACGGTCGGCGCACCGGCCGATCTGATGCTGCTCGATCCCGACGCGTCGTGGATGATCGATGCCGATGCCATGCCCGGCCGCGCGGGCAACACGCCGTTCGATGGCTTGCCGGTTCAGGGCAAGGTGCGCCGCCTGTTCAAGGGCGGCGCGTCGCTGCTCTGATCAGCGCTTGGCGAGCGCCTTCGCGCCCTTGACCCAGCTCGCGGTCTGCTCGCCGACGCTGGTGCGTACGAAGCAATGACCGCCCTTGGCGCGATAGGCGCTGCACAAGGACAATGCGTCGTCGCGGGCAAAGCCGCCGACCGAGACGCGGTAGAAGGTGCCGGCCTTCGAGGTCACATTCATGCCGAAAGGTGTGTGGCCGGCAAAGTGGCGTGCGATCCCGCCCCATTTGTCCTGCGCGATGGCAGGGCTGTCATAGGCACCGATCTGGACGAAGAAGTCGCCCTTGGCCGGCGCCGCGGCCGGCTTGGCCGGACGAACGGGCACGGCGGCGACCGCGGCCAGCGCGACCGGGCGCGCCGGTGCCTTGACCGCGACGGCGCGGACCGGACGCGGCGGCAGCGCCTGGACGATTTCCTGGCGCGGCCCGAACTGAATCGACGCGACCACGACGGGTGCCGGTGCCGGCGCCGCGGCGGCGGCTACCTCGACCGGCGCGACCTCGGCGGCGAGCGGCGACGGGCCGGGCATGTGCGCATCGACCGGATCGGCGGCGGCGACCGCGACCGGGGTGGTGGCGTTGAGCGCCAATGCGACGGGCTGGCCGTGATCCTCGATCGGCGTTACGCCGAGCAGCGTCGCGACCTGGTCATAGGCCGATTTCGGGCGCGCGAATGCGGCCCATTGCATGACGCGCTGGTCGACCTCGGCGGGCGCGACATCGACCGCGATCATCGCCTTGGCTTCCTGCCAGCGACCGGCCAGCGCCAGCGCCAGCGCCAGATTCTGCCGCGCCTTGGCATCGGCGCCGGGCGCGCGCACCGCGCCGGTCAGCACCTCGACGGCACCCGAGGGATCGCCGGCGAGCGCCATGGCGAGGCCGCGGTCGCTCGGTGCGATCGTCTCGGCATGGGCGGCGAGCGTCTTGCGTGCGCCGTCCCAGTCGCCGGTGGCGATCTGCGCCAGCGACAGGTTGAGCGCGGCCTTGCCATTGTCGGGCGACAGCGTCAGCGCGTCGCCAAAGGCATCGCGCGCCGAGGTGAAGCGGCCGGCCTTGAGATAGCTCTGACCGAGCACGATGCGGTAATCGGCGACCTGCGGCCGCAACGCCACGGCGGCCTCGGCGAAGGTCACGGCCGCGTCGGCCTTGCCGCCGGCGAGCAGCGCCTGCGCCTTGTGTGCGCTGGCCAGGGCCTTTTTCTCGGCCTTGCTCTCGCTGCGCGCGCTGGCGAAGGCGATGCCGGTGTGCGTGGTCGCGCTCGCCACCATCATGCCGCCGAGCACCAGTGCCGACAGCCCAACCGTGATAACAGCCCGGGTCTTCATGGTGTTTCCCCCCAACAGGTCAACGTCGTGCCTTGGGCGGCGGGAGCTGGCTGACCAGCGCGCCGACTTCGGGCAGCGAATGCAGGAACGCGTCGAGTGCCTCGGTGACGAGGTTCTGCGCGGAACGATGGCAGAGCGCGCTGGCGATACGCAGGCGCAGATGGCGATCATGGTCGAGCCGCAGCGTGAAGGCGGCCTTGCCATGCTTGGTCTTGGCGGCAGTCTCGCGATCGAGCCGCGTGGCGGTGGCCACAGACACCGAACGTACCACGTCGACCGGAGCAGGTGCCGGTGCCGGCGCGGCCTCGCTGACGGGCGCGGGTCGCGGCGCCAACGCCTCCTCCTGCTCCTCTACCTCGTCATGAGACGCGGCCGGCGGCGCGATCGGCGCGGCGGGCGGTTCGTAGGCGCGCGGCACGGGCGCGAATTCTTCCTGCAGCTGTTCCTGCTGACGCACGACCGGCGGCACCTGCGCGACGTGCGGCGCCTGCGGCACGTCGTGCCCCATATCGTTCCAGCCGAGATCGTCCTGCTGGCCGGGGATGGCGCCGAAGCCACCATAGCCCTGCGGGCGCATCGCGGGACGCGCCTGGCCCTTGCGGGCGAGCAGGCCGGAGGACAGCGAGGCGAGCGGCTTTGATCCCATGATCGACATGGCTCAGCTCACCACCCGGCGGCCGAAGCCACCTTGCGCGGGTCGCGCCGCACCGAAGCCATTGGCTGCGGTCGGGGCGGCGAAGACGGTGCGGCGGAAATTCTTCTCCAGCCGGTCGGAGATATAACCCCACAGCGCCTGGATCTCCTGCGCCGACTTGCCGTTGCCATCGACCTCCATGACGGTGCGGCCGTCGATCATCGAGGCGGCGAAATCGGTGCGGTGATGGATCGTGATCGGGGCGACGGTGCCGTGCTGCGACAGCGCGACGGCGGCCTCCGAGGTGATGCTGGCACGCGGCGTGGCGCCGTTGACGACGAACAGCAACGGCTTGCCGGCGCGTTCGCAGAGATCGACCGTCGCACCGACGGCGCGCAGATCGTGCGGGCTCGGGCGGGTCGGGATGACGATGAGTTCGGCAACGGCGATGACGCTCTGGATCGCCATGGTGATGGCGGGCGGCGTATCGATCATCGCCAGGCGGAAGCCCTGCTGGCGCAGCACCTCGAGATCGGCCGAGAGCCGCGCGACGGTGGTCTGTGCGAAGGCGGGATATTCGGTCTGGCGTTCGTTCCACCAATCGGACAGCGAGCCCTGCGGATCGATGTCGATGAGCACGACCGGGCCGGCACCGGCCAGCTGCGCCTGGACGGCGAGATGCCCGGAGAGCGTGGTCTTGCCCGACCCGCCTTTTTGAGATGCCATCGCGAGGACGCGCATGTTACCGGTACAACCCCTGCTGTTCACAGGAGAATTGCCACGACAGACCTCAAGAAGAGGTTAACGACCGCCCCAAAATGGCCATCACATGGCTAACGAAATCTTTGCCAACGCCGCGATACGAGGCATGATCCGGTCGAGTGGCGTTTCGGGGACGGGGCAGATGATGCGAAACACGATGCGCGGGGCGGCCTTGGCCGTCGCCATATTGGGACTGTCGGCGGGGCTGACGATGGCGGCGCCGGCGATGGCCGACGTCAAGGCCGGGGTCGATGCGTGGAGCCGCGGCGAATATAAAAAGGCGGTCGAGATCTGGCGGGTCGACGCCAATGCCGGCGATGCCGATGCGCAGTTCAACATGGGCCAGGCCTATCGCCTCGGGCGCGGCGTGCCGGTTGACCTGCCGATCGCCGAGGGCTGGTTCCGCAAGGCGGCGCTGCAGGGGCATGTCGAGGCGATCACCAATTACGGGCTGACGCTGTTCGACGAGGGCAAACGCAGCGAGGCGGTGCCGTGGCTCGAAAAGTCGGTCGCCCGCGGCGAGCCGCGCGCCCAGATGGTGCTGGGCACGATGCTGTTCAACGGCGACAGCGTGCCGAAGGACTGGCCGCGCGCCTATGCGCTGCTGGTGCGCTCCTCGGCCTCGGGCCTGCCGCGCGCGGCGCAGGTGCAGGCGCAGATGGACGAATATATCCCGCTCGAGCAGCGCCAGCAGGGGCTGGTGCTGGCGCGGCAATATGAGGCAGCGGCGCAGCGGCCGGAACTGCCGCCGGAAATTGCCGGCGTCGGCACCAGTGGCGGGATGCGCGGGACCGAATTACCGCCTTCCTCCTATGACCCCAATGCCGGGCAGCAGCCGGCGATCGCCGACACGCGGCCGGCCAAGCCGGTGCGCCCGACGCGACCCACGCCGGTGGTGACGCAGGTGCCGGCGCCGACGCGCCCCGCGCCGGCGGTCGAGGCGCCGCCCCGGCCGGCAGTGGCGGTAACGGCGCGCGGCGGGGGCTGGAAGCTCCAGCTCGGCGCCTATCGCGACGAGAACAATGCGCACAATCTGTGGCGCAAGATCGACGGCAAGGGCGTGGTGCCCGGATTGCAGGGATCGTTCCCGAAACGCGGGCCGCTGACCTTGTTGTTGGCCGGGCCGCTGAGCTCGGGTGCGGAAGCCGCGAAGGCGTGCGGGGCGATCAGGGCGGCGATCCCCGGCACGGCATGCGTGCCGCTGGCGCCGTAGCGGGCGCACGCGGCCGCCGGTTGGGGGCGGCCGATCGCGGATGTGAGGTCGACGCTGAGAAAGAGGCGCGGTTCGGCGCGTGGGACTGTGTGGCGCGGTTTCGCCTGCGGTTGAATCAGGCTGTGCAACTGCGGGCGCTATGGCGGAATCGGCGATGCGGCTTTCACGCGTTGGCGTTCAGGGGTTCGGCACGTGGCGTCGCGCCTCTTGCTGAGAGGCAATTTCGTATTGTGTTGTCTAATTGATTTTACATACATTTGATTTTCCTTGGTAATTCTGACCTTGGTCTATGGTTGTCTTCGTGGTCATGGACGAGCGTTGGCGCTGTGATGTCCATGCCGC
>NZ_JAXOJP010000045.1:0-29849 GCF_036663795.1 Parasphingomonas halimpatiens
CGGCTACTACGGAAAACCCGGCCCGGTCGTCATGCTCAACGGATGGCTCGAAATCCAGGCCGCTAAACGTGCAATCCAAACCCTCGGATACCAGACCAATGTGTGAATCTGGTAGCCTTCAGGGAAGGGGTTGGGGTGGAGCTTCTCCCCGAGCGCCGCACTTACGGCACGGCCCCACCCCCAACCCCTCCCCTGAAGGGGAGGGGTGAGATTTACGTCACGTTCAACGCCGCATCAGTCAGGAACAACCCATGGAACTCGAAGTCAGCGCCGAGGCCAAGGACAAGCGCCTCAACCGGATGATCGCGATCACCGTTGTGATCCTCTCGGTGTTCACCGGCCTGTGCAACATCAAGGACGGCAACATCGTCCAGAACATGGCGCTGGCCAAGGCGGACTCGGTCGATCGCTGGGCGCAATATCAGGCGACCCGCACCAAGACCCACATCGCCGAGACCGCGCGCGACGAGATCGCGGTCATCGCGGCGGGCGCGCCGGGCAACAAGGCAGCAGTCGCCGCCCATGCGCGCCTCACCGCCGAGATCGCCAAATACACCGCAGAGGCGCCGCGCCTCGCGAAAGAGGCGCAGGCGCTGTCGGATCGCTACGATGCGCTCAACCTGCACGACGACCAGTTCGATGCGTCGGACGCGCTCGTCGCCACCGCCATCTCGATGGCCGCGGTCGCCGCGCTCGCCGAAAGCTCAGGGCTTCTGGTCGCCGCCTGGATGTTCGGCGCGTTCGGCCTGTTCATGGGCGTGTGCGGTTTCGCCGGCTGGGGCTTCCACCCCGACGTGCTGAGCAACTTCCTCGGCTAGCGCGATTCAACGTGCCTTCGTTGCTGTTAGCATCGTCTGCAACCGCAATCCCGTTCGTGCTGAGCCTGTCGAAGCACCGTACTTCTTTCCGCGGTTGCGAAGAAGAACAGCCCCCTTCGACTGCCTGGCAAGGCAGGCGCTCAGGACAGGCTTCGACAAGCTCAGGGCGAACGGAGAGAGGGTGGCGCGGGAAATACCGTTAGCGCGGGTCGAACATCAGCAGCTTGAGCGTCCCCGGCCGCACCTTCGCGCGGCCGCCCGGGGCCGCCGCCGGGTCGGTGTCGGCGGCAGCGACGAACAGCCGGCCGCTCGCCGGGTCGAGCCCCATCGTCCGCCCGCTCACCGCGGTGACGATCGGCGCCATTGCGCGGTAGCTGTCGGGCGAGACCTGCTGATAGACCGAGATCGTCCCGTCGCGACCGTTCGAGCTGAACACGCGGCGTCGCGTCGCGTCGAACGCCACGGCATCGCTGCCCGCGCCGATCGCCAGCTTCGCGACGACATGGCCATCACGGGCATCGACCACCATCATGACATTGTTGACGCAGCCCATGAACAGCCGCCCGTTCGCCGCGTCGAGCGCCAGCCCGTGCGGCTTGGCGCAATCGGGCGTCGCCCAGCGCGCGACGATCGCGTTGCGGCGCACGTCGATCTTGAGCAGGTCGCTCTTGTCCTCGCCGGCGGCGAACACGCTGCCCTGCTCGTCGGCGACGATATATTCGACCTTCTCGCCCGCGACGATCGTCGCAACATTGGCGTCGGTCTTGGCGTCGATCACGCTGATCTTGCCCGCTTCGCCATCGACCACGAAGACATGGCCGCTCGCTCTGTCGATCGTGATCGCGTCGGCATCGGCGGCGGCGGGGATGCGGTGCGTGACCTTCAGCGTCTTCAGGTCGAACGCCACCGCCTGCGCGCCGTCGCCATCATCGGTGAAGCCCTGTCCGGTGGCGCGCGATACCGCGATGCCATGCGTGCCGCCGGGGATGCCCGTCACCTGCCCGACGATGCTGCCCGATTTGGCATCGACCACCGTCACCCGGTCGCCATGCGCGACATAGACCTGGCCGGTCTCGCCGCTGAACACGACATAGTCCCAGCGGTCCGGCGCGCCCAGCGCGACGCTGTGGGTCAGCGTATAATCGGGCGCCGAAGCCCCGATGAGCAGCGGGGCGAGCGCGAGCAGGGCTGGTTTCACGGGCAACGACTCCGGTGGCGGGGAGGGGATGATAGCCCGCCCGCCACCGGCTGTCGCGGGTCACCCCGCCAGCGTCGCGTTGTCGATGACGAAGCGGTACTTCACGTCGCTCTTCACCATGCGGTCATAGGCATGGTCGATCTCGTCGATGCGGATCATCTCGATGTCGGACACGATGCCGCGCTCGGCGCAGAAATCGAGCATCTCCTGCGTCTCGGCGATCCCGCCGATCAGCGAGCCGGCAATCGCCTTGCGGCCGAAGATCAGCACGCCGACGCTCGGCGAGGGGTGCGGATGCTCGGGCACGCCGACCAGGCACATCGTGCCGTCGCGCTTGAGCAGCGTGGTGAAGGCGTCGAGGTCGTGGCTCGCCGCGACGGTGTTGAGGATGAAGTCGAAGCTGCCGGCATGCGCCGCCATCTCGTCGGGATTGCGCGACACCACCACCTCGTCGGCGCCGAGATCGAGCGCGTCCTGGCGCTTGCTCTCGGACGTGGTGAAGGCGACGACATGCGCGCCCATCGCGTGCGCCAGCTTGACCCCCATATGGCCAAGCCCACCAATCCCGACCACGCCGACCTTCTTGCCCGGGCCCGCCTTCCAGTGGCGCAGCGGCGAATAGGTCGTGATCCCGGCGCACAGCAGCGGCGCGACCGCAGCAAGCTGTTCGGCCGGGTGGCTGATGCGCAGCACGAACTTGTCGCTGACCACGATGTGCTGCGCATAGCCGCCCAGCGTATGGCCCGGCGCATCGGGCGTCCGCGCATTATAGGTGCCGGTGGAGCCGTTCTCGCAATATTGCTCGAGCCCCTCGGCGCATGACGCGCAATGCTGGCAGCTGTCGACCATGCAGCCGACGCCGACGGTGTCGCCGACCTTGAAGGCGGTGACGTCGCCGCCGACCGCGCTGACCGTGCCGACGATCTCATGGCCGGGCACGCACGGATAGAGCGTGCCGCCCCATTCGGCGCGCGCGGTGTGGAGGTCCGAATGGCACACGCCGCAAAAGGCGATCTCGATCTGCACGTCGTGCGCACCCGGCGCGCGGCGTTCGATGTCGAGCGGGACGAGCGGCTGGTGCGCTGCGGGCACGGCGTAGGCTTTGGTGGTCATGGGCAGGTCCTTGGTTGTCGAAGAGATGGCGGGAGGGTGCGGCGCGCCAACGCGGTGCGCCGCGTTAAGGTCCGTCGCCCGGCCTATTTGCCGACGCGGGCGTTCGATGCGCTACGCCGTCGCGGTTGCGGAAGACTGCTCCGAATTCATCAAAGGCTAACCCACGAAACTCGCACCGAATCGGGGCCAATCTTTCTTGACTCTGTCAATACCCTTCCTATCATCCAAAGAAGATGCCGAGTCTAATTTTTGGACAAGCGGTCTTGTTTGCGTTCTGATTCCGTTGCTTGGGTTGCGATTAAATGATGCTTAAGACGTTTCTCGCGTAACGCGCGGAGCGATGCAATAAGTGCGCCCTAAAAATGAGCTGTATGCGTCAATTATATTGTTTCGATCATGTTATTTATATTTCAGTATTGATTCGAGATCGGTGTTAGATAGCAGCAATGGCGACCGATATCCTGCGTAATTCACTAGAGACAATTTGCGATCTGGCGAATGGATATCTGGAAAATGTTGATCGGCGGGGGGATTCATGGATTTCATTGACCAGTCTCGTGGATCATTCCGGCGCGTTCAATCCTGCGGCGCGCGACAAGATCGTGATGTGCGTCTACAACATCACGCGCGAAAGTTCGATCAGTACATGGCAGACGACCATGTCGGCAAAGCCGCCATCGGCACCGGGCGATTCGCTCGCGGTGGTCGGGCCGCCACTGTATCTTGATGTCCATGTGATGTTCATGGCCAACTTCATGGAGAAGAATTACAGCGACGGTCTCGCCGCGCTGTCACGTCTCATCGGCTATTTCCAGCAAACGCCCTATTTCAATCGCGACAATGCCCCGGCGCTCGATCCCGCGATCGACAAGCTGACGCTCGAATTCGAGAACCTCTCGCCGGTCGACGTCAACTACGTCATGGGCATGCTCGGCACGCGCTATTTTCCCAGCGCCTTTTACAAGATGCGGATGCTGTCGTTCAACGCGCCGGCGATGCTCGGCCGGGCCTATGCGGTGTCCGCGCCCGACCTGCGAACGACGACGTGACGACGCGCGCGAAAGCCGGCGCGGGGCGCACGATCGGCACGGGCTATGTGCCGCTGTTCGACGTCGCCTTCAGCCATGGCTATTATAACGATCGCGGCGGCGCCTGCCCCGATTTCGCCGTCGCGCCCACCACCGGCTGCGCCACGCTGATGGAATCGCTCGGGCTGCTGTTCAAGGACCAGGGCACCGGTTTCGTCGTGCTGGCCGACGCCGCGCGGATCCCCGCGCTGATCGCCTGGCTCAAGACCAACACGCGCGCCAGCGGGCCGGGCAAGGGTTGCTGGGCGTGGCTCAGCTTCCAGCTGGTATCGAACAACACCAATTTCGTCGGCATCACCAACCTGCCGATCACCACCAACACGCTCGACAGCAATCTCCATGTCGCGAACCTCGCCACCGCATCGGCGAGCGGCACGTTGACCTTCGGCGCCGGAGTGCCCACCGGTGCCGAAGCCTTTTTCCCCCTGACCGGCGCCGCGCTGTCGATCGACGTCCCCGCCGGCAGCACTGTCAGCCTGTGCGACCTTTCGGGCGCGGCGGTCATCAGCGCGACGGCACAGGGCGGGGGCGGGGTTGCTCTCGATCTCACATCGCTTGCCGCCGGCTTCTACAGCGTTGCGCGCGCCGATGCTGCGGGCAAGCCGTTCGCCGCGCCCAAGGGCGCGCCGGCCGGCTACGTCTATCTCGCCGGGCAGCCCGGCAGTTTCGGCCTGGTCGACCTGCTGCTCGCGCAACCCGGCAAGGGCATCGGCGCGACGGCCGCCTTTCCGGTCGATGTGGCCAAGGGGACGATCCGACCGGTCTCGCTGACGCTGGCCTTCGCGCCGCGCGATACCTTCTGGCGTTATTACATCGTCTCGCCCTCGACCCGCGGCAAGCTGTCATCCGATCTCGCGATCGAGGGGCAGGGGGCGAGCTTCACGCGCTCGTCCGAGGCACTGCCCAATGGCGACGAGGCGGTGGTGTTCGCCGCCGGCACTGCGCTGCCGCTGCAGCGTATCTCGCCCTATCATTTCAAGCTCAGCGGCCAGCGCCACGCGCCGAGCGGCGGGCGCGACAGCGTGCAGGTCGCGCGGCTGCCCGCCGCGGCGGCGGCGCCGGTGTGGCCGGCCGCGTCGGGCGATGTGTTGAGCGGCAGTTCGGAGATCTACGTCTATGTTTGAACGCTTCACCGTAAGCGGTCCGGCCCCCCCGGACCCGCACCCGGCTGGCTACCGCGCCGCGCAGCCGTCCTCACATCAAGCCAGTAATCACCCGCCAACCCCTGGAAAAGCCGAGTAGAAAAGGATCACCCGATGGCGACCTCGAGCAAATATCTCAACCGGACCACACCGAATGTCTATATCACCGAGATCGATGCCTTCGGGACGTCGATCGTCGGCGTGCCTACCGGGGTTCCGGTGTTCATCGGCTATACCCAGTTCGCCGGCGACCCGGTGACCGGCAAGTCGCTCTACAACACGCCGGTGCAGATCTCGTCGATGAGCGAGTACACGACCTATTTCGGCGGTCCGGCGACCCAGGCCTTCGCGTTGACCGCGATCCCGGCGTCGACTCCGGCACCGTCCCCGGCACCATCCCCGACGCCTACGCCGGCCCCGTCGCCGACCCCGACCCCCACCCCAGCGCCGACGCCGAGCTTCGTCGCCAACGTGGCGGCAACGTCGGGGACCTCGACGACGATCACGCCGACCGGCTTCGTCCTCGCGCCGGGCGCCGGCAGCCAGTTCACGTTGTACTGGCAGATGCGCATGTTCTTCGCCAATGGCGGCGGCAATTGCTATATCGTCTCCGCCGGCAGCTATTGGGCCGACCAGTTTCCGCTCGTCGCGACGACCCCCGCCTCGAGCTGGACGGCCAACACCATCGCCCTCGGCGACACCACCAAGCCCGCAAAGGGCGGCCTCAATGTCGGCCTACAAGCGGCGGGTTATGCGCGCGGCCCGACGATGACGGTGATCCCCGAGGCATGCCAGCTCAAGACGGTCAACGCCGGCGTCACGACATACCCCGACTATGCGACGCTGGTCGGCAACATGCTGACCCAGGCAAGCAGCTTGCAGGATCGCGTCGCGATCCTCGACCTGCCGGATTGCCTCACCGCCAACACTAAGGATTTGATGCTGGCGTGCCAGTCCAACCTGTCGACCGCGATCGCGCCCTATATCGCCTCGCTCAGCTATGGCGCGGCCTATGGTCCGGCGGTGCGGGCGTCGATCATCTCGAAGACCGACATCCTCTACACGAACCTGAAAAGCACCGACAACACGGTGATCAACAACCTGCTGACCACCCAGGCGATCGCGCTCTACGCCACGCCCGTTACCGATACCACGAAGCCGGCGCCGCCCAAGACGGCGAGCCAGATCGCCGTGCAGCAGGCGATCGCCGCCGCCTTCCCGCTGGCGACGGTTGGCGCGAACGACGACGCCAATACGGCGACGGCGTCGAGCTTCCCGGGCACGGTGAAGACCGGCGACGCGGCGTCGCAGCTCGCGCTGAACAATCTGCTGCTGACCTCGCTGCCGCTCTACGCGCAGATCGAACAGCAGGTCGCCGACCAGATGAACATCATGGCGCCGAGCGGCTCGCTTGCGGGCGTGTGGAACAAGAGCGACGTGCAGTCGGGCGTGTGGAACGCGCCGGCCAACATCGCGCTGGCGAGCGTCGTGGCGCCGCTCTACGACATGAACGACGTCGAACAGGGCGGCTTCAACGTGCCCACCAACGGCCAGGCGATCGACATCATCCGGGCCCAGCCGGGTCGCGGCAATGTCGTATGGGGCGCGCGCACGCTCGACGGCAACAGCCAGGATTATCGTTACATCCAGGTCCGTCGCACGCTCGTCTATGTCGAACAGACGATCAAGCTTGCGCTGCAAGGCTATGTCTTCGCTGCCAATGACGCGCTCACCTGGACCAACGTGACCTCGTCGATCTCCTCCTTCCTGACCGGTCTGTGGCAGCAGGGCGGGTTGATGGGCGCCAAGTCGAGCGACGCCTTCACGGTCAATTGCGGGCTCGGTGCGACGATGACGTCGCAGGACGTGCTCAACGGCTACATGGTCGTCGCGGTGACGCTGCAGATGATCCATCCGGCCGAATTCATCGAGCTGACCTTCACCCAGACGATGGGCAGCTGAGTTCGCTGACCCGCCTTACCCTTTTCCTTCGTATTGACAGGAGACATCGATGTCCGCCGAAAACACGACCTGGCCGCTTCCTAAATTCTTCTTCTCGGTGACGGGGATTCCGGGCAACCCGGTGTTCCAGGAAGTCACCGGGCTGGAAGCCGAGGCGCAGGTGATCGAATATCGCGCCGGCAACAGCGCGATCTTCGCCCCGATCAAGATGCCGGGCCTCAAGAAATACGGCAATGTGACGATGAAGAAGGGCATCTTCGTCACCGACCAAAATCTGTGGACGTGGTTCAACACCATCGCGATGAACACGATCGCGCGCTCGACCGTGGTGGTGAACCTGCAGGACGAGCTGGGTGCGCCGCGCATGATCTGGACGCTCAACAATGCCTTCCCGACCAAGCTGACCGGCACCGATCTCAAATCGGACGGCAACGAGGTCGCGGTCGAGAGCATCGAGATCGCCTATGAAACGCTCGCGGTGTCGATCAAGTGATCTCCCGACGGGGGCGCGGCGCGTTGTCGCGTCCCCGTGTCGCCTTGCTGTTCCTGTGCCCGCGGACCCGTTGACCAATGCCCACTCCCGCCCCCGCGACCCCCGGCTATTATCCACCGCCGGCCTTTTCCTTCGGTGTCTATATCGGGGCGAGCTCGTCCAGCCCGCAACAGCCGGTGCTCGATGCCGCTTTTCAGGAGGTGTCGGGGATCGAATCCCATGTCGCGGTGGAGGAAGTGGCCGAGGGTGGGCAGAATGCCTATGTCCACCAGGTGCCGGGCGTCACCAAGCACGGCAATCTGGTGCTCAAGCGCGGCTATCTGACCAAGGATTCACGCTTCGCGCGCTGGTCGGCGCAGACCATCGGGTCGTCGCTCGGCACGCCGATCGTCACCCAGGTCGTCAATGTCTGCCTGCTCGGCCCAACCGGCCAGCCGGTCGTGACCTGGACCTTTGCCAATGCCTGGCCGGTCAAATGGGAAGCGACAGGGTTCAACGCCAAGAGCAACGACGTCCTGATCGAGACGATCGAGCTCGCCTATACCACGGTCACCACCACGGTAGCGGCGTCGTGACGCGCGATCATGTCGCGTTGCCGGCGCCGCGCGGCCGGGCGCCGGACGTGCAGATGGTCAGGCGAACGCCGCGCCGCCGCCGGGGTATCGGCGCGCCGGCGCCGGTCGCCTGATCGCAACGTGGGGGACGGAACCGGATGCCATTGGAAATCAGCGAGATCGGCGTTCATATCGCTGTCGGCGGGATCACCCCGTCGGCGCCGCCGCTCGAACATGGCGCGGCGCCCGACGATGGCGCGGCGCTGAGCCAGGCGCATATCGAGCAGATCGTCAGCAACTGTGTCAGCCAAGTATTGAGGACGCTGCGCCAGCGCGAGGAGCGCTGAGATGCCGCAGCCCAACCCGACCAAGATGACGATCACCGCCTATACCGATTCGGGCTTCACCACCAAGGTCAGCGGGTCGGGCAACCCCTTTACGGTATGGATCAACCCGGCAAGCTACAGCCGCAAGACCTCGATCCGCTACAATGACCGCCAGGCGCAGGGCAGCCCGGGGCCATCGCCCGAATTCAACCGTATCGCCGATGAGGATATTTCGTTCGAGCTGATCTTCGACGCGACGGGCGTGATCCCGCCGCCGGGCAACCAGAAAAGCTACAGCAACGGCGTCGCCGACGGCATCAAGCAGTTCACCGCGCTGACCGCGACGCTCAACGGTGCGATCCACAGCCCCAATTTCCTGATCCTCGCCTGGGCGCAGCTGCAGTTCCAGTGCGTGCTGGTCAGCATGAGCACCAACTACACGCTGTTCATGCCCGACGGGACACCGCTGCGCGCCAAGGTCGCGGTAACGTTCAAATCCTATACCAGCGAGGCGCAGCTGGCGAAGGGGGCGTACAAGACCTCGCCCGACGTGACGCACCTCGTCACGGTGCAGGCCGGCGATACATTGCCGCTGCTCTGCCATCGCATCTATGGCGACAGCCGTTTCTACGCCAAGGTGGCGGCGTTCAATGGCCTGTCGAATTTCCGCGGGGTACCGCCGGGCACGCAATTGCTGTTTCCCCCGCTCAGTGGATCGAGCAACTGATGACCGCGCCTTCGCCCGCCCAACTTGCCAACGTCCTGCCGGTCTATGCGATCAAGGCCGACGGCGCGCCGCTCGACAGCACGATCCAGGTCAGGTCGATCGACGTGTGGACCGGGATCAACCGGTTGCCGCGCGCGCGGCTGGTGATGTCCGACGGCAGCGCGGCGGGCGAGACCTTCCCGATCAGCGAGACGAGCGCGCTGATCCCGGGCGCGGCGCTGACCATCGCGCTCGGCTATGGATCGACCCAGACGCAGGTCTTTTCGGGCGTGATCCAGCGCCACGGCATCGAGGCCAGCGTCAACGGGCCGTCGCAACTGGTGATCGAGGCGACCGACAAGGCATTGGTGATGACGCTGGCGCGCGCCAATGCGGTGTTCCAGAACATCACCGACAGCGCGTTGTGCGAAAAGTTGATCGGCAATGCCGGGCTCACCGCGACGGTCACCACGACCAGCGTGCAGCATGAATCGATCGTGCAATATTACGCCACCGACTGGGACCTGCTGGTGATGCGCGCCGAGGCGAGCGGCATGGTGGTGACGGTCGATGACGGCACCGTAACCGTCGCCCCGCCCAAGACCAGTGGATCGCCGGTGCTGACGCTGACCTGGGGCGACTCGATCCTCGATTTCAACGGCGAGATCGATGCCGCGACGCAGCTCAAGCCGGCAGCGATCCAGAGCTTTGCCTGGGACCCGGCGACGCAGGCGCTGTTGCAGTCGTCGACGCCGAGCGCCGATGTCTCCACGCCGGGCAATCTCTCGTCGAGCACGCTGGCCGGGGTGTTTCCGGTGTCGAGCTATGTTCAGCAAACCGCCGGCGCGATGGTCGATGCCGAGCTGACCGGCTGGGCCTCGGCCGAGCTGCTCAAGAGCCAGCTCGCCAAGGTGCGCGGCGAGGTGCGGTTCCAGGGCAGCGCGCTGGTCACGCCGGGGACGATGGTGACGCTGGCCGGGCTCGGCGCGCGTTTCAACGGCGATGCATGGGTGTCGGAAGTGCACCAGCAGATGGCCGAGGGGCTGTGGCGGACCACGGTGCAGATCGGCCTGGCGCCGGGCTGGTTCGCCGCGAAGGCGCCGCAGATCGCCGCGCCCGGCGCCTCGGGCCAATTGCCGCCAGCGAACAACCTGATGGCGGGCACGGTCAAGCAGATCAATCAGGATCCCGATGGCGAATATCGCGTGCTCGTCACGCTGCCGCTGCTCCAGGCGAGCGACGGGGTATGGGCGCGTTTCGGCTCCTTCTATGCCTCGAACGGGATCGGCTCGAACTTCTATCCCGAGACCGGCGACGAGGTGGTGGTCGGCTTTCTCAGCGGCGACCCGCGTTATCCGGTGATCCTGGGCAGCCTCTATTCCAAGGCCAACCCGCCGCCCTATCCGCCTACCGAGGGCAGCAGCCCGGCGCCGAACGACGTCAAGAGCTTCACCACCAAGGCCAAGATGCGGATCAACTTCACCGAAAGCGATCCGTCGATCCTGATCACCACCCCCGCCAGCCAGAGCATTTTGATCGACGACAAGAACAAGGCGATCACTATCACCGACGTCACCGGCAACACGATCAAGATGGAAACCGGCGGGATTACGATCGACAGCCCCAAGAACATCACGATCAGCGCCAGCGGATCGATCAGCATGTCGGCGGGCACCAGCGTCGACATCAAGGCCGGGACGACGCTGAGTGCCACCGCCAGCGCCTCGGCCAAGATGACCGCCGACGGGCCGATCCAGATCAAGGGCGCCACCGTGGCGCTCAACCCGTGAGCCTGCCGCCGCAACCCCCGTCTCAGGCCCCGGCCGCGCCCTCGACGCGCGGCGCGGCGCGGCCGGTGCGCGCACCGGGCGGCGGCGAGACCTATCCGCCGGTCGAGCCGGCCTTTCTCGGGCGCGGCTGGAGCTTCCCGCCGACCTTCGACACGTTCCACTACAGCGTCATGCTGTCGGCCGGCGATGTCGACATTCGCGAGGCCCTGCACATCCTGCTGTCGACCAGCCTGGGCGAGCGTGTGATGCTGGCGACGTACGGTGTCGACCTGATTTCCAAGGTGTTCACCGCGCTGACCACCACCACCGCCAACGAGATCGCGACGATGGTGACGCGCGCGATCATCGAATGGGAACCGCGCGTGACGGTCGAGAAGGTCGAGGTCAGCGACACCATTCTCGACGGCTGGATCGCGATCACGATCGACTATGTCGTGCGCCAGACCAATGCGCGCGATAATATCGTCTTCCCCTTCTACCAGGTCGAGGCGACGCTGCCTCCGCCGTCGGGGTGAGCAGCGGGCGCACCCTGCTCGACCAGGCCGCCTCGCGCATCCTCAACGGTGCGACGAGCCAGGCGGATCGCGTCGCGGGTGCGCCGGCGCCGGAAGCGGTGCTGGTCGATGGCCGCTCGCTGGCGCAAATCGTCGCCTTTGCTGCGCGTTACGGCGCGCTGGTCAATTTCTACGACCTGCACGATTGCCCGGCGGGCGACTGGGTGCCGTTCTTCGCCAGCGACCAATCCGTGATCCTCGCCACCCATGCCGCGCTCGACCTGTCGGGGATCGAGCGCGACCTGAAGCGCGGGCTCGACGCGGCGCGGCAGGATCCGCGGCGGCTGGGCGGCGTCATCACCGTGCTGGCGCGGCTGATGGCGATCAGCGACCGCCATGCCGGCGACCCGCCCGACCCGGAAAGCTATCTGCGCCAGCCCGATCGCCATGGTCGCGCGGACGAGGTGATCGATCCGCTGCGCCGCTTCCACGGCCATCTCGGCAACGAGGCGCTGGAGCGCGCGCTGGCGCGGCGCGGTAATGGTGGTGACGTTCGCTGGAACGACCAGCTGTTCGAGATTCTCGACGATCTCGCGATCACGCTGGTCGGCGCCCTGCGCAAGGGACATGATCAGGCGCTGCTCATGCTGGAGGCGTCGCTCCATCAGGATGGCCATGCGCCGCAGGCCGCGCTGTGGAACACCTTCGCCAAGCTGTTCAGCGAGGCGCGGGCGGAGATCAACGGCTTTCCCCGCCGGCTGGTCGATTATTATTACAGCGAGGTGCTTCACCAGCACGCCGTCGATGCCGTGCCCGACGAAATGTATCTGACCTTCACGCCGGCCCAGCCGTCCGACCAGGCATCGGTGCCGCGCGGCGCCTATTTCTCGGCCGGCACCGATGAGACCGGCGTGGCGATCCAATATGCCGCCGAAAACACGCTCGAGGTGACGCCGGCGACGGTCGTCAACCTCAGCGTGCATCGCGTGCTGCGCGCGCCGTCGTCGGAAGGATCCGGGGCGATCGAGAAGGCGGGTATGGTGATGACCGGCGAGATCGCGCTCGACCCCGCCGCGCCCGATGCCATCAAGCCGTTTGCGATGTTCGGCGACGGACATGTCGAGCCGCACAGCGCAATCCCGCTGCAAAAGGCCAGTCTGGGCTTTACCGTGTCGTCGCCGGTGCTGATGCTGACCGGCGGCAATCGCCAGATCGATATCGGCCTGGTGATCACCGCGCAATCGTCCGCATCCGATGCACCGGTCGCGGCGCCGGCCGGCGACCCCAAACCCGCAGGCGAGCGCGAGGACCTGCTGATGAAGGCCGGGTTGGTCTCCGATCTCGTCAAACAGGCCTTTGTGCTGCATTACACGACCGCCGGCGGCTGGATCGAAGTCGATGACTTCACGGTCAGCCCGCAGCTGGCGCGTCAGCAGGACGATGACAACCGGCTGATCATCCGTTTCATCCTGCCCGCCGACGCGCCGCCGTTGGTCGATATCGACACCAAGCCGGCGCTGGTGCCGCCACCCAATTTGTTGCCGCCGTCCAGCTTCGCCAAGCCGCAAGGCGGCCCGACCGTGATCGGCAGCATCAAGCCCGATGCCGTTGGCGGGCGCGATGCCGCGATACTGGCACAGGCGCAGCGCGACGCGGCGCTGCAGCAACTGGGCATCGGTGCGGTCACGATCGAGGTCGCGGTCGACGACCTGACCGGCGTCAGGATCGCCACGCCGACCGGGCCGGCCGACAGCAGCCAGACCTTCGCCATGTTCGGCCTGCCGCCGGTGCTCGGCGCGGGGATCGAGATCAGCGCGCCCGAACTGTTCGTCAAACCGGTCACGACGCTGTCGGTGACGATCAAATGGGCGGGGGTGCCGGTCACCAGCACCGGCTTCAAGGGCTATTATCAGGATTATGTTCTGAACGCAGATGGCGAGGTTTCGGCCGCGCCGCTGTTCGACAATCGCAGCTTCCGCGCGACCTTCAGCATGGTCAATCCGGGGCCGTGGCGAGTCGACGACCAGGCGCCGTCGCAGCCGCTGTTCGCGACCCAGCCGTTCGCCGTCCCCGAAGCGGCGATGCTGTCATCGCCCGCGCCGCGACCGTCGGCGGTGCCGCCGCCCGCCGCGACGCCGCGCGCGCTGCCCCCCGAGCCGGATCGCGCCGCGCCGCTCAAACCCGATGTGCTGCTCGAAGTGCCGATCGTCGCGGTCGATGCCGCGCCGGCCTATTACAACCCGGCGACCAGCGCGTTGCGGCTCGAACTGTCCGACCCGCCTTATGCCTTTGGACACATTCTCTACACCAGCAACCTGATGGCCGCCTCGACCGCGCTCGGCCAGGCCAATGTCGCGGGGTTGCCTAATGGCGGGTCGAGCGGCAAGCAGACGGTGACCGAGCTCAACCGGCTGGCGCGCGCCAATGCCGATGCGACCGAAAAGACCTGGCAGGCGACGGTCGCCCCGGCGGTCGACACCGCGCTGTCGGCGATGACGGGCGAGGCGTTGGTCTCGGTCAATCAGGCGATCGCCGCGAGCGGCGAGAGCGCTGCGACACAGGAGCAATGGCACGCCGACCTCGAGGCGGCGCTGGCCGACGTCGCGGCGCACAGCGGCTCGCTGTGGCAGCGCATCACCACGCGCGGTGCGACGCCGGGCCAGCCGGCCGCGATCCTCGCCAATCTCGTTGCCTGGCTCGACGCGCATGAGGGGGCGTTCGGCGCCGGCGCGACGGTGGCGCTGCGGCAAGCCCACAACACGCTCGATGCCGCCGGGGCGATCGCCGCCGCCTTTGCCGCGGCCGAGACGCAGCCCTTTGCGCTGCGTCGCCCCAATATCGCGGCGGCGGTGCAGCTGGCGCTGACCGCGCTGTTGCCGCCGGCAATGCCCAATCCGCCATGGCAGCCGATGGCGGCGGGGCTGGGGGTGAACTACACCGCCGCCGCCCGCTATGACACGTCGCCGGTCGCCCCGCCGGCCGACGATCTCAATACAACCAGCGCCCTGGTGACGCCGCCGGCGCTGACCTTCAGTCATATCGCGCCGTTCAACAAGATGCGCGCGCCCGCGACCGGGGCGATGACGCTGTTGCCGACGCTCGACGACAAGGATGCGCTGTACATCCAGTTGTCGTGCTCGGTGCCGCAGGTCGCGCTGCTGTTCATGCTCAGTGCCGGGCCGAATGGCTGGTGGAGCTCGCCGCCCAAGACCGACTGGTCGCAATATGTCGGCAATGGCTGGGAGCCGGTCGTGATGCTCGCCGACGGCACCAACAACCTGTCGAACAGCGGGATCATCACGCTGCAATTGCGGGCCGACGCGCCGGCCGACAAGCCGACCCGGCTGCGCGTGCGTGCGCTCGAGCCGACCAGCAATGCCCCGCTGATCACCGCGGTGATCGCCAATGCGCTGTGCGCCTCATGGGTCGGGCCGGGCGGCGCCTCGACGCTCGGCGTGCCGCGCCCCGCCAAGACCGTCAGCAAGGCGATTTCGCCGCTGACCAATATCGGTACGATCAATCAGCCGATGCAGTCGTTCGGCGGCCGCCCGCCGGCGAGCGGCCGGGCGTTCCAGATGTGGATGGCCGAGCGGCTGCGCCACAAGGGCTATGGCATTACCGGCTGGGACTATGCCCGGCTCGTGCTCGAGAACGAGCCGTCCTTGTGGCAGGTCGTGGTGGTGCCGGCGGTGGATGGCTTTACCGGCGCGACGGGTGCTGCGGGCAAGGTGTGGATCGTCGCGGTGCCGGGCTCGAAGACGCCCAATGTCGTCGATACCACCGCGCCGCTGGCCGATCTGACGACGCTGTCCGATGTCGGCCGGATCATCGAGCAGCGCGTCGGGCCGTTCGTCGACGTGCTCGTCACCAACCCGCCCTATCTGCGGCTCAAGGTCGAGATCGCGTGCCATTTCAGCGATGAGGACACCAACGATTTCTGGTGCATCCAGCTCGCCAAGGACCTGACCGCGTGGCTGTCGCCCTGGCCCGACGAGACGCTCGGCCCGCGCCCGGCCGATTATTATACCCGCCGCGCGATTGCCGAGTTCGTCCGCGACCGGCGCTATGTGCTCGGCATCGTCAGTCTCGCCGTCACACCGCAGACCGAGCAGGTCGGGCTCGGCTGGTATTATCTCACCTCGGTCAAGGTCGACGAACATGCCGTCACCGCGGCGCCGACGCCGCCGCCGAGTTCCTATTATCTGCCCTATCCGTCAGCGAGCGCGCCGCCACCGTCGGGCACGGGGGCGGGGACGGCGACATGACGCCCGACCCCGGCACGCCGCAAAGCACGATCGATCGCGCGCCATCGGCGGTGCCGGGCGCCGATTATGCGGCGCTGCGCGAGCAGGCGGTCGAGCTGGCGTCGCGCATGTGCCGCGACGTGTGGACCGACTTCAATTATTCGGACCCCGGCGTCACCATCCTCGAGCAATTCTGCTACGCGCTGACCGAGCTGCCCTATCGCGCGGATCTGTCGGTGCCCGATCTGCTCGCCGATCCGGCCGCGGATCAGCTGCTGCTGCGCCGCCACGGTATGATGCCGGCCTGGTCGATCCTGCCGTGCAACCCGGTGACCGAAAACGACCTGCGCCGCGTTGTGCTCGACCGCGTGCCTGGGGTGGCGAATATCTGGTTCTCGGCGATCAAGCATCCCGTTCCGCCCGCCGTGCGCGGCTTGTACGACGTCACGATCCTGGCGCTGGCCGACGACGACGCCGATGGCGGATGCCGGGCCGAGGACGCGCTGATTGAGCAGGTGCGCGACTGCTATCGCGGCCACCGTGCGCTGTGCGAGGACATCGGCACGGTGCGCGTGCTGCGCATGCTCGATACCCGCGTGATGGCCGACGTCCAGATCGAGGATGGCGCCGATCCTTCGGAAACCCTCGCCCGCGCGCTGTTCACGCTCGGTCTGTTCCTCGCGCCCGAGCCGGCGCGGCGCTCGCTCGCCGACCAGCGCGCCGCCATGTCCGCCAGCGCGGCGATGTTCACTGGCCCGATGATGCTGCGCGGCTTCATCGCCGACGAGCAGCTTTCACCGCTGGCCGACGCGGTCGCGGTCAGCGATCTCGTCCAGGCACTGTCGGGCTCGCCCGGGGTGCTCGCCATCGACAGCGTGTCGGTCGCCGTGCAGGGCGACCCGAGTCCCTATGGGGCGAACGACAGCATAGGGCGTCCGCCGGACAGCATCTGGTGGTTGCAGGGCACCACGCCCGATCATCACTTCACCATCCATCTCTACCGTAACAACGTGATGGTGCAGCCTAACCCGGCGCGGGTGCGGCGGCTGCTGGCGCAATATTGGAAGGAGCATCGCCGCACCTACCCACTGCGCGAGCAATATGAAGCGCAATATGGCGCGCCGCCGGTCACGCAGCGCGATCTTGCCAGCTACAGCTCGATCCAGGACCAGTTCCCGCGCGTCTATGGCATCGGCGCGGCGGGCTTGCCGCCGGGCTCGACGCGCGAGCGTGTCGCACAGGCCAAGCAGCTCAAGGGCTATCTCATGCCCTTCGACCAGGTGCTCGCCGACTATTTCAGCCAGGTCGCCTTTCTGCGGACCTTGTTCTCGGTCAGCGCGGGCGGCGATGCGACCTATGCCACGCAGTCGATCGAAACGATCGTCCCCGATGCGGTGGAGCAGCAGCTGTTCAAGCCCGGCTATGCCAGTCGCCTCGCCGCGATCAGCGCCGACAACGACCCGGTCGACCAGCGGCGCAATGCGGTGCTCGATCTGCTGCTGTCGCTTTATGCCGAACATCTCAGCAACGGTCATGGCGGCGTGGCGCCCGGCAGCGAGAGCGCGGCGGCCGATGCGGCGTTGATCCGCACCAAGCAGGCGCTGCTGCGCCGCGTCGCGCCGCTGACGCGCAACCGCGGGCGCGGCGCCGATTTCCGCCGCCGCCGCTCGGGGCGCGGCGCCTCCGGCGTCGAGGCGCTCAGCCGGCTGCAACTCGGTCTGCTCGATGACCCCGGCGCGGCCACGAGCCGTGGCGCGCGCCACAGCGGCCGGATCTGGAGCGCCGACGACGACCCCACCGCACCGCCCTTCGGTCGGCCGTTGCCCGACGAACTGGCCGGCTCGATCGGCCAGTTGTTCAAGCCGGTCGATGCGTTCGACCCTGGCATGGCCGGCGCGCCCGCGGACCCGTCGCCGAGCGACGGGCGCGATGTGGCGGGCGCGCTGGCATCGGCGATGTCCGATCCGTCGGGCTATCGCTTCGGTACGCTCAGCGGGCCGGTGTCGATCTACATCGTCTGCGTCGACCGCAACGGACATTGGTGGTGGCTCGGCGAGCATGACGACGAGGAGCAGGCGATCGCCGCGATCCGGCAGCTGCTGCGCGAAAGCCGGCGCCAGCGCGTGGTCGACCAGGCGCGGCTGCACATCGTCGAATGGGTGATGCTGCGCGATGCGTTGCCGCCCGATGCCGGACCGCGCGAGATCGCGCACTATGATTTCCGCATCACTGCGGTGATCTCGGCGACGCGCGCGCAGTGGCGCGACCCGACCTGGCGGGACGAGGCCAGGCGCGTGGTAGGCACCAATACCCCGGCGCATGTCGTGCTCGACTGCCTGTTTCTGACGCCCGCCGAGATGTCGCGGTTCGAGGCGTTGTATCAGGACTGGTGCGACGCGCAGTGCGGCTGCCACGGCCTGCGCCAGTCCGTCGCGAGCCGCGTGCTGGTCGATTTTCTCACTAGCGTCGGGCCGAAGCCGACCCCGACGCCCACGGCATCGCCCACCCCGACGCCAACCTGCTCGCCAACCCCGACACCCACAGCGCCGCCGACGCCGACCCCGAGCCCGACCATGTCGCCGACGCCAACGCCGACGGCGCCACCGACCCCGACGCCGACCCCTTCATGGACGCCGCCACCGACCCCGACGCCCACGCCGACGCCGCTGCCGCCAACCCCGACCCCGACTGCCGAGCCCGATGATCCGTCATCGATCTGGAACTGGCTGGGCAGCCTGTGGGGCAACTGGATCTGGCCATTGCTGACCTGGGGCATAAGGCTGTGGCTCGCCTGGCGCGAACATGCCCCGCCAGAGCCGACGCCGCTCCCCACGCCAACCCCGTCGCCATCGCCGACACCCTGGCCGCTGCCGTCACCCACGCCCCCGGCACCGACGCCGTGGCCGCTGCCCTCGCCGACGCCGCCGGCACCGCTTCCGCCACCCACCCCGCCGTCGCCGCCACCACCTTCACCGTCGCCAGCCCCGGCTCCGACACCGACGCCGTCAGCAACGCCGTCGCCGACCCCAACACCGTCGCCTTCGGGCAACAATTTGCCGGGCAAGGTCGAGAAGTCGCCGTCGGGCAGCAAGGGGTTCGACTGCAACACGCCGCTCACCAGCACGACGGCGGCGGCGTTCCGCAACGCCGGCTTCGCCTTTGCGCTGCGTTATGTGCCGCGCAACTATCTGACCGATCCGTCGAGCCCGTCGGGCAACATCACCCGGTCGGAGGCGCAGACCATCCTGAATGCCGGCCTCGCGCTGATGATCGTCCAGCACGTCGCGGCATCGCCCTGGGATCCGACCGGCTCGCTTGGCATGACCTATGGCCAATATGCCGCCAGCAACTGCCAGGCGATCGGCCTGCCGCCCGGGGTCAGCGTT
This sequence comes from Parasphingomonas halimpatiens, assembly GCF_036663795.1. Classification (NCBI taxonomy): domain Bacteria; kingdom Pseudomonadati; phylum Pseudomonadota; class Alphaproteobacteria; order Sphingomonadales; family Sphingomonadaceae; genus Parasphingomonas; species Parasphingomonas halimpatiens. The sequence continues at coordinate 19,315 of NZ_JAXOJP010000045.1, forward strand.
TTCCTCGACCTCGAAGGCGTCCGCGCGGGGACCGACCCCGAAAATGTGCTCGATTATGCCGGCACCTGGGGCGATGCCGTTCGCGCCGCCAACTACCTGCCGGGCATCTATATCGGCGCCAGTTGCGGGCTCAGCGCGCAGCAAATCGTCCAGCTGACCAACTTCAAGCAATTCTGGCGCTCGGGCAGCAGTTCGGCGCCGCAGATCGGCGCGCCGGGCTATTGCATGCAACAGACGATCAGTTCGAACCTCGTGCTGAGCGGCGTCGCCTATGACAGCGACCTGATCAGCACCGACCAGAATGGCGGGACCCCCTATTGGCTGCGGCAGGGCTGAGCGCATGACGATCTTCATCTCGATCGCGGCCTATCGCGACCCCGAACTGGTCCCGACGATCGAGCATGCGCTGGCGCAGGCACGCTGGCCGGGCGAGCTGCGCTTCGGCGTGTGTTGGCAGCATGGCGAGGGCGAGGCGCCGCCGCCCGCGCTCGACGGCAATCGGATGCGCATCATCGACGTGCCGTGGCGCGAGAGCCGCGGCGCCTGCTGGGCGCGCGCCGAGCTGATGAAGCTTTACGATGGCGAAGACTGGTTCCTGCAGCTCGATTCGCACCACCGCTTCGCGCCAGGATGGGACGCGATCCTGCTCGATCAGGCCGCGCGCAGCGGCGCGGCGCGGCCGGTGCTGTCGACCTATGCCGCGCCCTATGATCCGGCCGCGCCGCTGTCGCGCGATCCGGCGCCGACGCGGATGCGTTTCGACCGTTTCACGCCGCAGGGCATCCCGACCTTTCAGTTCGACAATATCGCGCCGGCCGAGCGCGACGGCGCGCCGATCCGCGCACGCTTCGTCTCGGCGCACCTGCTGTTCGCGCCGGGCAGCTTCGTCGCCGATGTGCCCTACGACCCCGAACTTTATTTTATCGGCGAGGAAATCAGCCTCGCGGTGCGCGCCTTCACGCACGGCTATGACCTGTTCCACCCCGGCGCGCATATCGCGTGGCACGAATATACCCGCGTTGGCCGCACCAAGCATTGGGACGATCATGTCGCCGGCAACGCCGTCGCGCTGGCCTGGCACGAGCGCGACGCGGTCAGCCTCGACAGGGTGCGGCGCTTCCTGACCGAGCGCCCGATCGGCCCGCTGGCGTGCGGCGACCAGCGCTCGGTGGCGGATTACGAGGCCTATGCCGGCATCGACTTCCGCCAGTGCAGCGCGACCCCGGCCGCGGCATCGGGCGAGACGCCGCCGGCGCCGCGCCGCGCGGTTCCGGGCGGCGCGCTACCACGGCCCTGGACGGTGCGGCTCGCGCTCGACCATCGCGCGTTGCCGCCGGCGGCGCGCGACGATCCGCATTTCTGGTATGTCGGTTTCCACGACGATGAAGGCGTCGAGATCGCCCGCAACGACGCCAGCCGCGACGAGATGCGCGCGGTGCTGGCGGCGGGCGTGGGGCCGATCGTGCTCGAACGCCGCTTCGTGTCGGCGCGTCCCCCGGCGCGCTGGACGGTCTGGCCGACCGATCGCGAAGGGCGCTGGCTCGACAAGCTCGATGGCGCGATCGACGCGCCCATACAGGCCGGCGACGTCATCGAGGTTGCGGCGTGAAGATGGGCGCGACATCGCTGGCCCTCCTCGTCGCTACGGTCGATGGGTCGATCGTCGTCGACTGTGCGGGCCGCCCGACCAGGCGAACGGAGCGTTTGGCGCGAACGGTCGAGCGGCGCGCCCGGAGCGGAACGCGTGACGTGATGTCATGCCTCGGCATCATGCGTGCCTGCCGCCAGCCGGGCTTGCCGGCATGAGCGCGGCGGTGCCGACAATGGCGCGTGCCGCCGCCCCGGCGGTCACGACGCCGCGCGATGCGGTACCGCGCGGCACGGCGGGGCCGCACGGTGTGTATCTCGCGCAACTCGCTGCGACCCTCGACGCCGCGCCACCGGTGGCGCGGCTACGGGCGCTTGCGCCCCTTCCGGCCGGCGCCGCGCCGGTCCAGCGCGTGATCGCGGGGCTGGAGCAAATCGTCCGCGGCGACCAAATTCCCGAAGCATGGGTCAATGCGTTCATCGCCGATACGCGCGGCGCGAACGCGCATCTCTATGAGGCGGATATCTTCCAGTATCTCATCGGTCAGGAACCGGACTGGATGGACCATGCGCAATTGAATCCGCATGCCAATCACTGGGACGTCGTCCTGGGTGTGGGACAAGCGGCAATTCACGTCACGACCAACGCAGACGGCGATTGCGGCGTGCATGCGATTCACGCCGTCATCAATCGCGCGATGATTCAGCCCGACGACGCTGCCAATGCGCGATATGTCGCCCCGGCGGCCTTCGTCGCGCAGGTCCGCGGTGCGATTGCGGCGATGAACGACGCGGATCGCGATGAAGTTCGCGCGCGCATCCTGCATGAGATTCAAAATGGCCAGGTGATCGCGGAAACCGGGTTCGGGCCTTCGCTCGCGGCGCTGTTGGAGGCGCATATCGCCGCGGCAAGGGCGGCGCCCAAGCCCGGATTGCCCGATCCACCCGCGCCCCGTCCAAGCGCTGCCGGCAGCAACATCATCGATGAGGCTTCCGGCGGAGCCGGCGGGCAACCCGTCCTACCGCCGCCGCCGGTCGTGAGCAGTGCGGCTCAACCGCAGCCGAGCGGCGGTTCCCCAGCAGTATCCGGCGCCGCCTCGTCCGGCGGCAGTGCCATCGACGTGACGCGCAATCTGATCCGTCAGCAAGGTGCGGTTGCGCGCGAGGATGATCGCGCCGGGGCCATCCGCATCCTCGGCGATGTCTACACCCGGATGGATTTCTGTTCGCAATATCGCGGCGCCTATGCCGAAGTGTGGGCCGACCAAGCCAATGAGGAATTGCTCAACGACGCGATGAAATTCATCGCGATCCTGCGCAAGTGGACGCTGGTACTCTGTGATAAGACTGGTCCCCTGTCGGATCGCGAAGCCTCGATATTCAACACCATGATATCGCATTTCGAGCGGTTCCAGCAGAAGCTGGAGCGCGCGCAGCGTGCCGTCAGTCTCGCCGCGAGGGATGCCGCCGCCGGGGCGGGCGAAGCGCCATCGGCCGTGCGGCAACTCGTCGCGCGTGCGGGGGGACGTGTTCCGGCACACGGTTTCGTCATCCCGCGGCGCTTGTACGACGCGCTCAGGCCCTTGGTCGAGCAATATGAGCCAGCGTGGAACAAAGCCGGGACCGATGGCTTGAAGGGCATGCGGTACGACGATTTCGCTGCGATCGAGAAACTGCGTCAGCGGATCGCGGAGATCGTGCTGGCCGACGACAGCGCGAGCGCTGACGTCATCGCTGCCTTTGCCGATCAGCTCTCCCGGCTTGCGGCGCAATCCTGCTCGAGCCGCGACGTGCAGTACTTTCACGGCTGGTTCACTTCGCATCGCGGCGGCGGCGATGGTTGATCGGGAATATCGGCACCGCGCAGCGCTCGAGGGCAGGGCCAACGACCATCTCGATGATGCCGAAGCCACGCCACAGGCGCGCCGGGGCATGCGCTTCACCAATCCGCTCGGCACTCCCGAGCTGATTTCCCCGGGACCGCATGTCATCGGGAAGCTGCCCGGTGCGAGCAACAGGAAGGGATGGCGGACCCGGCCTCGTGCATAGCGAAAATGCCAGCACCGGCCCCCGGCGGGCGGGCGGCGACGTGATGGCCGTCGCGTCGCATCGCATCGGGCGGGTCGATCTGCGCGCGGCGCTGCCCGACACCGATGCCGCGCTGGCGTTGCGGCCGCGGATCGAGGCGCTGGCGTGGCGGTTGATGCCGCCGTTGCTCGAACGGGTATGCGATGCGCTGGCGCCGGGCGACGCCTGGCTGCGGCTCGGGCGGATCGACCTCGATTTGGGCGAGGTGCGGCCCGATCATCTCGAAGTCGATGCGCTCGCCGCGCTCGAACGCGCGCTCGGGGAGGCGCTGGGCGAGGCATTGCACCGCGCGCGCGTCGCGCCGTCGGACGAGGCGCGGCTGATCGACCCCGCCACGGCGCTGCGCGAGCGCTTCGCCGCCTGGCTCGTTACCGGCACCGCAGCCTGGGCGCCGCGCACCGAACGCTTCGACCCCGCCGCGATGTTCGCGACATTGCTCGCCGAACAGCCCGAAGCGCTGGTCGCGCTGCTCCGCCGCCATGGCCGCAACGAGCGCGTACTCGAACGGCTGGTGGTGCAGATCGGGGTCGCGGGCCTGCGCGATCTGCTCGCCACCCTGTCGCCGGCCGATGCGGCGGTGATCCTCGCGCTGATCGCCGATGTCATCCTCGCGCACCGCGCGCGCCCGGTGCCGCCGCCGCTGGCGCGGCTCGCCGAGCCGGCGCTCGAACGCCTGCTGTGGATCGCGACGCTCGAATTCCTGCTGCGTGACGCGGGCACGCAGTTCAACCGCCGCCGCTTCCTCGCGCACCTGCTGGCGCGCGAGGCGGCACGGCTCGACATCGACTATACCGCCTTGCTGCGCCTGCTCGGCGAGGCGCTCGCCGCGACGCGGGTCCGCACCGGCCTGCGCTCGTCACTGCCGACGGTGCTGGCTGAGCTGCTCGGCGAGGCCGGTGTCCCGGCGCCGCCGGAAGTCGCGCCGGTGGCGGAGGACATGGATGCCGCCGCCGCGCTCAAGGCCGCGCGCGGTGGCGACTTTGCCGCGCTGGTGGCGCTGGTCCGCCGCCTCGCCGACGATCGGCCGGCGCTGCTCGCGCTGGTGCGCTCGCTCGACGACCCGCTGTTCGCCGGCCTGATCCGGCGGCTCGATCCCGACGCGGCGGATGTCATCCTCGCCTTGCTCGACGAGATCGCGCAAAGCGAGCGCGCCGCGCCAAGGCCGCTGTTCGCCGCCGATCCACAGCCGATCCTGCGCTGGCTGACGCTGACTTATCTGCTGCATGACCCCGGCACCCGCTTCAACCGCCGGCGCTTCGTCGCGCATCTGCTGGAGCACGAGGCACGCCGCGCCGGCATCGCCTATCCCGAACTGGTGCGCTTGCTCGCGGAGGCGGCGGCGAACGTCGGCGCGCGCATGGGGCTGCGCCCTTCGCTTCCGGCCGTGTTGCGGGAACTGCTCGACGAAATCGCACCGGACGATCAGGCCGCGTCGGTGTCCGAGACGGAGGCGCGCGCGCTTGCCGCCGCGCGGGCCGGCGACGTCGCGCTGCTGCTCGCGCTGCTGCGCGGCACGGCGCGGCCGGCGCTGTGGCGTGCGATTGATGCTGCCCTGTTCGCGCGGCTGCTCGCGGCGCTCAAGCCGGCGAGCGCGGCAGGCATCACCGCCGACCTCGCGCTGTTCGCGATGCTGCACGACATGGCGCCGCTGCTCGCGCGGACGAGGTCCGAATTCGCGCAGTTGCTGCAACGCCTCGCGCTGACCGATCTGCTTGCCGCGACCGGCCGCCATCAGCAGCGCGCCTGGCTGACGCGGCTGTTGCGCGCCTTGGCCGGGGTGGCGGGCACCAGCGAGTCGGCGATGCGCGCGCGCGTCGCGGCCGTGTTGCGCGCCGCCATGCTCCCCGGCGATGTCGCGGGCAGCGCGGCGCTCGCCGCCGTGCTGGCGCCCGAGCTCGCCGCCGCCGGCCCGGCCGAACAGGCGGCGGCGGCGCTGCGCAAGGCCGCCGACGATCCCGCCGCGCTCGACCGGCTCGCCGCCGAACTCGCCCCGCACGATCGCCAGCGCCTGCTCGCCGCGCTCGACCCGGTCCATGCCGAGGCGGTCGCCGCACAGCTTGCCGCGCTGGCGCGGCTCCACGCCGTGACGCCGCTGGTGAGACGCGATGCCGCCGGCTTCGAACGACTCGCCTGGACGCTGGCGGTGGCGTGGCTGGCGCGCACCGCCGGCACGCGCTTCGATCCGCGCGCGCTCGCCCGCCATCTGCTCGACGGTATCGCCCAGGCCGGGGCGGCAACGCGCGACGAGATCGCAGCACGCGTCCGCCTCGGCGCGGATCGGCTCGACGGTGCGCCGCCCCCCGTCGCGCTGCTCGATGCCTTGCCCGCGCCGCCCGCGCGGGGCGATGCCGATCTGCGCCAGCGCGTCGAACTGTTCCTGCGCACCGGGCGGCCGCTCGATATGGGCGAGCAATTGCCCGAGATCGCGACCAGCGACGCACCATGGTTCGCCGCGCTGCTGCGCCGCGTCGCGCGTGCCACCCCGGCAGAAATCCCGGCGCTGGTCGAGCGGTTGCTGCACTGGCTGCTGCCGGAGGAAATCCTCGCCTGTCTCGAACCCGATCTGCCGGCAGCGGTGATGCAGAGTGACGCGGCGACATTGATCGTGGGTCTGTTGCGCGGCGAGACGGTCGATCTTTCCACCGCCTTCCGCCGCCCCGGCGAGCGCTTCGACGATCTAGCGCGGCTGGCGCACTGGCTCGATCATGGCAGCGCGGCATGGTGGTCAGCCGAGCGCGGCGTACCGCGCGACCTGCTTGCCGCGCTGGCGACGCGCAGCGATGCCGAACTCGCCTGGCTGTTCGCCGGCCTCACGCGCGATGCGGTGATCGAACGGCTGCGCCGCGCGATCGCGCCGCTCGACGATGCCGCGCGCCAGCGCCTGTTCGAGCGGCTCGTGCCCTGGGCGACGCGCGGTGGCGGACCGCTGGCGCGGCTGCTCGCCGGCCGCACCGCAGCCGCGCGGCGCGACATCATGCTGCGCGCGGCCGCCGCCGTGCTCGACGGCGCCGAACTCGATGTCGCGGCGCTGGCCGAACCGCTGCCGGTCGTGCCGCCGCCGCCATCGGCGACGCCGCGGGCACCGGACGCCGTGGCGGCGGATGCCATCGACCTCGACCGGCTCGTGGCGTGGCTCGACGGAGCGCGGGCGGGCGCCAGCGAGGCCGCAATGTTCGCGCGCTGGTTCGCGCAAGGACTGGATCGCGGCGAGGCGCGGCTCGTCGCCTATCTGCGCGACCGGCGTGGCAATGCCGCGGCACGCGCGCGCTGGGTCGCGCTGCTGCCGCCCGAAGGGCTCGGCCGGCTCGTCCAGCTGTTCGCGCCGCGCGCCGCGCGCGGCTGGATCGATGCCGCGATGATGCTCGCCGCGGCGCATCGCCGCACCGCCAGCTTCGGCGCGCCGCGTCTCGACCAGGCGCAGCTGTGGACGCTGCTGCTCGAACTCGCCGCCGCGCCGGCGCCCGATGTGCGACGCGGCATTGCCCGGCTCGTCCAGGACTTTGCCGGCGACGATGAGCGCGCCGCGCCGCCGCTCCGCGCCGAAGCCGCACGGCTGGCGCAGGCCGCCGGCGATTCAGCGCTTGCCGCCGCGCTGCGCGATCCGCCATCCTCGCGGCGCGCCATGTCGAAACAGCCACCACCCGCCGATTCCGCCACCAAGCCGGCGGCCGAGGAGCCGCCGCCCGAAACGGGCGAGCCGATCTTCATCGCCAATGCCGGGCTGGTGCTGTTCTCGCCCTATCTGCCCGCCTTGTTCGACCGGCTCGGCGTGCTGACCACCGATGCGGAGGGCAAGTTACGCCTCGCCGATATCGAGGCAATGACGCGCGCGGTCCACCTGCTGCAATATATGGTCGATGCGCGGCTCTATGCGCCCGAGCATGAGCTGGTGCTCAACAAGTTGCTGTGTGGCCTGCCCAGCGCGCAGCCGGTGCTGCCGTCGTTCGACGCCGCGCCGGCCGATCTCGAAATGTGCGACGGCCTGATGACCGCGGTCATCGCCAACTGGCCGATCATCTCCGGCACCTCGCATGCCGGGCTGCGCGAGACCTTCCTGCAGCGCGACGGCCGCCTGCGCCACGATGGCGACAGCTGGCGGTTGCAGGTCCAGCGCAAGGGCGTTGACGTGTTGGTCGACCGCGTGCCGTGGAGCTTCGCGACGATCCTCCATCGCTGGATGCCCGAGCCGTTGCAGGTGACGTGGTGAACGCCGCTCTGCCCGCGCGCCGCCTCGCCGCCAATGGCCGCGTCGTCGCCGGCGAACTCGCCTGGCTCGAAGCGGTGATGAGCGCGCGCTTCGCCGCCTATGGCGGGCAGAGCGGGGAGGGGGACGACGCGCCCGAACCGCCCGGTCCGCCGTCGCTCGCCAAAGCGAGCGGGCCCTATGCCGAACTGGTCCGCGAACTCGACCTCGCACCCGCCGAGCGGCTGGTGCTGGCGCTGGCGCTGGCGCCCTATCTCGCGCCCGCCGCGCTCGACCCGTTCCTGCTCACCAACCAGGCGACCGGGCGGCGCTTCACCGAGTTCGGCGGGCTGACCGGCCAGTCGCATGCCGGTTTCCTGCCGACCGGGGAGACCGCCTTGTTCCTGCTCGCCGGCGAGGATCGGACCGCGCGGCTCGCCTTTGACGATCTTTTCGCGCCCGATGCGCCGTTGATCCGGCGCGGCGTGCTGGTGATCGACCTGCGCCACCCCGACGAGCCGCCGCTGGCCGGCGCGCTGCGCGTCTCGGCGCCGGGGCTGCACCTGCTGCTGAAAGGGGCGGAGTTCGTCGCGCGCGCCTCGGCCGATTTCCCCGCCACGCCGATCACCACGCCGCTGGAGTGGGACGATCTCGTGCTCGATACGCGCGTCCGCGAGCAGGTCGAGATGATCGTCTCGTGGCAGCGGCACCGCGAAAAGCTGATGGACGATTGGGGCCTCAGTCGGCGGCTCAAGCCGGGCTATCGCTGCCTTTTCTATGGCGGGCCGGGCACCGGCAAGACACTGACCGCGGCGCTGATCGGCAAGCGCGTCGACGTGCCGGTGTACCGCGTCGACCTGTCGCGCGTGGTGTCGAAATGGATCGGCGAGACCGAGAAGAACCTCGCCTCGCTGTTCGACCATGCCGAGCACCAGAACTGGATCCTGTTCTTCGACGAGGCCGATGCGCTGTTCGGCAAGCGCACCGATGCCAGCTCGGCCAATGATCGTCACGCCAACCAGCAGATCGCCTATCTGCTCCAGCGGCTGGAGGATTTTCCCGGCGTGGTGATCCTCGCCACCAACCAGCAGAGCCATTTCGACGAGGCGTTCGCGCGGCGCTTCCAGTCGGCGGTGCTGTTCCCGATGCCCGATGTCGACCAGCGCGAGCGGCTGTGGCGCGAAACCTTCGGCGCGGCGCGCGGGGTGAAGATCGCCGCCGACATCGACTTTGCCCGCATCGCGCGCGACCATGAGCTGGCCGGCGGCGCGATCATCAACGTGCTGCGCTATGCCGCGCTGATGGCGGTGGCGCGTACTCCGCCGGTGATCCACGCCGCCGACCTGATCGACGGCATCCGCCGCGAGCGCCAGAAGGACGGGCAATATGTCAGCCGGTGAGGGGCTTACTAAGCCCCTCCCCTTTAGGGGAGGGGTTGGGGTGGGGGCTCTCCACGAGCGCCGCGCCTGCGGCACCCCCCACCCCCAACCCCTCCCCTGAAGGTGAGGGGCTTCATGTTGAGGACGCACCCATGTCGACCCCCGACGTAACCTCCACCGCGATCCTGCAATGCAGCTTCGGCGCTGCGCCGGCGCCGTTCAACGTGCTGCCGGTCAACCGCGTGACGGCGTGCAATTTCCCCTCGGGGACGATCATGGACAATATCCCGATCGTCAATATCACGCCGTTCGGCATGTGCAGCAGCATCGCCAACCCGACCGTCGCCTCGGCTACCGCCGCCGCGCTCGGCGTGCTGACGCCGATGCCGTGCCTGCCGGTGATCCCCGCGCCCTGGGTGCCCGGCACGCCGACCGTCACGATCGCCAACCTCCCCGCGCTCGACACCAACTGCAAGCTGATGTGCGCCTGGGCCGGGGTGATCACCGTCAACCAGCCGGCGCAGATGACGGTAACGGTGCCGTAGCGGGGGGTGTTGGTGGTCGGATGGCCGGCCGGAAATTTGTGCGAGCAGCCCTCCGGCCGACGACCAATTTTCCGGTGAAACGTTGCGCGTTCAAAGCTGTCGGGCCGCAATCGCCGCAATATCGGACATTTATTGGTGGATGAACATTGGGTCCCGCACATAATTGTTTACGAACTCGGTAAAACTCTCGGCGACCCATCGGTCGGGAGCGCCACCGACGAGCGCAACTTTGCCGTGATTGGGGCCTTCGTCACAGCAGATCGCCCAAGCCCAGCACCAAGCCATATAGTCTGCGAAAAAGAGGCACTTTTCAGCCACGGCCGCGATTGATGAATCGCTGACCGCAGTTTGATACTCGTTTGGGATGTTCTTGATGCTCGCGGGCGACCACCAAATCACATTTTCGCGGTCCCAATAATCTTCTTCCGGGGCCGATAGCACCAAGTAGGACTTGAAGTCCTCTGGCAATCGAACCTGATAACAGCGTTCGATCTCATGACATGCGATATCCGGCTGCGCAAAACGGGCGGGTTCGTCGCCAGCGTCACGCCAGTAGGTGCGCAATATCGCATGAATCGTCGCCGTCATGCAGCCGGCATAGACTATAAGCCGGACCAATCCACCAAAGACCGCTTTCCACCGAGGCTGTGTGAAAACGCCATTTGAGCCGCGGCGCATTGAGCTGCGGCACGGGCATTCTTACCGCTGCATCGCCGCGATCAGACCGGTTGCTCCCATCAGGGCGATTGCGCG
>NZ_JAXOJP010000046.1:0-28079 GCF_036663795.1 Parasphingomonas halimpatiens
CCTATGTTGCCGGCGGGCGGTATCAGTCCAGGCCATCTGCTTCTCCTATCGTCTCGACAACGACGGTGAATCACAACCTACTGATATCGCTCAACCACTTTCCGCTCGGGCTCTAAGCTCGCCACCCGCCGCCGCGATGATTCAACCGCCCGCCCGAACGGCTAGCCTATCGCCACCCGCGCCGAGCCCCCGGCGCCGAGGAGACGGCATGTTGGATTCCACCACCCCCACGCGCTCGCCCGCCACAGATCGGCCGCTGAACATCACCACGCTCCCCCATAATGTGCCAAGTTGCGCGCCAATGAAGCCACGTCGTTTCGTCCGACGAAAAATGTTGGTGTTTGGCCGTTCGTCTATCGCGATAGCTGCCCGCCAAAGAAAAACCGCTCCAACATCGCCGATCGAGCCGCCCCCCCGTCGGTCGTCAAAAGGGATCGATTACTGTGGCCCGCCAAGTAAAAATCGGCGCGAGGACTTGCCGGCCGGCCCCGCCGCTCATTGCACCCAACGACAACGTGATTCAAACCGCGCGCCGTTCCGCTAGAGACAGCATCCACACCGCCGACCGTGTCGGCCCGTTCTTTCTCATCGTTGGAAAAGCAGATGCCTTCCGGAAGCCCGGTGAGCGCGCACTTGCGTCCCTGGCACGACCCGTCATGCAATCTCGGCCGCACGCCACGATCCCAACCCACCAATCCCGATAGCATCCCGCCCCGCATCGGCGTATATTAGGGCCATGACGGCCTCTTTCAGAGCGCGCACCAGCCTGCTCATCGCCTTGGCACTGGCCTGCGCGGGGCTCGGCAACGCGCCGCCCGGCGTCGCACAAAGCCCACCGCCCACGCCGAACCGGCCCGCCAACCCCACGCCCACCCTGCCACCCTTGCCCCCGGCCGTGATCGACAACGCCCTCACGGTCGGCGGCGCGGACATTGCCGCGCGCAAGGTCGAGAGCCGCATGACGGTGGCGGTCACGATCGAGGGGCACGGCCCCTATCGCTTCGTGGTCGACAGCGGCGCCGACACCTCGGTGGTCGGCACCAATATCGCGCGCGCGCTGGGGCTGGCGGCGACCGAGCCCGCCCGGCTGCACGGCATGACGGCGAGCGCGCTGGTCGGTCGCGTCGCCGTCGCCGCGCTGCGGGTCGGTGACAGCACGATCAGCGACCTGCAACTGCCCGTGCTGCGCGAGGACGATCTCGGCGGGCAGGGCATGATCGGCATCGACGCGCTGGTCGAACAACGGCTGATGATGGATTTCGACAAGCACCTCATCACGATCGAGGACGCCCGCCGGCCCGCGCCCCCCTCCTATGGCGACATCGTCGTCGTCGCGCGACGGCGGCGCGGCCAGCTCATCCTCACCCAGGCCAGCGCGAACGGCCGGGCGGTCGACGCCGTCATCGACACCGGTTCCGAAATCACCATCGGCAACCTCGCCTTGCGCCACAAGCTGTTCGGCAAGCGCGGCCCGACCCTCGCGACGGTCGAGGGGATCGGCGTCACCGGCGACCCGTTGACGCTGCAACTGGCCCGGCTCGACGAGCTGCGCATCGGGCCGATCCTGCTGCGCGACGTGGTCATCGCCTTTGCCGATGTGCCGCCCTTTGCCGCATTCGGGCTGAACGATCGTCCCGCGCTGTTTCTCGGGACGGACCTGATGGAGAATTTCCGCCGCGTCTCGCTCGACTTCCGCGCGCGAAAGGTGCGCTTCCAGCTCAAGCGGTGCCAGACGACGGGTTTCTCGCTGCGCACCTTTGCCACCGCGTCGCGCTTGTCGTCGCCCGACGCCGCCGCCAACGCCTGTGCACGGTGATGCGGTTCGGTCCCCGGGGGTCGATTTCGATGATGGCGGCACGACAATAATATCGGGTCTCGCGGATCGGCATCTGGCCCCCTTCAATGACGCGGACTCGCCGCCGCCGTCGCCGGCGCGCTCGCAGCCAGCGCCACGGCCGCCAGGCCGAGCCAGTTCCTCTTCATATAATGCCCCCATGCTCCCCTTCACGGTTCATTGTGGCCCGGCTCCGTCGCTGGCAATCGCCCAGCGCGTTGTTCGGGCACGGAAAGTCCGCCGGGAGCGTCGCGACGCCGGTTCGCCAAATGCACCAAGTCCGCCCTGTGCCACGTGCAATGGCCCCTGACGACAACCCGCCATCGCCGCGCGTCCCATCCCGGGCATCCTCGACCTTGCCACGCTTGCGCCCGCGCGGTCGTTGCGCGCTGTTTCTCGTTGTCGATGTTGGATGTCGGGTCCGCTGTTACGGGGCCTGTTATCCGCTGTTCGCGACCCTGTTCCGTGGGCTGTTCCACCGCTGTTCCGCGGCTACTCCGCGGCTGCTCCGCGGCTGATACCGGACGCGCGACGCCTTCAGCCAAGACTTTGATGATACGATGAAAAACCCGAGAATCGGCGCGGATTTTCGCGCCAAAGAAAAATCTATTGCCGCCGGAACAGCGGAAACGACAAAGATCTGTTGGACGATTCCGGCGGGCGTTGCGCGATTGCGACGCGGCTGCACCGCAAACCATCGCAGCCCGTGCACCCTTAACCTCAATCAGCCCAAAATAGCGCCCGCGCCATGGCGCCATTCCGGCGCCCGGGCGTTTCAGTTGCTCACCCCAGCAAGGAGCGACCCGATGACCGAGACCAGCCATGACATCCGCACCCTCAACGGCCTGATCGCCACCACGCTCGACAGCGTCGAAGGCTATGCCGAGGCCGCCAGGAACGTCCAGAACAGTCGCTTCGGCCAGCTGTTCACCGCGCGCGCGACCGAGCGCCGCCAGGTCGTCAGCGCACTACAGGGCGAGGTATCGCGGCTCGGTGGCGATCCCGAGGACGACGGCACGATCCTCGCCGGCGCGCACCGCGCCTTTCTCGGCCTCAAGGCCGCCGTCACCGGCCAGGACGACAAGGCGATCGTCAACGAGGTCGAGCGCGGCGAGGATCACATCAAGGCCAAGTTCGAGGACGCGCTCAAGGACACCGACCTGTCCCCCGCGACCAAGGCAGCGATCCAGACCGCTTATGGTTCGGTCCGCGCCGGCCATGACGAGATGCGCGACCTCAAGCACACGCTCGAAGCCACCAACTAGGCGACGCGCGGCGGCGCGGGGCACGGCCCCGCGCCGCCGGTTGCCCACCCACGTCCGCCGATTGATCCCCCCGCTGCCCCCGGTCTATGTACCTGGCCGGGGGGGAACGCGGACATGATCTCAGCCGATTTCAATACACCGAGCGGTCGCCGCGCGTTGCTTGGCTATCTCGCGGTCTGGGGGCTCGCCAGCGCCTATCTCGCGCTACGCGGCGCCGACTGGGTCTTCCCGCTCATCTCGCTCGTCATCTTCGGCATCGCGCTGTCGGCGGTCGCCTTCGCGCTCACCCGCCGCATCGCGGTCCCGGCGCTCGTCATCGCCCATCCGCGCCGCGAGGCGCTCGCCATGATCGGCTATGTCGCGCTCTACGCCACCGCGTTCGTCGGCTGGGGGCTCGGCGCGGTCAAGGCGGCGCTGCCCGCCGGGCCGGCGCACGAACTGGTCGTGCTCGGCTACAAGCTGCTCATCCATATCGTGCTGCCCGCTGCGCTGATCGTCACGCTCGGCGGCCTTGTCCGTCCGCTGCTGCGCGGCGTCGTCGGCGGGGCGCGCTGGTGGGTCGCGCTGCTCGTGATGTGCGGCATCCTGATCGGGCTGCTCGCGCTGGTCAGCCCGTCGCTCGGACAGATCGCCGCCTTCCACCTCTCGCTCCCCGCAGCATTGGGGTGGTTCGTCGCGTCATGGCTGTGGATATCGGTCGAGGCCGGGTTGTGCGAGGAGTTCCTGTTCCGCGCGCTGCTCCAGTCGCGGCTCTCGGCCTGGCTGCGCTCGCCCGTCGCCGCCATCGCCATCGCCGCGCTCGTCTTCGCGCTGGCGCACTGGCCCGGCCTCTATTGGCGCGGCGGCCCCGATGTCGATGGCTGGTCGACCGACCCGCTGCAGGTCGCCGCCTTCACCATTGCCACGCTGTCGCCGATCGCGGTGATGATGGGCGTGCTGTGGGAACGCACGCGCAGCCTGTTGCTCGTCGCGCTCGTCCATGGCGCGATCGACGCGCTGCCCAATGTCGCGGCGATGATCCACACCTGGCTCTGAACCGACCGGCGCCGCCGCCGGCTCTCGGTCAGCCCAGCGAAGGTTCAGTTGTTCCACCCGTCGCGATTGGGCGCCTGCCAGCGGGCCGGTCGGACCCAGCCGCTGCCGCGCGGCGCCCAATTGGCCTCGACCGTGCCGACGCGGCGCAGCGCATCGCGCACCGCCGCCTCGCGGCATGACGGCACCAGCGACGCGCTGTTGTCGTTCTCGCCGAGCCGGTCGCACAAATAGCGCGCCGTCAGGTCGATGCGGTGGCGCAGTTCGCGCCGGTCGCCGGCATAGCGCAGGTCGAGATCGGCATAGCTCACCCGCTGCGACAGCGCGTCGAGATCCTCGCGCGTCCGGCCCCAGCGGCCCTCGACCACGATATCCTCCGGCGTGTCGGCATAGTAACTCGGGTCGTTGCGATAGTCCTGCGCCTGCGCCGGCAATGCGGCGGCCGCGCCGGCCAGCGTGACGCCCGCCAGAAACGCGCGGACCATCGGCGATAATCGTGATGTGCTCATGACAGCTACTCCTGGTTCAGGCGCCGCCTGGCGGGGCGCCATCGAACCCCCGCAGCGCCATCAACCCCGCTGGGGCCAGGACGTTCCCTTCTTCCCCCCTCCCGCCGGGAGGGGTCAGGGGAGGGGAGGGCAGGGTGTGCCGGTCGCAACATCAGCGATCGAGCCACTGCCCTTCCAAGAGCGCTACCTCACGCCGCGGGCGCTGCCGCCGCTTCCACCTTGTCCTGCGTCTTCGTCGCGAAGTCGCCCGCGTCGTGCCGCTCGCGCAGCTGGCTCGATGGCTCGCCCATCACGCGATTGACCATCCGCCCGCGCTGCACCGCCGGCCGCGCCGCGATCGCCTCGGCCCAGCGCAGCACATTCTTATACTCCTGCACCTGCAGGAACTCGCCGGCGTCATAGGCCAGGCCCTTCACCAGCGCGCCATACCATGGCCACACCGCGATATCGGCGATCGTGTAGGTGTCGCCGGCGAGATAGGCATTGTCGGCCAGCCGCCGGTCGAGCACGTCGAGCTGGCGCTTCACCTCCATCGCGAAGCGGTCGATGGCATATTCGATCTTGAACGGCGCATAGGCATAGAAATGGCCGAAGCCGCCGCCGAGGAACGGCGCGCTGCCCATCTGCCAGAACAGCCAGGACAGCGCCTCGGTGCGCGTCGCAGGGTCGCTCGGCAGGAATTCGCCGAATTTCTCGGCGAGGTAGAGCAGCATCGCGCCGGATTCGAACAGCCGCTGCGGTTCGGGCCCGCTGCGGTCCATCAGCGCCGGGATCTTCGAATTGGGGTTGATCGCGACGAAACCGCTGCCGAACTGGTCGCCCTCGCCGATATTGATCAGCCAAGCGTCATATTCGGCGCCGGTGTGACCCAGCTCGAGCAGTTCCTCGAACATGATCGTCACCTTCACCCCGTTGGGCGTGCCGAGCGAATAGAGCTGGAAGGGATGCTGGCCGACCGGCAGCTCCTTGTCATGCGTCGCGCCGGCGACAGGGCGGTTGATCGCGGCGAAGCGGCCGCCATTCGTCTTGTTCCAGGTCCACACCTTGGGCGGGGTATAGTCGGTCGCGTCGGTCATGCGCTTTTGCTCCGGGGTTGGAAGTGCTGGCGCTCAGTTAGGAAGCCGCCGCGCCGATTGCGATACGCCACCGCAACGAACGCGACGGATCGAGCGGCGGCGCTACCGCTTCGCGTCGATTCCGAACGCCCGCGCCGCCTTCTCGCCGATCGACACGCCCTCGGTCTGCTGGATCCGCGCGCCGATATGGTCGAGATAATGGTCGGCGCCCGGCACCACCTGCAGCGTATAGCGGGCGCCCGAGGCAGTCATCACCGCCTGCGCCTGCGCTTCGGACTTGAACGCCACCCGCGCCAGCCCCTTGCTGCCCTTGCCCCCGGCGATCGGCACATTGACGTCGTCGGCGCCGTGGATCGCCAGCACGCTCAGCCCCTTGGCCGAAGGGCAATGCGTCGTTTCGAGGTTAAGCGGCCCGGAGATCGCCACGGCGCCCGCGAACACCCGCGTCTCGCAGATCATCCGCTGCGCCATCATCGCGCCGTTCGAATGGCCGACGGCAAACACCCTGCTGCGATCGACGCCGTACTTGTCCGCCAGATAGCCCACCGCACGGCCGATATAGGCCACGTCGTCGGTGCCGTTCTGCCCCGGCTGGCCGCAGCACCCGCCGCCGGCGTTCCAGCCGAGGAACTTCGCGCCGAGGAAGCGCGTCACCGGCGTGCCGTTGAGATAGGCGACCACGAAGCCATCCTTGTCCGCCACCGCATCCAGGTTGAGCCCGCTCTCGGCCTGCTGCCCGGCGATGCGGTCGGCATTGCCCATCCCGCCATGCAGCACGATCACCAGCGCCCGCTTGCCCGAGGCGGGAAGCGACGTCGGCACATGCACGATCATTGCCCGCCCGCCATAGCTGTCGGTCAGGTCGCCGGCCGGCGCGGCGAGCGCAGGGGACAGCGCCAGCGATGCGGCGGCGAGGGCGAGGATCGGAGCGGGCAGGCGGGTCATCGACATCTCCTTACAAGCTTATCGGGCGCGCGGCTCCAGCGCCGCGTCGCGGCACCCGGCCGGCTTGCGCACCGGATTGCAGCGCGCCGTGCCGCCACCCGGCAAGGTCACATGGTAACCGCCGGCGAAGCGCGGGTCGGGCCACAGATAGTCGGTCGAGACATATTGCGCGCCGCTCGACAGCGCCGCTTCGCGGCGGCGTGCGTCGTTGGTCCGTGCTTCGCGGGTATCGGCATCGGCGCGGGTGCGCACCAGATAGCCCGCCGCGACGTCGCGCGCGATCCGCTGCCCCTCGGCGATCGGATCGTTGAGCGTCAGATAGGCGGCGGCGGGCGAGTCCTCGTCGGTGTTGATGAAGAACACCCGCCCCTCCAGCGAGCGGCGCTGCCCGCGATAGGCGGCGACCTTGTCCGGCGTCTCGTCGAGCACGAACAGGAAGCGCCCGCGCGCCTTGGCGAGCGTTGGCCAGTGATCGGCGCGCACCGCGTCGCGGAGCGTCGGATAGCGGCCCTGCACCTCGTCGGGGGTGATGATGCTGCCCGCCGGCATCGCCGCGCGAATCTCGGCATCGAGCGCATCCCAGGCCGTGGCGTCGAAGCGCAGCGCGTCGATCCCGCCGCGCGCGGCATATTGCTCGTCCTTGGCGTTGAACAGCAGCATGATCGGCACATGGCGCGGGTGGCGCGCGGACCAGCGCGCGATGATGCCGAGGCACTCGGACAGCAGCACGCAGCTGCTGGCATTGTCGATCCCGGCGATGTGCAGCACCTTGAAGCCGGGCTGCTTCAGCTTCGGGTCGGTCGACCCCCTTGTATAGTGCCCGCCAACCGGATCGTAGTTGACGTCGATCTCGAGCTGCCGCGCGCCCGCGTCGAGCTGCTCGGTCAGCGGGCGGTGCGCATAGTCGAGCGATTCGGCGATCGGCACGCTCATCGCGCGCAGCTTGACCATCGTCTCGGCGGGCATCGCCTGCTTGTAGCTGTTGTGCGTGCCGATCGCGCTGATGTCGTTCGACCTGAGTGGCGCCCGTTTGGGGCTCGCCATTGCCAGCGGCGCGGCCAGCGCGAGCAGGGCAAGGCCAGCCGCCAGCCTCATGCCCCGACCTCGGCCACCGACCCCGCGATCGTGATGACCGTCGCGCCCGCACTCTCGAGCACCGCGAGAAGCGCCCACAGCGCCTCGGCCTCGGCGGTGCCGAAGTCGATAGTGATGATGCCGGGCCGCACGATCACCGAATGCACCGCCTCGGCCGGGGCCGGATCGGGGGCGCGGCGTTCCTCCTCGGGGTCGAACCAGCGCTCGAACCATGCCTCCAGCGCGGCCTCGGGCGGCATCAGCAGGTCGTGGCGGATCGCGACGTCGTTCCAGAAGAGCTGTTCGAAGGTCGCCTTGGCGCCGCCGAATTCGATCGTGAAGGGCTCGAACGCGACGAAGCGGCCGGGGTAGAACTCCTTGATCTCGGGCCGTTCGCCCTGACGGACATAGTCGATGCGGTAACGCCGGCCAAACACGCCACTCGCCTCGCTCAGCGGCAGCACGACCTCGCCGGCGCCGGGCGCGCCATCGTCGCGCATCGACTCGATAAAGCTGCGGAACTGCACGAGATACTGATCCCGCACCCGCTCGACGAACTGACCTGCATCCATCGCGCCACGCTGGCGCGGGCCGCGCCCGCTGGCAAGCGAAACGTCGTGGCGCGGCATGGACTCGTTACCGACCGGCGCACTATCCTGAACCTGCCGCAATCGGTGGGGGGTAAGGGTCAGGGTATGAAGGTCGATTACCGGATCGGTGCCCTTGCCGTGGCGCTCGCCGCGCTGGCTCTTCCCGGTGGCGCCAGCGCCGCGAGCTTCGATTGCGCGCGCGCGGCCAGCCCGATCGAGAAACGCATCTGCGCCGATGCCCAGCTGTCGCGCGAGGACGAGGTGCTGGCCGCCGGCTATGCCCGCGCGCTCGCCGCCGCGCCGCTGCCCTTCGCGGTGCGTGAGGAACAGCGTAGCTGGATCGGCGAGGTCCGCGATAAGGCGGCGACCAATGCTGAGCTCCATGCCGCGCTCGTCGCTCGTGCCACCGAGCTGGCGACGCAGGCTGCCGCCGACACTGCGGCGGCGCGCCCGGTGCCGCTCGCGACGATCGCCACGCGCTGCACCGCGCCGCGTTCCGACAGCGGCGCGTGCCGCGTCGAGGCCTCGGGCCGCTTCCCCGCCGCGCGCTTCGCCTGGCAACGCCGCAGCTATCAGGATGGCGACTCCCATACCGGCTCGGGGGTCACGGTCTATGCCGTCGAGGGCGCCAGCGCGCGGCCGATCGTGTGGCATGACGAGGAATATGCCTGGTTCGACGATCCCGCGTTGATCACGACGCCGGCGGGGCAGTTGCTCGATCTCGCGGGGCATCTCGACGGCACCGGCAACGGTTCGGTCGAGGCGATCCTCGCCGCCGACGGGCAGGTCTGGCACCAGCTCGACATGACGGGGATCCAGCGCGGGCTCGAAGCGCATGTTCCGCGCGACCGCGCGATCTGGAAGGGCATCTATCCAGACTGGCCGCACATGACAGTCGACAGTCCCCTGTGGAAAGGCACGGACGGCAATTGCTGCCCGACCGGCGGGACGGTCCATGCCACGTTGAAGCGCGTCGGCCAGCGCATCCTCGTCGACCGCGCGACGTACGACCCCAAGCCGCTGGCCGATTAGGTCGCGATGCTGGCCCGCACGCTGCGTCATCCGCATCTCGTCGCGGCGCTGCGCTGGGAAGGCGGCGGCGAGCCGCTCGATGCGCGCGCCATCGCCATCGCCGCGCTCGGCATGGCGGTGCCGGCGCTGGGTGGGCTGGCACTTGGCAGGCCGGATCTCGGCTTCACCATCGGCCTTGGGGCGATGCTGCTCGCGGGTGGTCCCGCGCCGGCGGGCACGGCGAGTGAAACGCCATCGCCGGCCAGCGCGATCATCCCGGCGACATTGGCGGTGGTCCTCGCCACGCTCATTGCCGGCAGGCCCTGGACCGACGCGGCGATGATCGCGCTCGCCGGTGGTGCGGCGGCCATCAGCGGGTACAGCCGACCGATCGGCGTCGCGGCGATCCGCTTCATCGTCTATCTTGTGCTCAGCGTCAGCCTGATCGATGCCGCGACCGACCATCGCGGTGCCGTGGCGCTGGTCTTCGGCCTCGGCGCGCTGTGGAACGTCGCCATCCGGCTGCTGCTGGCCCGGCGCCGGCCGGCGACGTCACCCGTTGCGGCCACACGCATCGTCACGCCGGCGCAGCGTGGCGCGCATTGGCGACGCACGATGCGGACGTTGGCCGGCTGGCAGTTCCCGATCCGGCTCGTGCTTGGCCTCGCCATCGCCAGCGTGCTGCGCCAGCTTTGGCCGGCGCATCATTATGGCTGGATCGTGCTGACCGTCGCGCTGCTCACCCAGCGACCGCGCGAGGCGCTGCCGGTCAAGACCATCCAGCGCGCCGCCGGCACCGCGGCCGGCGTCGCGCTGACCTGGGCTATCCTCATGGCGATCGTCGCGCCGGCCGGGCTGGCGCTGATGATCTGCGTGCTCGCCACCGGGGCAGCGCTGGCGCGGCCGCGCAACTATCTCGCTTATGCGGTGCTCGCGACCCCGGTCATCCTGCTCGTGCTCGATCTCGGCAAGCCGCTCGTGCCTGCCTTGCTCGTCGATCGACTGGTCGCGACGCTGATCGCAGCGGCGATCGTGGTGGCGGCAAACCTGTTGCTCGCCCGCTGGATGCCCCGCGAGGCTGCTACCGGGTGACACCGTCGTGGCGCCGAGACTTGAGCCGGGTTGCAAGTGTATTAATGATATAATACACGGCGCCGCGAATCGAGGTTAAAGAGGAAAGGGGGGCCCACTATGGCAACCAACATACAGGCACGGCTCGCCGCCGAGCGCCGCTTCTATTCGTCGATGGCGCTCTTCATGATCGCTGTCGTCGTGATCGGCTTTGCGCCGAGTTTCTATCTGCGCGGCATCGTCCATTCGCCGCGGCCCAATCCGAGCTTGCCACCCGCGATCATGTTCCACGGCGTGATGTTCTCGCTATGGATGATCATCTTCTGGGCGCAGACCGCGCTGGTCGCCGCCGGGCAGCGCACGACGCATATGCGGCTCGGCGTGGCGGGAATGATCTTCGCCGCGTTGCTCGTGCCGGTGATGTACATGACCGCTATCGGCCAGGTCGTGCGCGCCAACCAGCCGCCCTTCGCCACGCCGCTCGGCTGGACGATCGTGCCGCTGGCGCCGATCCCGGTCTATGTCGCGCTCGTCGCGCTTGGCTGGTACCACCGCCGCAATGCGCAGGCGCACAAGCGCCTGATGCTCGGCGCCTCGCTGCTGATGATGGACCCCGCGATCGGTCTCCTGCCGATCGTGCCACCGATGTTGGGCGGCTTCGCGTTTCTCGGCCTGCTCAGCTGGCTGACTTTCGCGCCGCTGTTCTGGTGGGACTTCCGTACGCTCGGCAAGCTGCACTGGGCGACGCGGCTCGGCGCCGGGCTGTTCGGTGGCGCGTTGATCCTGCGCCTGTTGCTGATCCCCAATCAAGGCTGGGCGGCGATCGCCGCGCACCTGCCCGGCGTCTGACCGGCGGCGCCGGGCGGTCATCGGACTCGCCTTGGCGTCGGCTTTCGGCTAGGCAGACGGAGCTTCAGTCGCACATCGACGGTCTTCGGCGCTTCGCGGCTCCCTGCTCCTTCTTTCCCTGCTTCTCGGCCTCGCGGCGGCCCGGCAGTCGGTCCGCCCCGGAACGGAAGGACTACTCCAATGACCATCGGCACCGTAAAATTCTTCAACGCCGACAAGGGCTATGGCTTTATCTCGCCTGACGATGGCGGCACCGACGCCTTCGTCCACATCACCGCCGTCGAGCGCGCCGGCATGCATACGCTCGATCGCGACCAGAAGGTCGAGTACGAGCTCGAGACCGGCAAGAACGGCAAGGTTTCGGCCGTCAATCTCCAGTCGGTCGGCTGATCGAACATGTCGCGCCCGCCGGTCGGCGGGCGCGACGCCACCGCTTTCCTGTCGCGTGGCGCCGATCGGTTATCCGATCGGATGCGACT
Source organism: Parasphingomonas halimpatiens (assembly GCF_036663795.1). Taxonomy (NCBI): domain Bacteria; kingdom Pseudomonadati; phylum Pseudomonadota; class Alphaproteobacteria; order Sphingomonadales; family Sphingomonadaceae; genus Parasphingomonas; species Parasphingomonas halimpatiens. The sequence goes on from NZ_JAXOJP010000046.1 coordinate 11,736, forward strand.
CTCCGACGCAACCTTTGCCTCACTCAAGCATTACACTCCCGTCACGTTCAGGGAGCCATGAATATGCGTATCGCAATGCTCGGCGCGCTTGCCGCCGCAACACTCGTCGCCGGTTGCGACACCTATGACAATGGTCGCCCCGGCTATGCTGGCGGCTATGGCCAGTATGACTATAACCGCCCCGACCCGAGCTATAACGGCTATTATGCCGACAAATATTATCGCGACGGCCCGCGCTATCGCAACCGCCGGCTGAGCCAGAATGACCGCGTCTATGTCGGTCAGGACGGCCGCTATTATTGCCGCCGCAACGACGGCACAACCGGCCTGATCGTCGGCGGCATCGCTGGCGGCATCCTCGGCAGCATCATCGCTCCCGGCGGTTCGGAAACGCTTGGCGCGCTGCTCGGCGCCGCTGGCGGCGCGGTTGCCGGTCGTTCGATCGATCGCAACAATGTGAGCTGCCGCTAAGCGGTGAAATGGCAAGCGCCGGCCCCTATCAAGGGGCCGGCGCTTGCTGCTCATTTCGGGCGGGCGTTACACGACGTTACTTCCCGGGACGCAGGCTTTGCTCTAGGTTTCATCGTACAGTGGATTGACCGCAAAAGGAGCAGGCGCATGAGCATTTTCGGCATGATCAAGGACGCGATCTTCGGCGCGCCCACCCCGGCCCCGGCGCCCGTCCCCGAAGCTGCGCCTGCCGAAGTCGCTGCGCCCGCCCCGGTCGCGGAAGCGGCGCCGGCCGCTCCCGTCGATGTCGATGCCAAGATCGAGGCATTGTGGGAGATGAACGGCAAGCCGAACCTCAACTACAAGACCTCGATCGTCGACTTGATGAAGCTGCTCGGCATGGATTCAAGCCTCGACAACCGCAAGACGCTGGCGACCGAGCTCGGCTATACCGGCGCGCTCGACGGTTCGGCGGAAATGAACATCTGGCTGCACAAGGCCGTGATGGATCAGCTCAAGAGCTGATCCCTTCCGCCGCCAGCCGCCGCCGCGCCCGCGCGGCGGCGAGGCGCATCCATAACGGGATCGTGAGCAGCGCCATCTCGCTGAAGCGCGCATCGATAACCGACAGGATCAACGCGCAGGCCGCGCCGAGCGTCACGCCCCAACCGCGCGATCGGGTCAACAGCACGGTTTCGCGGTCGGCATGGTGCGCCACCACCGGCGCCGACGTGGCGATTCTCACCAGCCGCATGTTGAGGAGGCCGGTGACGACCAGCACGAAGTTGTACAAGGCGGTGGGCACCACCTCGCCGAGATATTCGGCCATGAAAGCGGTGGTGAAGGGCATGAAGGCGATCGCGCATAGCAGCGCGAGATTGGGTCCGATCAGCGCCGGCGAATAATGGCCCGACAGCGCGAAGGCGCGGTGATGCCCGGCCCAGAAGGCGGCGATCACCCAGAAGGACACGAAGAAGCCGAAGAAGTTCGGCGCCATGTGCAACAGCGCGTTGATGAAGGCGATATTGCCGCCGGCATGGTCGACATGCGGCGGGCGCAGCTCGATCACCAGCAGGGTGATGGCGATCGCGAACACCGCGTCCGAGAAGAACACCAGCCGTTCGAGCGCGTGGTCGGAGCGGTCCTGAGCCGATCCATGGTTTCGCGACGTCATCCGATCCCCCCGATTGATCGCGCCTTATTCCGCATCGTCGCACCGCGGCGCAAGGGCGCCGCCTTGCCGCCCGCCAATCGGTCACCCATATCGCCGCCATGAGCGCTAACAATGACCTGGTGTGGCACGGCACCACGATACTCTCCGTGCGCAAGAACGGCCGCGTGGTCATCGCCGGCGACGGCCAGGTGACGCAGGGCCAGACGGTAATGAAGCCCAACGCCAAGAAGGTGCGGCGGCTCGGTGACGGATCTGTCATCGCCGGTTTCGCCGGCGCGACGGCCGATGCCTTCACGCTGTTCGAGCGGCTCGAGCGCAAGCTCGAACAGCATCGCGGCGCGCTGCTGCGCGCGGCGGTCGAACTGGCCAAGGACTGGCGGACGGACAAATATCTCCGCAACCTCGAGGCGATGATGATCGTCGCCGACAAGGATGTGACGCTGATCCTGACCGGCAATGGCGATGTGCTGGAGCCAGAGGCCGGCGTCGCGGCGATCGGCTCGGGCGGCAATTTCGCGCTCGCCGCGGCGCGCGCGCTGGTCGATTATGAGGAAGATGCCGAGACGATCTGCCGCAAGGCGATGAAGATCGCCGCCGATGTCTGCGTCTACACCAACGAACGCCTGACCGTGGAAACGCTCGACAGCGCGACGTGACCGCTTTCTCCCCTCCCGCTTGCGGGAGGGGCCGGGGGTGGGCTCCCGCTCACCTCCACCGCACCGTTCGCGGATAGCGCGAGCCCACCCCCAACCCCTCCCGCAAGCGGGAGGGGAGCAAGATAGAAACCATGAACAACGACAGCCTTACCCCTAAAGCCATTGTCCGCGCACTCGACGCGCACATCATCGGCCAGACCGACGCCAAGAAGGCGGTGGCGGTTGCGCTGCGCAATCGCTGGCGGCGCCAGCGGCTCGGCGCGGATCTGCGCGACGAGGTTTCGCCGAAGAACATCCTGATGATCGGCCCGACGGGGTGCGGCAAGACCGAGATCAGCCGGCGCTTGGCCAAGCTCGCCGATGCGCCGTTCATCAAGGTCGAGGCGACCAAGTTCACCGAGGTCGGTTATGTCGGCCGCGACGTCGAGCAGATCGCGCGCGACCTGGTCGAGGAAGCGGTGCGGCTGGAGAAGGAGCGCCGCCGCGTCGCGGTCAAGGACAAGGCCGAGGAAGCCGCGATGGCGCGGCTGCTCGATGCGCTGACCGGCAAGGGCGCGAGCGAGGCGACGCGCGAGGCCTTCCGCCAGCGTTTCCGCGACGGCCATCTCGACAGCACCGAAATCGAGATCGAGCTCGAAGCCCAACCCAGCATGCCGTTCGAGATCCCCGGCGGCGGCGCGCAGATGATCAATCTCAGCGAGATGATGGGCAAGGCGTTCGGTGGTGGCGGACAACTCAAGCGCCGCAAGCTCACCGTGCCGGCGGCGTGGGAAAAGCTGGTCGATGAGGAAGCCGACAAGCGGCTCGACCAGGACGAGGTCAGCCGCGCCGCGCTCGCCGATGCCGAGGCCAATGGCATCGTGTTTCTCGACGAAATCGACAAGATCGCCGTCAGCGACGTGCGCGGCGGTTCTGTCAGCCGTGAAGGCGTGCAGCGCGACCTGCTGCCGCTGATCGAAGGCACGACGGTCGCGACCAAATATGGCCCGATGAAGACCGACCATATCCTGTTCATCGCCTCGGGCGCCTTCCATGTCGCCAAGCCGAGCGACCTGCTGCCCGAGTTGCAGGGCCGCCTGCCGATCCGCGTCGAATTGAAGGCGCTGACCGAGGAGGATTTCGTTGCGATCCTCAGCGACACCAAGGCCTCGCTGCCGCAGCAATACAAGGCGCTGATCGGCACCGAGGGCGTGACGATCGACTTCACTGAAGACGGCATCGCCGCCGTCGCGCGGATCGCCGCGCAGGTGAATGGCGAGATCGAGAATATCGGCGCTAGGCGGCTGCAGACGGTGATGGAGAAGCTGCTCGAAGAGGTCAGCTTCGAAGCCGAGGACCGCAGCGGTCAGACGCTGACGATCGACGCGGCCTATGTGGAGTCGCAGTTGCAGACGATCGCGCGGAACACCGATCTCAGCCGGTATGTGTTGTAAGCTCTTTTCCCCCTCCCAGTAAGGGAGGGGCAAGGGGTGGGTGTCGCGGCGAGCGGGGCTCGATGCCCCGGTCGGCGCGTTGCGCGGAGCGATCCGCTACGCGGACCGCACCCACCCCCAACCCCTCCCTGAAAGGGAGGGGCGTTAGAGCAACGCCAGCAGCGCGTAGGTCGCGAGCCAGTGCGTGCCCATATAGTCGTCGGCGATGTGTGGCAGGCTGGCGGCGATGTGGTCGGCGAAGGCGCGCTCGGCGCGCGGTGCGATCGGGTGGTCGCTTCCCAGCGCTGCAGCAATACCGCGCCAGCACCAGGCGCGGCTGAGATTCAGGCCATCGAGATGCGCGATCTTGCCGTCGCTGCGATCCGACACGGTGGCGGGGACGAACAGCGTCTCGGGCTGGCCGTTGGCAAGCTCGGGCAGGAAGGCGTCGAACCAGTCCGCGAAGGCGTCGGGTGCAAGCAGGCGGCTCATCAGCAGCGCCTCGGTCAGCGCCGGCGAGAGGAATTCGTCGCCGCCGGGTTCCCATGCCTGGCAGGCGCGATCGGCGCCGAACCAGTCGCGCGCGCTGGAGGCGATCAGCACGGCGAGATCCGGGTCGCGGTCGCGCGCCCAGTCGTGCGCCAGCACCATCGCGAAGGCGATGTTGAAATGCGTCCCGACGCGCATTGGATAGGTCAGCCGGGGCAGGAAGTCGCGGAAGCGCGCGGCGAAGGCGCGGGCGAGCGGTTCGAGCGCGGTGCCCCAGGGCGCGTCGTGGCGCGCCGTCTCGCCGTGGAGCGCGAGCAGCCACGCCCAGCCGTAGGGCCGCACGAATCCGGCCGTGCCCGGCCGCGCGAGATAAGCGAGCTCGCCGGCGACCTTGTCTGGGACCAGCATCCTGTCGGCCTCGGCGCGGATTGCGTCGGCAGCAGGGGATGCGGGGTAAAGCCGCAACAGCGTCAGCAGCTGCCACCAGCCATGGACGCAGCTGTGCCAGTCGAAGCTGCCATGGAAGATCGGATGCAGCACGCGCGGCGGCGCGGCATCTTCGTCACCGTTCAGCACATGGTCGAGCTTGAACGGATATTGCTGCCCGATATGGCTCAGCGTGAGGGTCGCGAACCGTGTCGCGGTGGCTTCGTCAAGTCGCGTCATCGCAGCACCGCCCAGAGCAGGAGAATGTTGAAGCCGAGCAGCGCCAGCGCGGTCGGGATTTGCGCCTTGATCACCGCGTTGCGGTCCTTGAGATCGAGCAGCGCCGCCGGCACGAGATTGAAGTTGGCGGCCATCGGCGTCATCAGCGTGCCGCAGAAGCCGGCGAGCATGCCGATCGCCGCGATCCGCGCCGGATCGCCGTGATGCGCGCCGATCAGTAGCGGCAGGGCGATCGCCGCCGCCATCACCGGAAAGGCGGCAAAGGCGTTGCCCATCGCCATGGTGAACAGCGCCATGCCGAGGCAATAGACCAGCACCGCGCCGAACAGGCTGTCGCCGGGGATGAGATGGCCGACCAGGCCGCCCACGGCATTGCCGACCCCGGCGAGCGCGAACACCGCGCCGAGGCTGGCGAGCATTTGCGGCAGGATCGCGGCCCAGCCGATATCGTCCATCAGCCGCCGTCCTTCCGCGAAGGGCGTGACGGGGGATGGCCGCAGCCAGGCAAGGCAGATGACGAGCGCGATGATCACGCCGAGCGCCAGCGCGACGAGTGTCGCCTGCTTCGGATCGACCAGACCGGGCAGTTGCTTGAAGGCCAGTGTGCCGATCAGCGCGGTGGCGGGGATGACCAGTGCCGGCACGAACAGGCCATTGCCGCGTGGCGTTGGCCGGTCGGCGCTCGGCGCGCTCTTGCGCAGCGCGCCGCTGCCGCCGAGGACGACGAGCGCCAGTACCAGCACCCCGTTGCCGATGTCGCCGATCAGGTCGCCGGCGAAGAAGCTCAGCGCGATCAGCGCGTAAAAGGCGGCGCTGCCAAGGCGCCGGTCACGCAGCGCGAGCAGCGCGAAGCTGGCGAAGGTCAGGCCGGCGACCGGATAGACGAGGTTGAGCCCGATCACTTCGCCGCCTTTCGCGTCGTGCGGTCGAACAGCAGCAGCCTCGTGCCGTGGATCAGCAGCGCGGCGATCGCGGTCGGGATCGCCCAGACCGAGAGCTGGAGCGGCTCGAGCCGGATGCCATAGCCTTCGAGCACGCCCTTCATCAGCAGGATCGAGCCGATCGCGATGAAGATGTCCTCGCCGAAGAACAGCCCGATATTGTCGGTCGCGGCGGTCAGCGCGCGGATGCGTTCGCCATGTTCGGGGCTCGAACCTTCGGGCGCTGCGGCCTCGGCCATCGGCGCGATCAGCGGGCGGACGGTCTGCGGGTGGCCGGCGATCGAGGTCAGGCCGAGCGCGGCGGTGACCTGACGAAAGATCAGATAACCGAGCAGCAGCCGCCCGGTGGTCGCGCCGCGCAGCCGCGTGATCAGCTCACGCGCGCGGCGTTGCAGGCCATAGCGTTCGAGAATGCCGATCACCGGCAGCACGATATAGACCACGGTGACGAAGCGGCTGTCGTTGAACGCCTTGCCGAACGCGGCGAGGATGTGGAGCGGATCGATCCCGGCGCACAGCCCGGTCACCAGCGCCGAAGCGGCGACGACGATCAGCGGATTGAAGCGCAGCAGGAAACCGGCGGCGATGACGGCGATGCCGAGCAGGACGAGCATCTAGCGCGAGGTCCTTGTTTCATGGCCTGCCCTCACCCTTCCGGCGCTACGCGCCTCCCTCCCTCTCCCATTGGGAGAGGGAAAGAGCGGCGAAGCCGCGAAAGGGTGAGGGCAGTCGCTCATTTCGTTCCCCCATATCCCCCGCCGCCCGGTGTCGCGATGACAAACACGTCGCCCGGCTGCATCTCGACCGAGGCTGTCGCCGCCAGGTGCTCGACCTTCCCGTCGACCCGCTCGACGCGGTTCTCGCCGACCGCGCCGTCGCTGCCGCCAGCGAGCCCGAACGGCGCGACGCGTCGGCGGTTGGACAATATCCCGGCATGCATCGCGCGGCGGAAGCGCACCCGGCGCAGCCCGCCATCGCCGCCGACATGCGCGCCGACGCCGCCCGAGCCGTGGCGGATCGCGAAGCATTCCAGCAGCACGGGGAAGCGCGCCTCCAGCACTTCCGGGTCGGTCAGCCGGCTGTTGGTCATGTGCGTCTGCACCACCGCCGTACCGTCGAAATCGGGCCCGGCGCCCGACCCGCCGGCGATCGTCTCATAATATTGGTTGTCGGCATCGCCGAAGGTGAAGTTGTTCATCGTGCCCTGCGACGCCGCCATCGCGCCGAGCGCGCCGAACAAGGTGTCGGTGACGACCTGGCTGGTCTCGACATTGCCCGCGACGACCGCGGCGGGAAAGCGCGGCCGCAGCATCGTCCCCTCGGGCACGATGATCGTCACCGGGCGCAGGAAACCGTCGTTGAGCGGGATATCGGCATCGATCAGCGTGCGCAGGACATAGAGCACCGCCGCGCGCACCACCGCGAAGGGCGCGTTGAAATTGTTCGGCCGCTGCGGACTGGTGCCGGTGAAATCGACCGTCGCGATACGCGCCGCGCGATCGACGGTGACCGCGACGCGGACCACTGCGCCGTCGTCCATTTCATAGGCGAAACTGCCGTCGGGCAGGTCGGCGAGCAGGGTGCGCACCGCCGCCTCGGCATGTTGCTGGACATGCTCCATATAGGCGCTGACCGTGGCGAGGCCGTAGTCGCTCGCCATTGCGCGCAGCCCTTCAGCGCCGCGCGCGCAGGCGGCGACCTGCGCGGCGAGGTCGGCGAGATTCTGCTCCACATTGCGCGCCGGCCAGTCCCCGCTGGCGAACAAGTCGCGCAGCTCGTCGCGCAGGAAGCGCCCGGCATCGACCACCAGCACATTGTCGATCAGCACGCCCTCCTCGCGGATGTCGCTGCTGCCGGGGGGCATCGAGCCGGGGCTGATCCCGCCGACATCGGCATGATGGCCGCGCGCCGCGACGAAGAAGGCGAGGGTGGCGTCGCCCCCAACCGCTGCTGACTCGAACACCGGCATGATCACCGTGATGTCGGGCAGATGCGTGCCGCCGCGATACGGCGCGTTGAGCGCATAGACGTCGCCCGGCAGCATGCCGCGCCCGTCGGCGCCGCCACCGCGCGCGTCGATCACCGTGCGGATGCTCTCGCCCATCGAGCCGAGATGGACCGGGATGTGCGGCGCATTGGCGATGAGGTTGCCGTGGCGATCGAACAGCGCGCAGGAGAAATCGAGCCGCTCGCGGATGTTGACCGAGGCCGCGCTGCGCTGGAGCGCGGCGCCCATTTCCTCGGCCAGCCCCATGAACATGCCGGCGAAGATCTCGAGCCGCACCGGATCGGCCGCGCCGGTTTCGCGCAGCACGGTGTCGCGCGGCGCGTGGCGGCTCATGACGATCGCGCCGTCAGCGTCGATCACCGCGGTCCAGCCGGGCTCGACCACGGTGGTCGAGACGGTATCGATGATCAGCGCCGGTCCTGCGACGCTGCTCCCCGGCGGCAGCCCGGCGCGGTCGTGCAGCGGCGCGCGGTGCGGCGCGCCGGCGAGGTACAGGTCGACCGTCGCGACCGGCGGCGCGGTCTCGGTCGGCAGCGGGATGACCGGCGCCATGTCGATCGCGCCGCCGGCGATCGCCTCCACCCGCACTGCCTCGATCACCAGCGCATCGTCGCCGAGAAAGCCGAAGCGCTGGCGGAAGCCCGCCTCGAACGCGGCGCGCATCGCCGCGGGCGTGTCCAGCGTCACATCGACCGTCGCGTCGGTGCGGGCATAGCGTAGCGCGACCAGCGTCTCGCTGCGGATGGCGTCGGCGGCGACGCCCTGCGCGACGAGTCCGGCGCGCGCCTCAAGGTCCAGCGCCGCGACGGTAGCCGCAAGCGCGTCCTGCGCTTCGAGCGCGAGCGCGACGCTCGCCGCGCGCAGCACGCGGCGCTCGGCCAGGCCCATGCCATAGGCCGAAAGCACGCCGGCGAGCGGATGGATCATCACCCGGTCCATGCCCAGCGCATCGGCGACGAGGCAGGCATGCTGCCCGCCGGCACCGCCGAAAGAGGCGAGCACATAGCGCGCCGGATCATGTCCGCGCGCCACCGAGATCGCCTTGATCGCGCGCGCCATATTGGCCACCGCAATCGCGATCAGCCCTTCGGCGGCGGCGGAGCGTTCAAGCCACGCGCCGGTCGCGGCGGCGGCCGCGTCGATCAGCGCATCGAGCCGTGCCGTCGCGGCGGCGCCATCGAGCGGCTGGTCCCCGCCGGGGCCGAACAGGCGCGGGAAATGCTCGGGCTGGATCTTGCCGAGCACGAGGTTGCAGTCGGTGACGGTCAGCGGCCCGCCACGCCGGTAACAGGCCGGCCCCGGCACCGCGCCGGCCGATTCCGGGCCGACGACGAAACGCCCGCGCTCGAAGCGGCAGATCGAGCCGCCCCCCGCCGCGACGGTGTCGATGCGCATCATCGGCGTGTTGACGCGCACGCCGGCGATGCTCGCGTCGCTGTGCCGCTCGAAGCGCCCGGCGAAGAGCGAGATGTCGGTCGAGGTGCCGCCCATGTCGAAACCGATGACATGGTCGAAGCCGGCGCGGGCAGCGGTGCGCGCCATGCCGACGATCCCGCCGGCCGGGCCCGAGAGCAGCGCGTCCTTGCCGTGGAAATGCGCCGCATCGGCCAGCCCGCCATGCGATTGCATGAACAGCGGATGCTGCCCGACGCCGAGCGCGGCTTCGAGGCCGGCGACATAACGCCGCAGCACCGGCGAGAGATAGGCGTCGACGACGCTGGTGTCGCCGCGCGCGATCAACCGGTTGAGCGGCGCGACGCGGTGGCTGACCGAGATCTGGGTGAAGCCGATCCGCGTGGCGATTTCGGCCAGGGCTTCCTCATGGTCGGAGTAGCGATAGCCATGCACCAGCACGATCGCGATGGCGCGCAGGCCTTTGTCGTACGCGGCGCGCAGGCCCGCCTCGGCGGCGGTGTGGTCGAGCAGGATCGTGACCGCGCCCTCGATATCGACGCGCTCGTCGATCTCGACCACCTCGGCATGGAGCGGCGGCGGTAGCACGATATGGCGCGCGAAGATGTCGGGACGATGCTGGTACCCGATGCGCAGCGCATCGCCGAAACCGCGCGTGATCGCGAGCAGCGTCGGTTCGCCGGTGCGTTCGAGCAAAGCGTTGGTGGCGATCGTCGTGCCGATGCGGATATCGGCCGGCGGCAGCGGCCCGGCGGCGATCCCGGTCAGCCGGCGGATCGCCGCGACGGCGGCATCGTCATAATGTTCGGGGTCGACCGACAGCAGCTTGACCACCGTCGCGGTGCCATCGGGCGCGCGCGCGACGACATCGGTGAAGGTGCCGCCGCGATCGATCCAGAAATGCCAGAGGGGGGTTTTGTCAGGGGTCGTCACCCGGCGCTTCTAGCCAGCCGGTTGCCCCGCGTCTCGTGTGATGTGCGCTGTAGTCGTGTCAGGAAGATCGAGGCGTTCAACCCCCGTTCGCCCTGAGCTTGTCGAAGGGCTGCCCTTCCTTTGCGACGGTGAAGATAAGAACAGTGCTTCGACAAGCTCAGCACGAACGGGGTTTGAAAATCAACGACCAGATTTGACGCTACGGCTTCGGCTTGTCGTACGGCACGAAACTGCCCAGCCGGCAGATCGGCCCGGGGATGCTCCCGCCGCCGCGCTCGATCGTGCGAAAATGGTCGCCCTTGCACGGCCCGGTGCCGTAAAGCTCGATGACGATGATCGAATCGTCGTCGAGCCCGGGGCAGACGTCGGGCAGGTCGTTGCGCCACAGGCGCCGCCCGGATTCGCGATAGACCAGGGTGCGCGCGTCGAGTGCCTGGAGATTGCCGGCGCGGTCGGCGCTGAGGCAGTTGACCGGCGCCCCGGCGACGCGCCCGGCAAAGGTCTTGACGACCGCGTCTTCATGCGTTGCAGCCGGCGCCGCCGCCGCGAGCAGGGCGACGAGCAGCAGCGCGGGCCGCACGATCACTTGCGATACGGGATGAAGTCGCCGAACGCGCAGCTGCCGCTCGGGATACGCGCCGGCAGATCGACCGTGGTGACGATATCGCCGCGACACAGTTGGCCGGTATAGGATTTGGTCACGATCGCATCGCCGTTGCGCAGGCCGAAGCAGCCGCCACCGGTATCGTTGACGTACAGCTCACGGCGCGAGGCCTTGTAGATGATCGTGTCGCCGATGCGCTGGGTTTCGTTCATGCGGCGCGGGTCGATGCACGAGGTCGGCTTGCCGGCGGTGAAGCCGTCGAGCGCCTTGGCCAGTTCTGTGCGGTCGCGGGCTTCCTGGCGTTCGCGATAGCTGTCCTTCGACAGCGCCGCCGAGCCGGCGAGCAACAGGGCAGTGGCTATGATGACGCGGTACATGATCGACTCCTTGCACCCCCGAGATGATACATAGCGCAATTAACCGGAAAAAGCATCCTTTGCGGCGCGACGTTCTGCCAGCTGTTCGGCCGAGAGCGCGCGCAGGAACGGGTTGGTGGCGCGCTCCGCGCCGATCGTCGTCGGCACCGTCGCCTCGCCATTGGCGCGCGCCGCATCGACATGGCGCATACGTTCGACGATCGCTTCATTGTCGGGTTCGGCGACCAGCGCGTAGCGTCCATTGGCCTGGGTATATTCGTGCGCGCAATAGATGGTGGTTGCGTCGGGCAGCGCGGCGAGTCTCGCCATATTGTCGAACATCTGCGCGGCATTGCCCTCGAACAGCCGGCCGCAACCCATGGCGAACAGCGTATCGCCGGTGAACGCCACTTCATCGTCTGCGAGGTGGAAGACGATATGGCCGGTGGTGTGCCCCGGCGTTTCGATCACCTGCGCGACATGGGCACCGAGGCGCAGCGTGTCGCCCTCGGACAGCGCGATGTCGAGCGTCGGGATACGCTCGGCTTCGGTCGCAGGGCCGCTGATAATCGCGCCGGTTGCTGCCTTTATCGCGGCATTGCCGCCGGTGTGGTCGGGGTGCCAGTGGGTGTTCCAGATTTGCCCGATCGTCCAGCCGCGCCGCGTCGCCTCGGCGAGGACCGGGTCGGCCTCGGCCGGATCGACCACCAATGTCTCGTTCGAGACCGGATCGTGCACCAGCCAGATATAGTTGTCGCTCAGCGCCGGGATGCGGACGATCTCGAGGTCGGTCATCGGATATCTCCAGCGTTGAGCCCGGCGGTGCCGAGCCGTTCGGTGATGGCGCGCGCGGGTTCGGTACGGGCGAGCGCGACGCCCTGGCCGGCCCACAGGCTGCTGTAATCGCCGCGCCCCTCGGCCTCGGCGCGCGCCTTGAGCGCGGCAAGCGCGGCGCTGGCGAAGGGGAAAAGCGGGGCTGTGGGATCGATCGGACCGAGCGTATCGATCAGCCGGTTGCGCAGGCCGCGGGCGAGCCCGCCGGTGAACAGGTTGGTGAAGACGCTGTCGTCGGCGCTCGCCCCGGCCAGCGCGGCGCGGTGGACCGCGCTCACGCCGCTTTCCGGCGCGACGAGATAGGCGGTGCCGACCTGGACTGCCGCTGCGCCGAGCGCGATCGCCGCCGCCGTGCCGCGTTCGTCGGCGATGCCGCCGGCGGCGATCACCGGCAGATGCGTCGCATCGGCGATCTGCGGCACCAGCGCGAGCAGCCCGACCGGGCGGTGGCCGTGGAGGAAATGCCCGGCATGGCCGCCCGCCTCGAAGCCCTGCGCGATGATCGCATCGCAGCCGCGTGCCGCGAGCCAGCGTGCCTCGGCGACATTGGTGGCATTGCCGAAGATCAGCGCGCCGCTCGCGCGGACGCGGGCAAGCAGCGCATCGTCGGGCAGGCCGAAATGGAAACTGACGATCTCGGGCCGCACTGCCGCGACCGCCTCGGCCGCGGCGTCATCGAACGGGCGGCGCAGCGGCGGCGGGGTTTCGGGCGGACCGACCCCTTCGGCGGCGTAGAAGGGCGCGAGCCGTGCACGCCACGCCGCATCGTCGCGCTGCGGCCCCAGCCGGTGCGCGAAGAAGTTGAGGTTGAGCGGCCCGGACGACGCGGCGCGAACCTCCGCCGCCTGGGCGATGATTGCGGCTGGATCGAGCACCGCGCAGGGCAGTGAGCCAACCCCGCCGGCGTCGCGCGCGGCGATGGCCAGCGCAACCCCGGCAAAATTGGCCATCGGCGCCTGCACGATCGGCAGGCGCGCGCCGGTCAGCGCCAGGAATGCGCGGACCGCCGCGACCATCCTACCAGATGCCGGTGTTGGGCATCGAGACCCAGGGCTCGGCCGGCGGCAGTTGGCCGTCCTGGAGCAGCTCGATCGAGATATTGTCGGGGGTGCGGACGAACGCCATGTGCCCGTCGCGCGGCGGGCGGTTGATCGTCACGCCGCCGTCCATCAGCCGCTGGCAGGTCTTGTAGATATTGTCGACGCGGTAGGCGAGATGGCCGAAATTGCGGCCTTCGCCGTAAGGTTCCGGGTCCCAATTGTGCGTCAGCTCGACCTGCGCATCCTCGTCGCCGGGCGCGGCGAGGAAGATCAGCGTGAAGCGTCCCTTCTCATTGTCGAAGCGGTGCAGCTCCTTGAGGCCGAGCAGTTCGAAGAATTTGAGCGTCGCGTCCGGGTCGCTGACGCGAATCATGGTGTGGAGATATTTCATTGGGCGCCTCCATGCGTTCGGGCGGGAGATAGGCGCGCGCGGGCGGCGGTGCCAGTGCCGCGACGATGGAACTCCGCGCGTGCGATGCTAGAATATCCCCATGACAGCGCCCGCGCCTCAGCAAAGCATCGCCGATGTGGTGATCCATAGCTGGCTGGCCGATGGCCGGGAGATCTGCATCCGGACGGTCCGGCCCAGCGATGAAGCGCGCATGCGGCACGGCATCGAGCAGCTTTCGTCGCGCTCGCGCTATCTGCGTTTTTTCTCCGGCCAGCCGATGCCATCGGACCCTGTCATGCATCGGCTGCTCGACGTCGACGGGCACCGTCACATCGCCTGGGGGGCGATATTGACGGGCGATGCCGAGCATCCGGCGATCGGCGCGGTGCATGCGATTCGCGCCGGCGAGCACAGCCGGACGGGCGAGTTCTCGGTGGCGATCGTCGATGCCTTTCATGGCCTGGGCCTGGCGCGGATGCTGACCGCGGTGTTGCTGATCAATTGCCGGCTCGAGAAGATCGCCGCGCTGGAGGTGCAGATTCTCACCGAGAACCGCGCGGCGGGTAACCTCGTTCGTTCGCTGGGCGGGCAGCGCTGCGCGACGGCGTCGGATGTTTCCGAATATATGTTGGACACGAGTCAGGCGCTGGACAGCTTGCGCGGGCAATCGGACAATCCGGGCCTGTAACGGGTGTTCGAACAATTGGCCGGCTATCTGTAACGCGCCGAGGCCGACCGGCGATCGATCACGCCGGGCTAGCCAGCCACGCCCGCGCCTCCTGCACCGTCAGGAAGACGCGCAACCGCGGGTGCGCCAGCGTACGCTCGGCCTGCGCCTTGTTGAGTTGGCTGCTGACGACGATCGCCGCGCGCCCGCTCGTCTGCGACATGCCGGCGCGCATGATATTGGCGAGCAGATCGGCGACGTCATTCGCCCGGACCGGGAAGTCGAGCGATTCGACGATCGCGTCGAAATCCTCGCGGACGGCGCGCGCCTCGCTCACCTTGGCGCCCACCGCCCGGGCGAGCGCGGTGACGTCCTCGGGCTTCCAGAAACCCGCGACGCGCAGGGTTACGCAATTGGCGCGGTGATCGTAATCGACGTGAAACATGGATTCTCTTTTTCGCGCTGGACGACACATGCCAACGCTTGGCGCTGCAAGGTGGCTGCGGCTCGTCAGTAAAATGCCGCGACGATGAATGTCTAGGGCGTCGCCTTGGCCGGCGCCGGCGTATCGAACTGCCGCAGCGCCGCGATTGCCGCGCGCCCGGCGTCGCTGTCGGGGCGGAGCTGCGCGGCGCGCGTCCAGCTACTCTTGGCGCCGGCTTCGTCGCCCGACAGCGCGGCGATATTGCCCGCTTCGAGCAGTGCCGAGGCATCGTCGCCGGCGCGGCGCAGCGTCTCGGCAATGTCGTGCATGGCGCGCGGCAGGTCATTCATCCGTCGCGCCAGCGTTGCCGACAGCAACCAGGCGAGCGGATCGTCGATCGCATCGACCAGCGCGCGGTCAATGTCGCGCCGCGCCGAGGCGGTGTCGCCGATCGCCACCGCAGCGCGCGCGCGGTCGAGCTCGGCCTCGCCGCGCGCCAGCCCGACCAACGTCGCCGGCGCCAGTGCGGCGTTGAGCGCCGAGATCGCCTTGGCCGGGGTGCCGCCGGCGAGCCAGGCATTGCCGGCCTGCGCCCAGTAATTGGACGCGCGGACGTCATGCGCGATTTCGGCGGCGTTGGCGCCGGCCTCGAATTCGGCGGCGGCGGCGCTCCAGCGTAGCTCGGAGGCATAGGCGATGCCGAGGCATTGCCGCGCGAGAAAGCCGCCGCCCTGCAACTGCCAGTTGCTCGCCTCGCGCTCGGCACCGGCCGGGTCGCTGGTGGCGAGTTCGACGCAGCGATTGAAGCGCTGTTCGGTCGGCGAAGGCGCGGGCGGCGGTGCCGCTTTGGGGCGGGGTGCCTGGGCGGCGGTAGCGAGCAGCAGCGGCAGGATGATCATCGGCGGGGCAGCACTTCCTCGACGGCGCGAATCAGCAGCGCGATATCTTCGTCGCGCGCCAGGCGGTGGTCACCATCCTTGATCAGCAGCGTCTGCACATCGGCTGAACGAAGCAGCTCGGCCAGTCGACCGGTGCGGTGCCACGGCACATCCTTGTCCTTCATGCCCTGCAGCAGGCGCACCGGCACGTCGATTGCGATCTCGCCGAACATCAGCCGGTGCGCCTCGCCCGATTGCCAGAAGGCCTTGGTATAGATGGTAGGACTGTCGCTGTACGGCGAGGGGCGTTCTATCCGCCCCTCCTGCAACAAGGCCAGCTTCTCGTCGGTGGTGAAGCCCCAGTCGGTGAAGTCGGGCGCGGGGGCGATGCCGACCAGCGCGGCGACCTTTTCCGGCCGGTCACGCGCCACGACCAGCATCAGCCAGCCGCCCAGTGACGATCCGACCAGTACCGCCGGCCCCTCGACCAACTGGTCGAGCATCTCGATCACATCGTCGCGCCACCCGGCAAAGGTCTGCTCCTCGAACGCACCCTCGCTCTGCCCGCATCCGCCATAATCGAAGCGCAGAAAGGCGCGGCCCGCCGCCCTCGCCCAGGCCTCGAGCGCGACCGCCTTGGTGCCGGCCATGTCCGAGGCGTAGCCGGGCAGGAAGACGATGGTCGGTCCGGTGCCGGGGGTGTGGTGATAGGCGAGCGCGGGGCGGGGGGAGCTGGGGGAGGTCATCGTCGCACTTTACGGGAAGCCGGGCGCGCGGTCATCCCGAATTGCCAATCTCGCTTTTCGCCTGTGGAGGGGACGGGCAATCCGGCATGCGACTTCCGCGCCATCTCGAAGGCCAGCAAGCGGTATTCTTAGCCCCTCCCCTTTAGGGCTACCAGATTCACACATTGGTCTGGTATCCGAGGGTTTGGATGGCACGTTTAGCGGCCTGGATTTCGAGCCATCCGTTGAGCATGACGACCGGGCCGGGTTTTCCGTAGTAGCC
>NZ_JAXOJP010000047.1:0-27829 GCF_036663795.1 Parasphingomonas halimpatiens
AGCGCCGACAAAGCTCGCGCTTGTTCGCATCAGGCATCGCTGCCAGGCGACAAAACTCTTCGCGCTCCGACATCAGCGAACACTCCTTGAACGGCATGGCTAATCCTCCATGCCGATGTGTCCACCATGTCTCCGAACACCCGTCCACCATCTCCCCGGTCTGTACACTTCGCCGGGGAAGCCAGAAGAAAGCCGGGGAGGCCAGAAGAAGTGCGCCATCCAGGTTCGCGCCGCGGCAAAGCCACGTCGTCGGTCGCGCCCTACGGGCGCGCCGGCCGGCACTCGGCTGAAACGCGATTTAGCTCCGCTAAATCGCTGCCTCGTGCTTACCCCTCGTAATCGCCGCCCAGATTCTGGTTGCGCGGCGGGGCGGCGGCGGTGAGGCGCAGTGCCTCGGCCGAGGCCGCGAGGCTGCCGATCTCATCGGGCGTATCGTCGTCGTCGACCTGGACCTTCTGCAGGCCCGACACGACTGCCTCTTCGAGGTGCACCGGGTGCACCAGCTCTTCGGCGATCTCGCGCAGCGCGACGACCGGGTTCTTGTCGCGGTCGCGATCGACCATCAGCTCGGCCCCGCCGGAAATCTGCCGCGCGCGCTGCGCTGCGAACAGCACCAGATCGAAGCGGTTGGGAATCTTGTCGACGCAATCCTCGACGGTGACGCGCGCCATGAATGGCTTCCTTTGGGTGACGATGACGTGAAGGCGTGCGATCTAGGCGGCACAAGCGCGAGAGTCAAGAAAATCGCCCGCTTGCCACCGTCGCCACGCTCCAGCAAAGCTCCGCGCGTCATGGAGAATCCCCCGCCCCAACCCAGCTTCATGGTCGATGGCAACCGGCTGACCATGCTCGACACCGGCCCGCGCCGGCTCGACGCGTTGCTCGGGCTGATCGAGGGTGCGACGCAGAGCCTGCGCGTGATCTATTACATCTATGTCGACGACGCGGCGGGGACACGGGTGCGCGACGCGCTGATCGCGGCGCAGGCGCGCGGCGTCGCGGTCTCGCTGATTATCGACGGCCTGGGCAGCGAGGGGGCCGAGCAGAACGGCTTCTTCGCGCCGATGCGCGACGCCGGCGTCGATGTCTGCCGCTTCGTGCCGAGCTGGGGCCGGCGCTATCTGCTGCGCAACCACCAGAAGCTCGCGCTGGCCGACGAGGCGCGCGCGATCATCGGCGGGTTCAACGTCGAGGACAGCTATTTCGGAACGCCGGCCGAACAGGCATGGCGCGATCTCGGGCTGCTGGTCGAGGGGCCGGCGGCGCAACATATCACCGGTTATTTCGATGCGCTCGCCCGTTGGGCACGGCGGCCGCGCCCGCCGCTGCGCGGACTGCGCCGCGCGCTCGCGCGGTGGAGCCAGCCGGCCGGCAAGACGCGCTGGCTGTTCGGCGGCCCGGCGCGGCGGCTGTCGCCCTGGGCGCTGGCGGTCAAGCGCGACATGGAGAGCGCGCAGCGCGTCGATCTCGTCGCGGGTTATTTCGCCCCCAACCCCGGCATGCTGCGGCGGCTCGACCGCATCGGGCAGCGCGGTCGCGCGCGCATCGTGCTGCCGGCCAAGAACGATCATCCGGCGGCGATCCTCGCCTCGCGCTTCACCTATGCCGGGCTGCTGCGCAAGCGCGTCGAGATTTACGAATATCAGCCGACCAAGCTCCACACCAAGCTCTTCGTGATCGACGACGTGGTCTATATCGGCTCGGCCAATTACGACATCCGCAGCCTGTTCCTCAATCTCGAGATGATGCTGCGGATCGACGACGCGGCCTTTGCGGCGCACGCCCGCGCCTATATGGACGGCGAGGTCGCGCAATCCGAACGGATCACTTCGGCCCTCTACAAGGCGCGGACGAGCTGGTGGATGCGGGTCAAACAGGCCGGCGCGTTCTTCGTCATGACGGTGGTCGACTTCAACGTCACCCGGCGGCTTAACGCCGACGAACGCTAGGCTCGCGGCGACTTTAGTCTAACCCGTTCGTTTCGAGCGCAGTCGAGAAACGGCAACAAGCGCTCCGCCAGGTTTCTCGACTTCGCTCGAAACGAACGGCTGGGAGGGCGTTCAGGCAGATGTCACCCCGCTCCCATCCCGAGCCGCCGTCAGTCCTTCCACGCCCAGTAGAGCTGCGCCGGGGGCACGTTCAGCCATTCCATGTCATGGTCGATTCGCGCGAAATGCGGGTCGATGAAGTCCTTCACCTTGGGCGAGAACTGATAGACCAGGAAAGCGCCGCCCGGACGCAGCACGTCATGCGTCGCGGCGGCGATCGCCGGGCCGACGCCTTCGGGCAATGTCGAAAAGGGCAGGCCGGACAACACATAGTCAGCCGCGTCGAAGCCATGATCGGCGACGATCGCGCGCACATCGGCGGCCGAGCCGTTGACCGCGGCAAAGCGCGGATCGGTGATGTCGTGGCGCAGATAGCGGATGAAATCGGGGTTGGTGTCGATCGCGATCAGCTTGGCATCGGGCGCCAGCCGCTCGAGGATCGGACGGCAGAAGGTGCCGACGCCGGGGCCGTACTCGACGAACAGCTTGGTGTTGGCCCAGTCGACCGGTCCGAGCATCTTGCGGATCAACACGCCCGACGACGGCACGACCGAGCCGACCATCACAGGATGCTTGAAGAAACCGCGCAGGAACATGCCCCATGGCGAGGGCACGCCGGCGGCTGCCCGGCGCTGTCGTCTGGCGGCAGCAGTCGAAATTGTCACTGGCGATCCCTCTGTACCATTCCCGGGAGTTCGCGACGCTCGTCGCAAAGCCGTAACAAACATGCAAGCCCATAGGTTCAATCGGTATGTCGCAAATGCTTGCGCCAGGAGGGGAAGCGCTTAATCGGGGCGCATGCACGACGAACGGAACGGCCAGATTGTGGTGATCTTCGTGTCGGAACGGACCGACGCGGATGACGACGGCTATGCCGCCGCCGCCGACGCAATGGTCGCGCTCGCGGCGGTCCAGCCGGGTTATTGCGGCCATGACAGCGTGCGCGGTGCCGACGGCGTCGGTATCACGCTGAGCTACTGGGCCGACGAGGCCAGCGCGCTCGCTTGGAAGAACCACCCCGAGCACAAGGCGATCCGCGACGCCGGGCGCGCGCGCTGGTATCGGCGCTATGAGGTCGTGGTGGCGGGCGTCACGCGCGACTATCGCTGGGGCGCCGCATGAGGACGCCGACCGCGATCAACCGCGAATTCGCGCTGCTGTTCATGGTCATGCTGACCATCGCGGCGGGCAACACCGCGTTGCAATCGGTGCTGCCCGCGCTCGGCCGCTCGCTCCATGTCAAAGACAGCGCGGTGGCGGCGGCCTTTTCGGTCTCGGCGCTGTTATGGGTGATCGCCGCGCCCTTCTGGGCGGCGCGCTCCGACACGCATGGCCGCCGCGCGATGATCCTGCTCGGGCTTGGCGGCTTCGCGATCTCGCTGCTGTTGTGCGGGCTGTTCCTCACTGCCGGGATCAATGGCTGGATCGGCGGCACGGCGGCGTTCATCCTCTTCATCGCCGGGCGGCTGATCTACGGCACCTTCGGCAGCGCCGCGCCGCCCGCGGTGCAGGCGGTTGTGGCGGGCGAGACGACGCGCGAGGAGCGTACCAAGGCGCTGACCTTGCTCGCCTCGGCCTTCGGGCTGGGCACGATCCTCGGCCCGGCGATCGCGCCGTTCCTGCGCCTCGGCCAGGTCGGCGGGGTCGAAATCGGCCTTGCCGGCCCCGCCTTCGTGTTCGCGATCTTCGGCGCGGCGATGTACGTCGCGGTGCGCACGCAGTTGCCCGACGACCGCACGCCGCAGCCCGGCACGCATGGCGCGTCGAGCGCCTATCCCTCGATCGGCGGTGCGCCGACCGGCGCCAGCGTCGCCGCCGCGATGCAGCCCGATAGCGAGCAGGTCCGCTTCCGCGACCCGCGCATCCGCGGCTGGATGCTCGCCGGGCTGGTGATGGGGCATGCCCAGGCGATGACCAGCCAGGCGATCGGTTTCCTCGTCATCGACCGGCTTAACCTCACCCCCGCGCTGGCGATCGAGCCGACCGGCATGGTGCTGATCATGGGCGCCGGCGCGTCGCTCCTCGCTCAATGGGGCATCATCCCGCTGCTCAACCTCAGCCCGCGCCAGCTCGTCCTGTCGGGGCTGGTACTGGCGGCGGTCGGGCTGGCGCTGACCGGCATCGCCACCTCGCTCTACACCATCGCGGTCGCCTATGGCCTGGCCAGCCTCGGCTTCGGTTTCACCCGCCCCGGCTTCACCGCAGGCGCGTCGCTCGCGGTCGGCCAGCAGGCGCAGGGCTCCGTCGCGGGCAAGGTGACCAGCGTCAACGGCGCGTCGTTCGTACTCGGGCCGTCGCTCGGCGTCGGCCTGTACGAGGCGAGCCATGCCCTGCCCTATCTCACCGCCGCCGCGGCGCTGCTCGCGCTGTTCGGCTATGCCTGGTTCACGCTGCGCGACCAGCGCTGAGCCGCCGGGCGATCAGCTGCCGTCCGCATCGCGCGGCCGCAGCTGACCGGGCGAGATGAAGCCGAGCGGCTGGAGCGACGCGGCGTCCTGCTTGAGCCGCGCGCCCATCTGCTCATAGTCCTTCTCCATCTCCGGCGTCACCGAGGCGCGCGAATCCTCGAGCGCGGCGAGGAAGTCGGCCATCGACACCTCGCGGGCATCGAGCGAGCGACGCAGCGCGACGAGGCCGGCACGGCGCACGACGTCCTCGAGATCGGCACCGGTGAAGCGATCGGTCTTGGCCGCGACGGCATCGAGATCGACATCGCCCGCCAGCGGCATCTTGCGCGTCTGGATGCCGAGGATACGCCGCCGCCCGGCCGCATCGGGCACGCCGACATAGACCAGTTCGTCGAACCGCCCGGGCCGGAGCAATGCCGGATCGATCAGATTGGGCCGGTTGGTCGCGCCGATCACCACCACGGCCTGAAGTTCCTCCAGCCCGTCCATCTCGGCGAGGATCGTGTTAACCACGCGCTCGGTCACCTGCGGCTCGCCCAGCCCGCCGCCGCGCGCCGGCACCAGCGAATCGAGTTCGTCGATGAAGATCACGCATGGTGCGACCTGGCGCGCGCGGGCGAACAGCTTGGCGATCTGCTGCTCGCTCTCGCCATACCATTTGCTCAGCAGGTCGCTCGACTTGGTGGCGATGAAATTGGCCTGCGCCTCACGCGCCACCGCCTTGGCCAGCAAGGTCTTGCCGGTGCCGGGCGGACCGTAGAGCAGGAAGCCCTTGGCGGGGCGGATGCCGAGGCGGCGAAACGCGTCGGGGTCCTTGAGCGGCAGCTCGACGCCTTCCTTGAGGCGCTCCTGCGCGCTGTCGAGCCCGCCGACATCTTCCCAGCGGACGCGCGGCGCCTCGACCATCACCTCGCGCATCGCCGAGGGCTGGACGCGTTTCAGCGCGTCGAGGAAATCCTCGCGCGTCACCGCCAGCGTATCGAGGATTTCGGGTGGAATCGTCCCCTCGGCGAGATCGAGCCGGGGCATCAGCTTGCGCACCGCCTCGATCGCCGCCTCGCGCGCCAGCGCGGCGAGATCGGCGCCGACAAAGCCGTAGGTGGTGCGCGCCAGCTCGTCGAGATCGACCTTGTCGCCCAGCGGCATGCCGCGGGTATGGATGCCGAGAATCTCGCGGCGGCCGCGCTCGTCGGGCACGCCGACGACGATCTCGCGATCGAACCGGCCCGGCCGGCGCAACGCCTCGTCGATCGCCTCGGGGCGGTTGGTCGCCGCGATCACGACGATGTTGGCGCGCGATTCGAGCCCGTCCATCAGCGTGAGCAGCTGCGCGACAAGCCGCTTCTCGGCCTCGCCCGACACCTGGCCGCGCTTCGGCGCGATCGAATCGATCTCGTCGATGAACACGATCGACGGCGCGCTCTTCGCCGCGTCCTCGAACACCTGACGCAGCTTGCCTTCGGATTCGCCATAGGCCGAACCCATGATCTCGGGGCCGTTGATCAGGAAGAACTCGGCCGCGCTTTCATTGGCGACGGCGCGCGCGAGGCGCGTCTTGCCGGTGCCGGGCGGCCCATGCAGCAACACCCCCTTGGGCGGATCGACGCCGAGCCGCTGGAACAGTTCGGGATAACGCAGCGGCAATTCGACCATCTCGCGCAGCTGGTCGATCGTCGGGCCCATGCCGCCGATATCGTCATAGGTGACGTCGGCGCGGCGCGCTTCCTTGGGCTCCTCATATTCGGGACGCAGCTCGATCTCGGTATTCTCGTCGACATGGACGACGCCGCGCGGCGTCGTGCCGATCACCGCGAGGCGGATCTCCTGCAGGGCATAGGCCGGCGCGTTCATGAACTGGCGCACGCCCGCCGGGATATCCTGGACGCGCTGATGCCCGGCGGTGGCGACGACGTCGCCCTGCGTCAGCGGACGCCCGAAAAAGGTCCGCTTGAGCGCGTTGGACGAGCCCTGCAATCGCAGATTCTGTTGTGCGGGCGCGAACACCACGCGCGTCGCGGGCTTCGATTCGGCCTTGCGGATCTCGACGAAATCGCCCGAGCCAGCGCCGGCATTGGCGCGCTGCAGGCCGTCGATGCGGACGATCTCCAGCCCCTCATCCTCGGCATAGGGCGCGACCGCGCGCGCCGCCGTGGTCGCCTTGCCGACGATCTCGATCACGTCGCCCTCGGCAATGCCGAGCGCGGCCATCATCGCGCGCGGCACATGCGCCAGACCACGCCCGCTGTCTTCGGGGCGCGCATTGGCGACCTGCAATTTCCGAAGTGGCGCTTCGCTGTCAGCCATCGATCTACCTTTCACGTGCCGGACAGCGCGTAGGTAGGAGCGAAGGTTCCGAGATACGAGGGCTGGCCGGCGATTGCCGCCACGGCCAGTTGGCAAAGCACAAAAAAAGGCCGACCCCGCAGGATCGGCCGTGAAAGTTTTAGGAGAGGATGCCTGAAAGGCACCCCGTATGTGTATCACGACAATTTATTGTGCAAGTGCGAAAAGAAACGAGTTGATTGCGTAAAATGCATTCGAGGGTGGATTTTTCCCTCCTTTGACGGCATTTTTCGTGTCACCGGTATGTAGTGCACCGCACAAGAGGGAGGGGATGAATGCGTCGTTTGCCGCCGTTGACCGCAATCGAGGCGTTCGTGCAGGTCGCGCGACTCGGCTCGATCAAGGCCGCCGCGGAGGAACTGGCGCTGTCCGCGCCGGCGCTCAGCCGCCGTGTCCAGGCGCTGGAACGCTTCATCGGCCGCCCGTTGTTCGATCGCCGCCACCAGGCGGTGGTGCTCAACGCCGATGGCGAGCGCTTGCTCCAGCAGATCGCGCCGGCGCTCGATTCATTGAGCGACGCGGTCGAGACGATGACCAGCAGCACCGACGTGCTGCGGCTGCGGCTCGGCATCCTGCCGCTGTTCGCGTCGCAGCGCCTGTTCCCGCACCTCGCCGAACTGCGTGCGCGCCACCCCGAGTTGCATCTCGACATCGATACCGCCGGGCATGGCGTGTCACGACTTGGCGACGGGCTCGACGCGGTGATCGCGCTGGTGCGGGACGTCGACCCATCGCTCTACGCCAAGCGGCTCGATCGCAATTCGGTTTATGTCATCGGCGCGACGTCGCTGCTGGAAGGCGCCGATCCGGTGACGCGGCCCGAGCAGCTCGCCAGGCTCACCGCGCTGGTCCACCGCGACATGCCCGACACCTTCACCGCCTGGCGCCGCGCCGCAGGCCTCGACGATCTCGAACCGGCGGCGACCGATCATTTCGATTCGGGCGCGTTGATGCTCGAGGCGGCGGCGCAGGGGCTGGGCGTGGCCTTCATGCACGAAAGCCATTTCGAGGACGCGCACGATCCGCGGCTGGCGCGGCTGTTCGGCATCTCGGTCGAGAGCCCGTACAGCTATTATTTCGTCTGCCGCCCGCGGGCGCTGACGCAGCGCCCGGTGCGGCTGTTCCATGACTGGCTGATCGCGACGCTCGCCGATCCATCGATTTAACCACCATATTGGCTCTAAATATATCTCCCGCCGACCTTTTTCGTTCAGCGACGGTTTAGAAAAGTTGCCATAGCCTGGCCGCTTGTGCGCCGCTCGTTCGGCACTGCACCGACCGGGGGGGGAATCGATGCATCCTATTTGGGCGCTGGTCGCCGGATTGAGCGTCATCCTCCCCGCGATGCTATCGGCGCAACAGGCACCGCCGACCGCCGCGACCGACCAAGGCGTGCTGGTCTTTCCCGCCGCGTTCTTCATCGATGCGGGCGCGACCACCGCGCTCGACATGATCGGGCGGCTCCCCGGCTTCGTGCTCGATATCGGCAACCCGGATTCGCGCGGCCTTGCGGGGGCCGCCGGCAATGTGCTGATCGATGGCGCGCGACCGACCTCCAAGAGCGACACGCTCGACGCGGTCCTTCGCCGTATTTCCGCCGCTGGCGTCGAGCGTATCGAACTGATCCGCGGCGGCGCGCCCGGCATCGACATGCAGGGCCGGGCGGTTCTCGCCAATGTCGTGTTGCGGCGTGGCGCCAAAGCCGAGATCGTCGTCGAGGCAAACGCCTATGCCTATCCCGACGGCTTCATCGCCCCGTTGCTGAAGGCACAATATGCCAAACGCGCCGACGACAGACAGACCGAACTCGCAATCTCGGCGACCAACGACCGCAGCGGACAAACCACACGCGGCATGCGGATGCGGAGCGGTGCTGATGACAGCTTGATGCAACGCGCGGCGCTGGACCTCCATGACCAATATCGCGATCTCAATCTGCGCGGCACGCTCGAACGGCCCGCGCTGGGCGGCAAGCTGCGCGTCAATGCGCTGTTCGACTATACCGGCCTGTCGACCGCGCAGCGAACCACGATCATCGCCGGGGCCGGCGACGGCGAACAAGTCACCGACCGTACATCAAATCCGAGCGGCGAGTTCGGCCTCAACTGGACCGGCAAGCTCGGCCCGCGCAGCGAACTCGAACTGACCGGGCTGCAACGCTTCGGCCACACCGACTATGCCGCGGACGGGTCGAGCGGCACCGACCGTTCGACCTTCGACAGCGCCTCGACCAGCGGCGAGAGCGTGCTGCGGGGCGTTTATCGCTTCCATCCCGATACCCGATGGGCATTCGAGGCAGGTGGCGAGATTGCCTATAATTTCCTCCGCAGCGCGACGCGCTATGCCGAGCAGGGGAACGACGTGCCGTTACCCAATGCCGCGATCCTGGTCAGCGAAACGCGCGGTGAGGGCTTCGCCCAGGCGACGTGGCATCCCGGCACGCGGCTGACCGCCGAGGCCGGATTGCGCGTCGAAGTCTCGCGAATCGCCCAGGCCGGCGACACCAACAGCAGCAGGTCGTTCACCTATCCCAAACCGCGCGCGCAGCTGACCTGGCTGGCCTCGGCCGGCAACCAGCTGCGCCTGCGCGTCGAGAAGGAGGTCGGCCAGCTCAATTTCGGCGACTTCGCCGCGTCGACCGAAATCACCCTCGGCACCGTGACGGGCGGCAATGCCGATCTCCGGCCGCAGCGCGATACCGTGTTCGAGGCGGTGTATGAACACCGCTTCTGGAACAAGGGCGTGATCGAGCTGACCGCGAGCCACATCGCCTACCGGGACGTTATCGACGTCATACCGCTGCTCGGCGGTTTCGACGCGACGGGGAATATCGGCACCGGTACGCAGGACCAGGCGCGGATCAACCTTACGCTGCCCTTCGATCGGCTCGGCTGGAAGGGCTCGTTGCTCAACCTGCGCGGATCATGGACCAGTTCGCGCGTGACCGACCCGTTGACGCGCCTGAGCCGGCCGCTCGCCTATAGCCAGCCCTTCACCTGCCTCGTTTCGTTCAGCCAGGATCTGAAGCGCGGCCGCTTCTCCTACGGCGTCAGCCATGACTGCAATGTCGACCACTTCACGACCTATCGCAGCAGCCAGGTCCGCACGGTAATCGCGCAGCCCTTCATGTCGATCTATGGCCAGTGGAAGCCGTCGGCGACGACGACGCTGCGGCTTGATCTCGGCAATGCCACCAACGGATCGTTTCGCACGCTGCGCGACGTCTATGCCGGGCCGCGCGACGCGGCACCCTTGCTGTACCGCGAAGATCGGACGACCCGGCGCGGCAGCTATCTCTACCTGCAGGTCAGGCGCGTCCTGTAGGCGTTGCCGGGTCCGGCCTCGACCGGACCCGGCAGTTCGAATCAGGCGGCGCGCGCGGTGATGATCTTGCCCGGCTCGCGCGGCGGCTCGCCCTTGGGGAGTGCGTCGACATGTTCCATGCCTTCGGTCACTTCGCCCCATACGGTGTACTGACCGTCGAGGAAGCGGGCATCGTCGAAGCAGATGAAGAACTGGCTGTTGGCCGAGTTCGGGCTCTGCGCGCGGGCCATCGAGGCGACGCCGCGGACATGCGGTTCCTTGGAGAATTCGGCGGCGAGATCAGGCTTCTTCGAGCCGTGCATGCCGGTGCCGGTCGGATCGCCGCCCTGCGCCATGAAGCCCGGGATCACGCGGTGAAACACGACGCCGTCATAGAAGCCGTCATTGGCGAGTTCGACGATGCGCGCGACATGGTTCGGCGCGAGATCGGGGCGCAGCTTGATCTTCACATCGCCCGTCGCGAGCGTGAGGGTGAGGGTTTCGGGGGTATCGGCCATGTCGGCAAGCTCCGGTAGAAAGTAAGGGGATGGCGGTGCCCCTAGCGGCCTCCGGCGGCGCTGGCAAACCGCACGGAATGCGGTTATCGCCCGACGACGCGAAGCATCGGCAGGAGGTCGGACGATGAGCGAGACCGAACTCTCCCCCGAGATCGACGCCGAGATCGAGACCAACCAGCTCGACGAGGACGACCGGCTCAAGCCCGAATTCGTCCGTGCGGTGCTCGACGCGGTCGATGCCGGCGATGCCGATGGCGCACGCGCGCTGGTCGAGCCGCTCCACCCGGCCGATCTCGCCGACCTGTTCGAACTGACCCCGCGCGAGGAACGCGCCGCGCTCGCCAAGGCGATCTCCGACCTGCTCGACGGCGACGTCTTCGCCGAGATGAACGATTATGTCCGCGAGGACCTGATCGATGCGCTCGACCCGCACCAGGTCGCCGACATCGCCGCCGAACTCGATACCGACGATGCCGTCGCGATCATCGAGGACATGGACGCCGCCGACCAGCGCGAGGTGCTCCGCGCGCTCGACCCCGACGATCGCGCCGCGATCGAGGAAGCGCTGTCCTACCCCGAGGAATCCGCCGGGCGCCTGATGCAGCGCGAGCTGATCGCGGTGCCCGAGCATTGGTCGGTCGGCGACGCGATCGATTATCTGCGCGGCCATGAAGAGCTGACCACCGATTTCTGGGAAATCTTCATCGTCGACCCGGCGCACAAGCCGGTCGGCACCTGCCAGCTGTCATGGATTTTGCGCACGCCGCGCGCGATCCCGATGGCGGATGTGATGAAGCGCGAGCAGACGCTGATCCCGGTCGACATGGACCAGGAAGAGGTCGCGTTGCGCTTCCAGAAATATGCGCTGATCTCGGCCGCGGTGGTCGATGCCGGGGGGCGGCTGGTCGGGATGATCACCGTCGACGACATCGTCCACATCATCCAGCAGGAGGCCGGCGAGGATATCACGCGGCTGTCGGGCGCGGGCGAGGGCGACATCAACGAGCCGATCGCGCTGACGGTGCGGACGCGCATCACCTGGCTGGTGGTCAATCTCGGCACGGCGATGCTCGCCGCCTCGGTGGTCGGTGCCTTCCAGGGCGAGATCGCGCGCTATGCGCTGCTCGCGGTGCTGATGCCGATCGTCTCGGGTATGGGCGGCAATGCCGGCACGCAGACGCTGGCGGTGGTGGTGCGCGCGCTCGCCACCAACCAGCTGACCAGTTCGAACACCAGCCGGATGATCCTGCGCGAATTCCGCATCGCCATGGCCAATGGCGCGATGCTGGCGATCCTGGTCGGGCTGGGCACGCTGCTGATCTTCCACAACGAGAATCTGGCGATCGTCATCGCGATGGCGATGGTGATCAACAACCTCATCGCCGGACTGTCGGGGGTGCTGATCCCGGTGACGCTCGACCGGCTCGACATCGATCCGGCGGTGTCGTCCGCGGTGTTCGTGACGATGATGACCGATGTGATGGGGTTCTTCTCGTTTCTCGGCCTCGCCACCTTGTGGGGCCTTGGCGCCTAGCGGCGCCAGCCCCACATCGCCGGCGTGCCACTTCATCTCACCAAGGTCGCGTTCGGCGCGTCGGGCGTCGAGCATCTTGCCGAGCGCTTGCTCGAGCGTGCGGCGGCGGGGCCGGTGTTCCTCACCACGCGTTATCTGCCCAAACGGCATGTCGAAATTGCCGGGCAGGGATCCTTGTTCTGGATCATCAAGCATAGCCTGGTCGCGCGCTCACCGATCCTGTCGTTTGGCGAGGCCGAGGGCGGGCGCGTCGCGATCCATCTCGACCCGCATCTCGTGCTGACCCAGGGCCGGCCAAAGCGCGCGCACCAAGGGTGGCGCTATCTTGAGGACGCCGATGCGCCGGCCGATCTGGGTGGCGACATCAGCAGCGGCGACGCATTGCCCGCTGCGCTGATCGGCAAGCTCGCGGCGCTGGGGCTGGTGTAGAGCGGCGTAAAAGCGCCGCGTTTTTCGCTGCCATCGGCCGCGACATTTTTTATTTCCCTGCCAGATCCAACTTGTCGTTTTATTCCCGTGGCTTGGCGCGACGCTGGCAGGGAATTGGCAGGGAAAATGCACGCGCCGGAACAAGACGCGACGCGGTGACGACGGGGTCGCAGCCGTGCCGGAGTTTCATGCTTCACGGTAGGAAAGAGCCGGTGCGATCATGACATGTCCGCCGGGTAGTTGAATCGCGGCGTTCTGGAGCGACGGCAAAAATCCTTCTCCCTTTGGGAGAAGGTGGCGCGAAGCGCCGGATGAGGGCAGCCGCCAGTGCGGCATTTCGTTGCGGCCCTCACCCTTCCCATCGCTTCGCGATGCTCCTCTCCCAAAGGGAGAGGGAGACTACGCCGCCCGCGAGCGTCGTCAGGAGCCGCCGCACTCCACCGGCCCGCCGGCCGCGGCATGGACGAAGCACTTGGGCTTGCCCGTCACCACGACATGGCCGAGCCCGGAGGAATTGACCTGCGCGGTGTAGCGCGCCGCGGCGCGGGTCTCGCCGGTGCCATCCTGGAGGATCGACAGGTCGTTGACGACCAACGCGGTGGCATCGACATTGCCCGCACCATTGGTGACGAGGCGCGCGCGCGCCGCGCGGCCCGCCAGCGTCATCGTGCCCGCGCCGACGATCGTCGCGAACAGCTGATCGGTATCGGCCGCGCTCACCGTGACGGTACCGCTGCCATTGACCGACAGGTCGACGCGCTGCGCCTTCATGCCCTTGATCGTCACGCGCGCGCCGCCATTGACGAACGCCGCGCTGAGCCGCGGGGTGGTCAGCGTGATGACCGGCCGCGCGACGGCCTTGCCGACCGGGGTCTCGCCCCAACCCTGATGGCCCATGCGCACGATCAGCGTGGTGCCCTGCAACTGGATGTCGAGCCCGTCGATCGCCCGCGCATCGCCGGTCGCCAGCGCGCCCGGCGCGACGCCGGTGGTGACGCGCACCTCGAACGGCCCCTCGATACGGACGCGCTCATAGCTGCCAAAGGCATAACGATGCTCGGCGGCATCGGCGGCGACGGGCAGGACGAGCAGGGCGAAGGCGAGCAGCCGGACGATCATGCCCCCGACATCGCACCCTTCACGGGGGAAGCCAAGCGCGGGCTTTGCCCGATCAGCTGCCGCAATGCACCTCGCCCGAGCCCATCTTGGAGGTCGAGCATTTCGCGCCGGCGCCGAGATCGACATCGCCCGAGCCCATCACTGAGACGCTGGCCGGCCCGGTGACGTCGGCGCGGGCATTGCCCGAGCCGGCGATCGAGACCTTGGCGCCCTGCGCCTTAAGGCCGGCGGCATCGACGCCGCCCGAACCGGCGATATCGATGCGCAGCTGCTTCGCCGCGCCCTTGAGGCGCATGTCGCCCGACCCGGCGATCGACAGATCGACGCTGTCGACGGCGACGGCGGCGATGTCGAGATTGCCCGAGCCCGCGGTGCTGCCCGAGAAGCTGGCGCCCTCGACCTTGTCGACCGACATGTCGCCCGAGCCGGCGATGCTGGCGGCGGCGAGGCGCGGCAGCGTGACGAAGACCTTCACCGGATGGTTGCCGCTGTTCCAGTGAAAGCCGCCATCATCGATGCGGCCGATGCGCAGCGTGTCGCCGGTACGGGTGATCTTGAGCCGGTCGAGCTCGGCCGACGGCCCCTCGGCGCGCACCGCGAAGGCGGCGCCGGTCTTGACCTCGACATCGTCCGAGCCGCGCAGATCGACCCCGGTGAAATCGGCCACCTGATAACTGCGCGCATCGCCGGTGCCGCTGCCCTTGATGCCCGGCGTGGTATCGGCGCTGAAGCCATGGCCGTGACAGGCGGCAAGCGGCAGCACCGCGGTCAGCATCGCCAGCGTGAGAATGCGCATCGATCTTCTCCCCATGTGTGTTGGTATCATAACACACATGAGGAGAGGTGCAAGGGTTTTGGTGGGGGGGGGGGTGGGGAGCGATGAGGGATGTTGTTGTAAGGAGAGCCGCACCCAACCCGGTCGTTCGACGCTGGCAATTGAGATGCCGGACACTGTCGTTCGATCAAGGACGATTGCCGATCTCGTAGCAGCAACAAAGACCTGCCCCACCTCGCGTCATTTTCCGCAGCGGATTGGGTGCGACAAATACAGGGCACTGTTGACCTCAAAGCCACGCGGGTGGCAGCTGCGATTCAATCAACGCTTACAACCGCCAGTGAAACCGGCAGCGAAACCGGCACAATAACCGGCTTAAGTTGGGAGTTTGATAAGTTTATGATATTGAATTATAACAGATAAAATTCCTTCTAATCCGGCATTAAATCCGGTAAAAGATAGTATGGACACGAGCATCATGGAGCCCATGGTCCCCGAGGAGGCCTCGCGCCTCCTCGATGATGACATTTTACCGTTAGTCGCCGAAGCGAACCAACTCGCCGGCCGCATCCATCCGACCCTCCGGGATTCGATCGGCAATCTAGTGCGATCGATGAACTGCTACTATTCGAACCTTATCGAAGGCCACTACACCCATCCGCAAGATATTGATCGCGCCCTTGCCAACGATTTTTCGTCCGAGCCTAAAAAGCGCGATCTACAGAAAGAAGCGGTGGCGCATATTCATGTTCAACAACTGATCGATACCGGCCGCGACCCCGATGCTTGGCCAGCCTCGGCAGCGTATGCCTCCTGGTTGCACGAGGAATTTTGTTCGCGACTTCCACCGGCGATGCTATTCGTCACCGACTACAAGACCGGCGAACGCCTCGAGATTGTGCCAGGTGCGTGGCGCAAGCGCGATGTGCAAGTGGGGCGTCACGTCCCGCCCCCGCATGAAGAGATTGCCCGCTTCATGGCGCGCTTCGATACGGCTTACGGGTCTCCTCCGCTCAGCAAGACCCGCCAAATTCAGACAGTGGGCGCCGTGCATCACCGGTTGTTGTGGATTCACCCGTTCCTGGACGGGAACGGCCGAGTGGCGCGGCTGATGTCGCACGCTCTCTTCAAGCGCCTCGGTATCGGCACCAGCTTATGGTCGGTAGCGCGTGGGCTTGCGCGCGACGAGGAGCGGTACAAGGCGCTGCTGGCGCAGGCCGATGGTCCGCGCGAAAGCGATCGCGACGGTCGCGGCAATCTCACCCAGCGGGGTCTAATCGAATTTTGCAAATTCTTCCTGGATCGATCGGTGGACCAGATCCGCTTCATGAGCGGCCTGCTTGAACCGGCGACGTTGCTGATGCGGATGGAAATTCATGTCGAGGAGGAAGTTCGCGCCAAGCGCCTGCTCCGCGGTAGTTTCGCAGTGATGCGCGAGGCGGTGATGAACGGGGAGGTTGAGCGCTCCAAGATCCCATCGCTTACCGGTTACGAAGAGCGTGGCGCGCGCAACGTAACGGCGAGCCTGGTTGAACGGGGCGTGCTGACGGCGCCGACCCACCGTGCGGCGCTCAGGCTCGCCTTTCCCGCCGACGTCGCTGAGCGCTGGTTTCCCAATCTATATCCGGCCAACGCAGGATCACGCCCATGACTGACAAGGTCGTCGAGCTGATCCGACGCTTCGTACCGATGTCGTCCCGCGCGGCTGAGTGGGATTTCCTTACGGCTGCGACAGGTAAATCGCAGCGCTGGCATGAGATCGAGAACGCGTTTCGCGTCCTGATCATCGCCGATCCGGGTGCCGGCAAGACGTTCGAAGCGCAGACCCGCGCGCGGCGAATCAAGGAGCGCGGCCGACACGCCTTTTTCATCCGGATCGAGAAGATAGACGGCAATTTCGAGCAGGCGTTTGAAGTCGGCACCGCGGCGGAATTCTTAAGCTGGCTTGCCTCAACCGAGGAAGCCTGGTTCTTCCTCGATTCCGTTGATGAGGCCCAGCTGGAGACGCCGCGCGCGCTGGAGGATGCGGTTCGCATCTTCGGCATTCGCTGCCATGCGGCGCTCGAAAGGGCACGGATATTCATCACCAGCCGCGAGGACGCGTGGCGGGCGCTACCCGATCAGACCCTCATCGAACAGCATCTGCCGTACGGCGAGCCGAGTCCGGCCGAAGCAGACGACGATAGCAGTCGCGACAGCGACCCGACGCTCAAGCTTTTTCGTCTCGCCGGGCTGAGCGAAGACGAGATAGGGCTATTTGCCGGCCATTATGGCGTGAGCGATGTCGCCGCGTTCATCGATGCCGTGAAGCGGGCCAATCTGCTCGTGCTGGCCGAACGGCCTTTCGATCTGAAAGCGTTAATCCGGGTCTGGATCGCCGACCACAAGCTCGGCAGTCGCTTCGAGGTTCTGCAGCGTATGATCGCGCTCCAGCTTGCGCCGCTCTCGGCGACTACCGCGCCCATCCGCCACAATGCGGAAAAAATGCGCGACGGCGCGCGCGCGCTCGCCGGCGCCGTGATGATGACCGGCAAGGCGACGATCTGCTTACCCGACGGGGTTCACAGCCCCGACAGGATCGACCCACGAGAATTGCTGGTAGGTTGGAGCGACGGCGAGATCGACGCATTGCTGCGCACCGGCTTGTTCGACGACATCGTCTATACCAGCGTGCGCTTCCGCCACCGAGATATCCGCGAACTGCTCAGCGCGGAATGGGCGAATGACTTGCTCCATCGTCCCGGCGGGCGAGCACGGGTCGAAGATCTGTTCTTCCGCGAACGCTACGGCGAGCACGTGATCGTTCCGCGCACGCGCCCGACATTGACTTGGCTGATCTTGCTCGACGACGTGGTGCGCGACAAGGCGCTTACCTTGGCCCCGGAAATCGCAAGCGAAGGGGGCGATCCATCCCGACTGCCTCTCGAAATCCGCAAACTGATGCTGCGCGATATCGTCGAGCGTATCGCGACGGGAACAGACGGATGACCCTCATGGACAATAGCGCGATCGAACGCATCGCTACGCCCGACCTCGCCAACGATGCACTGACCTTACTTGAGAAATATCGGTCAAACGACGATGTAGTGTTCTTCATCGGGCGGCTCGTCTGGCAGGGCGAGATGACGTCGTGCGCGCCGCTGCTGCTCCACATCGCAGTCGATACGACCCGCCGAAAATATGCGCGGGTCGCCGCCATCCGGGGCGTGATGTCGGTCGGCGACGCGGCGCTCAAAGACCAGCTCTGGGAAGCGATCGCGAGCGATCCTACGCTGCTCGATCGCGCGGTGTTCGCTGAACTGCTCGAATGGGCGCCACTTACCCTGGCCGGGGTCGAGTTGGTGTTGCGGACGCTTGACCATGTGGCACCGCATGAGCGTTACAATTCCACCGGGCTCGGCTACGCGCTGCACAAGTTTATAAGCCGGTTGCCGGTCATGGCCGACGCGGCCGACGAGCACCCGCTTGGACGGCTCGTCGATGGCTTCAACGGGTTTCTTGAACGCGGGCCATTCGTCGATCGCGGCGAGTGCCATGTTTCCGAGGAATTCGCTTGGCTGATGCCGGCGGCATTGCATGCCGTCGATCGCCTTGTTGCCGCGCGCTCGACCACGGCGCTGCAGCCGTCCGCACTCGCGGTTCTGCGGAACACACCCGCGCTCCGCTTCTGGCGCAGCGGGGACATCGGCGAGTACAAGACCTCGCTTGCGCAGAATCTACCTCGATGGCGCGAACTAAACGATCTGCTCTATTGGACCAGCGTCGCGGTTTGCCGCGCCCAGCGGGAGGCCAAGGGCGAGGTTCTGCGCGACGATTGGCAGATGGCCTATGTCGGTCACTTCTGGGAATTCGGCCCCGAGGATTTCGAGCGGTGCCTTGGCTGGGTGACCGAGAAGAGCGGTGACGATCGTTTTATCGCACTCTCGCGCTGCCTCCAACTCTATGCCCAAGCCGACCGGCCGTCCGCATGGCTGGCGCCGCTGCGCGCAGCCGCCGCAAATGACACGGCGCTGTCTGACTTTCTCGAGACTCGAATCGATCCCAAACCCAACCCGGCGATGGAAAAGATGGACGCGGAGCATCGCCGCTGGAAGCGGAAGAACGACGCCCGAGACCGCAAGGAAAAGAAGGACCGGGCCGATTGGGTGCGCGCGCTCCAGGCTAACCCCGATCGCGTGCTGCACCCCGCCGGGTTAAACTCGGGAGATTTCAGTAGCGATCAATATCATCTGCTAAACAGCGTGATGCGCACCGGTGCGTCGACCAGTCGCGAGGATGGCGCTAACTGGCGCGCGCTGATCCCCGAGTTTGGCGAAGCGGTGGCGCGTGCATTTCGTGACGCGGCTATTGCGCATTGGCGTGCATATCGACCGACGTTGCGATCGGAGGGCGGCGACAGCGGTTCGACGCCCTATTCGTTAATCTTCGCGATGACCGGGCTCGCGATTGAAGCCATGGAGGACAGTGCCTTCGCACGACGTCTGACGCCGGAAGAGGCGCGGCTCGCCTTTCGCTATATAACCTGGGAGTTGAACGGTTTTCCCGATTGGTTCGAGCCGCTTTATCGGGCGTTTCCAAAGATCGGCCGCGAGGCAGTTACCACAGAGCTTGGTTGGGAACTGGCGCACAGCCTCGGTGAGCAGCCGCTCCACTATATATTGCACGACATCCTTTACCACGCGCCGTGGCTGCACGCCGAGGTTGCCCCGCCCATCCTCGATTGGCTCAGTGCGCATGAAGTGCCCAATACGGAGGCGCTGCGCTACTGTCTCAACATCCTCGCTGGCAGTGGTACCGCGCCCGAGGTGCTGGCCGAACTCGCAGCCGACAAGGCGCAAGGGACGACGTTGGACCAGCAGCGACCGCGCTGGTTCGCGTTGTGGGTCGATGCCGCCCCTTCCGCCGCCATTCCGGTGCTAGAGGCGCATCTTGACAAACTATCGCCGGTCGAAGGATCGCGCTTCGCTCAGCAGTTCATCGTCGCTCTTCTCGGCGATCGCCACGGTACCGGCGTGCGTACCGGCGCCTACCGGACCGCCGAGCATCTGAAGGCGCTCTATGTGCTAATGCACAGGTACATCCGCGTCGCCGAGGATATCGATCGCCTCGGCAAGGGAGCTTATTCGCCGACAACTCGCGACAATGCGCAGGACGCGCGCGACACGCTGTTCAACATGCTAGCCGAGGCTCCGGGACCGGACGCCTATGCGGCGATGAGGGCGCTGGAACAGGACCACCCCGAGCCTAAATATCGTAGGTGGATGGCGGTGCGCGCGCGCCAGCGCGCGACGCAGGACGCCGACGAGCCCCTGTGGTCGACCGAACACGTGCGCGATTTTGCTAAGGCCTCACAGGGCGGCGTCGCGTAGTCGTAATATTTCGCGCCTGATCAAGCGCGACCCGTCATTTCAGGGTAGAGCGGCATATTGCTTACGGCCCGACTTGCCCACTCGATTGCGGGCGAACGGAAAACCCATCTACCCAACCACCCCCAAAACAAAAAGGGCAGCCCTCACGGACCGCCCCTTTCGCGTCGAACGAAGGCGCCAGCGTCAGGCCGGCACCTTGTCCTTGTTGTGGATCGCTGCGGCGGCGCGCAGGATGTCGAGGATCTTGAGCTGTGCGGTCGGCTCGTCGACCTGCTCCATCGCGGCGAGTTCGCGCGCGAGGCGGCTGGTCGCCGCTTCGAAGATCTGCCGTTCCGAATAGCTCTGCTCGGGCTGGTCCTCGGCACGGAACAGGTCGCGCACCACTTCGGCGATCGACACGAGGTCGCCCGAATTGATCTTCGCTTCATATTCCTGCGCGCGGCGCGACCACATGGTGCGCTTGACGCGGGGCTTGCCGGTCAGCGTGTCGAGCGCCTCACGCAGCGTCTTGTCCGACGACAGCTTGCGCATGCCGACGCTTTCCGCCTTGTTGGTCGGGACGCGGAGCGTCATCCGCTCCTTTTCGAAGCGCAGCACATAGAGCTCCAGCTGCATGCCGGCGATCTCCTGCCGTTGCAGTTCGATAACACGGCCGACACCGTGCTTTGGGTAGACAACATAATCACCAACGTCGAAGGACAGCGCCTTGGCAGCCATTCCGTCAAACCTTTCCGTGAACTGACCCGCCGCGGAGAACCGCGTCTAGTGCAGCATGGTGCTGCTCGAGCGCGGCGGCGGGGTTGATTACGAACATCTCCAGATCGGAGGACGCGCGAGTCCGCGTCCTGCGTCACGCAGTGCTTAGCACGTTCGTAATAAAATTACCAGCACGGCCGATTCGGCGCGTCGCGCCGGCGTCCCTTGCCGGGAAACCGACGCCGCGACGGGCCGCGGGATCAGTCGCCCTGGCCGGGCTCGGGCGAGAACAGCTCGAACTTGTCGGGCTTGCCCTTGAATTCGTCGGCATCGGCCGGCGTCTGGTCGTTCTTGCGGGTGACGTTGGGCCACTGCGCCGAGAAGGTGTTGTTGAGTTCGAGCCACTTTTCGAGACCGC
Source organism: Parasphingomonas halimpatiens (assembly GCF_036663795.1). Lineage (NCBI taxonomy): Bacteria > Pseudomonadati > Pseudomonadota > Alphaproteobacteria > Sphingomonadales > Sphingomonadaceae > Parasphingomonas > Parasphingomonas halimpatiens. The sequence continues at coordinate 20,961 of NZ_JAXOJP010000047.1, forward strand.
TCTCGGTGTCGGGGAGGATCGCCTCGGCCGGGCATTCCGGCTCGCACACGCCGCAGTCGATGCACTCGCTGGGGTTGATCACCAGCATGTTCTCGCCTTCGTAGAAGCAGTCGACCGGACAAACCTCGACGCAGTCCATATACTTGCACTTGATGCAGGCATCGGTGACGACGTAGGTCATTCTAACAACTCCCCTGGGCCGGACCGAACCGGCTGCGAACGGTTCCTGCTATGCGCGGCGCCCGGCGTCGTCAACCGGCGCCGTTTCCTGCGAGACGTTCTCAATAGTACTTGGCTCAATAGCCAGATCGACATAGCAGGCGCGCGCCTCGGGGGCCGGGCCGCGACGGTGCGGCAGCACCGCGATGCGGATGATCTGGACATGAGGGCCGCGCACGAAGGTCAGTATGTCGCCGACGCGCACCGGGGCATGGCGGCTGGTCGCGGGCCTTCCCGTAATCCTGAGATGCCCGTCGCCCGCCATCGCCTGCGCCGCCGAGCGCGTCTTCGCAAAACGCGCGAACCACAGGAAGCGGTCGAGCCGCATCGTGGCCATACCGTCACCGCCGTCAGCCACGCGCCGATCCGAGCGCGGCGAGCGCTGCAAAGACATTGTCGCGCGGCGCGGGCTTTTCCGCGGCCGCCTTTGTGAGGCCGTGCCAGATCCAGCGCGGCCCATCGCCCTCGCGCCGCGCGGCGCGGAAGCCGAGCCCGGCCATCAGCCGCGCCAGCGTCTCGGGCGTCATGCCGATCGAGGTGGCGAGCGCCGGATCGGGCGCGAAGGGCTTACGCCCGGCGCGGGCGTCATGCGCGAGGCGCGCCATGCGCTCGACCAGATCGACGCGCACCGCCTGCGCGCCGAGCGGGCGGAAACCCTGCGCCAGCTGCGCGCCGGGATGATCGCGCGGCAGCACCGTCGCGCCCTCGGGCGCCGCGCCGGCCACCGCGCCATCACGCGCGGCAAGCAGCGCCCGCCGCCAGCGCGCCGCCGCCGGCTTGAGCAGCCTGGCATCGAACAGGTCGAGCGTGCCGATCGTCACGCCCATCGCGCGCAACCGCTTGCGCGCGGGCGGATCGAGCGCGTCGACCATCGCGGCGAGCGGGCGGCGCGGTGCGATGCCACCGGCGGCGAGCAGCCCGCCCGCGACGGCGCGCAACTGCCCGGTCAGCGCCGGATCGCGCGTTGCCGCATCTAGCGCGACGAGCACCGGCACATGCCGAGCGAGTTGCTGCGCGAGCCACGCCTCAAGCCGCGCGGTCACCGCCGCGCGCGCGGCAGGATCGAGACAGTCGAGTGCCGGATCGAGAATCACGCGCGGCCTTGCAAGCGAAGGCCCTGCCGCCAGCGTCGCGACGGGCACGGTTTCCCATAGCACGATCGGCGTGTCGCCGCCGGCCAGCGCGAACGCGGTATCGGCCGCCGCAGCGAGTTCCGCGCCGCGCCGCGCGCGCTCGGTGCCGAGGCGCTTCTCCGCCGCCGCGAGCAGCAGCCTTTTATCGGCATGCCGCGCGTCGGGTGCGATCGTGAAGCGGAAGCCGTCAAGCCGCCCGATTTCATGATCCTCGACGATGACCTCGCCATCGGCGCCGATCACCACGGGCAGCGCCCCGGCGCCCTTGCCCAGCCCGCGCAGCAGCGCCGTGGTGCGCTTGTCGACGAAACGCTGGGTCAGCCCGGCGTGCAGCGCGTCGGACAGCCGCGTCTCGATCTCGCGCGTGCGCTCCGCCCAGTGGCCGGGTTCGGCCAGCCAATCGGCGCGGTTGGCGATATAGGCCCAGCTGCGGATCGCCGCGATGCGCCCGGCGAGCGTGTCGACATCGCCCTCGACCCGGTCGAGCCGCGCGACCTCATCGGCGAACCAGCGATGCGGCACATGGCCGTTGCCCTCGCTGAGATAGCCGAACAGCCGCGAGACGAAGCGGGCATGCGGATCGACCCCCACTTTGCGGAAATCGGGCAGGCCGCACGCCGCCCAGAGCCGCGCGACGATCGCCGGATCGCGCGCGCGGTCACGCACCCAGCCCTCCAGCGCGAGGCGCTTGAGCACGGCGAGATCGACCGCCTCGGGCGCGGCGCGCAGCGCGCGGTGGTCGGGCCGCATTTCGAGGCTGGTGACGAGATCCTCAAGGCTGCCGAGCTCGGGCTCGCCGTCGCGCCAGTAGAGAAAGTCGAGCCGCGGGAAGCGATGCTCCTCGATCGCCAGCACTTCCTCGGGCGTGAAGGCGCCCGGCCCCTGTTCGACCAGTGCGCCGAAGGTGCCGTCGCGCTGGTGCCGCCCGGCGCGCCCGGCGATCTGCGCCATCTCGGCGACGGTCAGGCGGCGCTGGCGATGGCCGTCGAACTTGTCGAGCGCGGCAAAGGCGACGTGCGAGACGTCGAGATTGAGCCCCATGCCGATCGCGTCGGTGGCGACGAGATAATCGACCTCGCCGGCCTGGAACATCGCCACCTGCGCGTTGCGCGTGCGCGGCGAGAGCGCGCCCATCACCACCGCCGCGCCGCCGCGCAACCGGCGCAGCATCTCGGCCACGGCATAGACCTGCTCGGCCGAGAAGGCGACGATCGCCGAGCGCTTGGGCAGGCGCGAGATCTTGCGCGCGCCGGCGTAAGTGAGCTTCGAGAAGCGCGGGCGGCCGATGATCTCGGCCTCGGGCACCAGTGCCTTGATCATCGGCCTGAGCGTCTCCGAGCCGAGGATCATCGTTTCGTCGCGGCCGCGCGCGCGCAACAGGCGATCGGTGAAGACATGGCCGCGCTCGGCGTCTGCGCCCAGTTGTGCTTCGTCGATCGCGACAAAGGACAGGTCGCGTTCCAGCGGCATGCTCTCGGCGGTGCACAGGAACCAGCGCGCCCCTGCGGGCACGATCTTTTCCTCGCCGGTGATCAGCGCGACCTGGTGCGCGCCCTTGATCGCGACGACCTTGTCATAGACCTCGCGCGCCAGCAGCCGCAGCGGGAAACCGATCATGCCGCTCGAATGGCCGCACAGCCGCTCGACCGCGAGATGGGTCTTGCCGGTGTTGGTCGGGCCGAGCACGGCGGTCACGGCGGAAAATTGCGTCACACGGGCAACATCGTCGCGCCACGCGCGCGACGCAACCATGCTTGCACAAAAACCCCATAAGGGCATCATTTGGTTAACGGATTTGGTGAAACCCGCGCCCGGTCGCAGGATCGCCCCGGCTCATCGTGACCGTATCATTGCGGAACAGCAGTTAATTTGACTTTAGGATATCACCGACACAGTAGTTTTGCCTCAACGCCGGGGGGCTGAGCGATTTCAACCGGCGCTTTTTCTGGGGACGGCGCAGCTTTGTTCCAGCGCAATGATCACGGTCTGGACCAGGCGGGCGGCACGGCGACGATGTCTTTCGGCAGGGCGGTCGTGCCCGCCGCGACGCTCTCGCCGCTCGACCGTGTCCGCATCTTCATCGCACGCACCGACTGGGCGCCCGACCTTGGCGCGCAGATCGGCTCGCCGACCTGGTGGCGCGGGGCGGCGACCTGCGCGGCGCTGTGCGCCCTGGGTTATGCGTTGTCGCCCGGCTTCAACCGCACCGTCATCGGCGACGTGCCCGTGCCGCTCGCCGGGCAGCAATGGGAAGAGGCACGCGCACAATCGATCGGCCCGCTCGCCTGGGGCGGGAATACCGGCCGGCACATGGCGGCGACCGACCTCGTCGCGCCGCTGTCCGAAGCGCCGGAGCGGCCGCGCGTCGAGCTCGTCGCGACGCTCGGCCAGGGCGATGGGATCGCCAATGTCCTGCAGCGCGCCGGCGTGTCGAAGACCGATACCGACAGCGCGGTGCGCATGATTGCCGGCGCGATCGCGCTGGGCGACGTCAAGCCCGGCACGCGGCTCGACGTGACGCTGGGCCGCCGCCCCGACAAGACCGTCGCGCGCCCGCTCGAGGCACTGACCTTCCGCGCGCGCTTCGACCTCGCGCTGTCGCTGGCGCGTACCGGCAACGCGCTGACGCTCGCGCGCCACGAGATCGCGATCGACCGCACGCCGTTGCGGCTCGAGGGGCTGGTCGGCCAGAGCCTCTATCGTTCGGCCCGCGCATCGGGCGCCTCGCCCAAGATCGTCGAGAGTTTCATCAAGGCGCTGGCGGCGCATATCAATATCGGCCGCGACGTCGGCCCCGCCGCCACCTTCACGCTGACCATGGCGCAGGAACGCGCGGCGACCGGCGAGGTGCGCTTCGGCGACCTGCTGTTCGCCGGCGTGACGCAGGGCAATCGCAAGACCCAGCTGGTCAAATGGGACGACGGCCAATGGTATGAGGCGTCGGGCCAGACCGAGCACAAGGGCATGATGGGCATGCCCGTGGCCGGGCACATCACCTCGGGCTTCGGCATGCGCATGCACCCGCTGCTCGGCTTCATGCGCATGCACAAGGGCATGGACATCGGTGCGCCCTGGGGCACGCCGATCCACGCCGCGATGGACGGCGTCGTGCAGTTCGCCGGGCGCAGCGCGGGGTACGGCAATTTCGTCAAACTCGCCTCGGCCGGGGGAATCGGCACCGGCTATGGCCATATGAGCCGCATCGCGGTGCGCGGCGGCCAGCATGTCAGCCAGGGCGAGGTGATCGGTTATGTCGGTTCGACCGGCATGTCGACCGGCCCGCACCTGCACTGGGAAGTGTGGAAGAACGGTATCTCGGTCAACCCGCGCAACATGTCCTTTTCGAGCGTCAGCCAGCTGTCGGGCGATGCGCTGCGCCAGTTCAAGGCGAAGGTCGCCTGGCTGCTCTCGATCAAGCCCGGCGCGCACTGACCGATTAATACCTCCCCGGCACGGGGAGGGGGACCGCGCGCAGCGCGGTGGAGGGGCTGGTCGGGCGAAAGCGGGCCCTCAAATCTCGGTTCTCGATTGCCACCGTGGCAAATCCACGCTGGATGGGATTGGCTTGGTCACGTCCGACCAGCCCCTCCACCACTTCGTGGTCCCCCTCCCCGTTCCGGGGAGGAATTTTAGAGCGGTTTACCTTCCCTGTGAACGCCAGCGGCGTACGGTGCGGCTGATGATCTGGTCTTCCTGACCAACCTCGCGCCACAGCTGCGAGAAGATCGGGTCGTCCGACGCCGGGCGCTTGTTTTCCTCGAGCGGATCGAACGCGACGCGGATCGGGATCGCGACACCCTCGCCGCAGATGATGCATTCGCGGTTGCGCAGCGCCGGGATCGAATCGAGGAAGCCGCGCGCGCCTTCGGGCATCGCCGCGCGGACGAACGCCTGGTCGCGGTCGTTGTTGAGGCGCATCGAGATGATCGTGCCGCACTGCGACAGCACGCCTTCGGCAAGATCCGATGGGCGCTGCGTGATCAGCCCGAGCGACACGCCATATTTGCGGCCTTCCTTGGCGATGCGGCTGAGAATGCGGCCGACCGACGAGGAGTCCGAATTCTTCTCGCTCGGGATGTAGCGGTGCGCCTCCTCGCAGACGAGCAGGATCGGGCGCTGCGGCTCGTTGCGCGACCAGATCGCGAAATCGAACACCATCCGCGCCAGCACCGCCACCACCACCGAGGTGATCTCGGACGGCACGCCCGACACGTCGATGATCGAGATCGGCTTGCCGTCGCCCGGCATGCGGAACACCTGGCTGATGAAGGTGGACATGGTGTCGGCGACGAGCATGCCGGAGAACATGAAGCTGTAGCGCGGATCGGCCTTGATCTCGTCGATCTTGGTCTTGAGCCGGAGATAGGGCGCGGTGTCGCCGGCACGATCCATCTTGCCCATTTCGAGCTGGATCAAATTGGTCAGGTCGCTCAGCAGATAGGGGATCGGCGCGTCCACCGTGAGCTTGGCGATCTCCTGCCCCAGCCGCCCCTTGGCGCGCGCCATCAACAGGCATTTGGCGAGGATGTCGGCGTCCATCTGCCGCTCCGACCCCGAGGTGTTGATGAACACCTCGCAATGCTCCTCGAAATTCATCAGCCAATAGGGCATCTGCAGGTTCGAGACGTCGTAGATCGCGCCGTTGTTCTTGAACGCGGCGGCATATTCGCCGTGCGGATCGACCATCACGATATGGCCCTGCGGCGCCAGCTCGCAGATCTTGTGCAGGATCAGCGCGGCGCTGGTCGACTTGCCGGTACCGGTCGAGCCGAGCAGTGCGAAATGCTTGCCGAGCATCGCATCGATATAGAGCGAGGCGCGGATGTCGCGCGTCGGGAAGACCGTGCCGATCTCGATCGTCGCGCGATCGTCGGCGGCGTAGATCTGCTTCAGGTCGGCGGTGCTGACCGGATAGACGATCGCGCCGGGGGTCGGGTAGCGCGTCACGCCGCGGCGGAAATGATAGAGCTTGCCGGTCAGCTTCTCCTCGTCGCCTTCGCCGAGAAAATCGAGCTGTGCCGCGACCTTGCCGGCATCGTCGGCGGCGAGGCGCAGCGAGCGGATATTGGCGATCAGCCAGGTCGCGCCGACGCGCATCTTGATCTGGCTGCCGACCGTGCCCGCGCTGGCGACGACCGGATCGGCATGGCCGGCATAGCCGTCGAGCGCCGCCAGATCGAGCATCACCTGGCTCGACGAGCCGGAGATCTCGAACACGGTGCCGATCCCTGCCGAGGTCGGCAGCGGCGCGGTGATCGGAGCAGCCTTGTCGAACGCGTGGCTACCCAACATCTCGGTCATGCGGCGAACCCCTGAAAATACCGACCAGCTATGCCCCGGGAGAAGTAAAGATTGGGTTTGTGCCACCGGTAGACAAAGCCCGGCCGCGGATCGTTGGCGCTAGGAGGCGTTGACAAATTGGCGCATCCACAGCCGGATTGAGACGAGGTGGATGAAGCCGAGATAGCTATCGGCGGTTTTGTCATATCGGGTGGCGAGCCGCCGGGCGTTTTTGAG
>NZ_JAXOJP010000048.1:0-27075 GCF_036663795.1 Parasphingomonas halimpatiens
CCATGTCCGTAAGGTTCTTCACAACGCCTGGCTCAGCTTCAAAGGGCGCAAGATCAACTGCTCGAAAGCCTTTGTCGGCCGCCAGCTCGCCCTGCGCGCCACCAACGCCGATGGCGTCTTCGATCTCTGCTATCGCCGACATGTTTTGTCGCAGGTCGACCTGCGACAAAACATCGTCAAATCCGTCCACCATGTCCCCGAACAGGTGTCTACCTTGTCTCCGGTCTAAACACGAAGGCCGGGGCCCAGTCGGAATGTCGGATATGATGGGCGGCAACGCCCGTCGCAGCGTCCCCCAACTGGGCCCCGGCCTTCGCCGGGGAAGTCTAAGGGTGCGGCCGATGCGGCTTCGCCGCGGCGCCACCCGCTTCCCCCATATCCGTCATCCCAGCCCATTCCCGTCCTCCCAGCGAACGCTGGGATCTCCCTGTTACGACACGCGGCCTCGCGGCACGAGATCCCAGCTTGCGCTGGGATGACGGTTGACGGTGGGTGGTCATGCATCGCGGCGCGGCAAAGCCGCGCCGTCGGTCGGGGCGGTCGCCCCGCCGGCCGGGGCTCGCCTATGCGCGATTTAGCCTTCGGCTAAATCGCTGTCTCGCCCTCGCCCTTTGAACCCCTGTGCCACGACATACCATTCCGACGAGCCCTTGCGGCTCGCCGGCGGCTTGGCGTGCTTGACGGTCTTGAAGTTACGCTTGAGCTCGGTGACCAGCGAGGTGTCGGCGCCGCCGGCAAAGACCTTGCCGATGAACACGCCGCCCGGTTCGAGCACGTCGATCGCAAAGGCCAGCGCCGCCTCGACCAGCGCCATGGTGCGCAGCGCGTCGGTCTGCGGATGGCCGACGGTGTTGGCAGCCATGTCCGACAGGACGAGATCGGGCGCGCCGCCGAGTTCGGCGAGCAAGCGCTCGGGCGCGGCATCGTCCATGAAATCCATCTGCAGGATGGTCACGCCGTCGAGCGGATCAACCGGCAACAGGTCGATGCCGACGATCTTCGCCTTGGGCATCTTGCGATGCACCACCTGGCTCCACCCGCCCGGCGCGATGCCGAGATCGACGACGAATCGCGCACGCTTGAGGAAATCGAAACGCTGGTCGAGTTCGCTCAGCTTGTACGCCGCGCGGCTGCGAAAGCCGTCGGCCTTGGCGCGTTTGACATAGGGGTCGTTGAGCTGGCGATCGAGCCAGCGCGTCGATTGCGCGGTGCGTCGGCGCGCCGTCTTGACCCGCACGCGCAGGCCGCCGCCATCCTTGCTCATAACGCTCGTGCACCCATCAAACGGCGGAGAATACCCTCGCGGATGCCGCGATCGGCGACGCCCAGCTGCTCGGCCGGCCACAGGTCGAGAATCGTCTCGAGGATCGCGCAGCCCGCGACGACCAGATCGGCACGCTCGGTGCCGATGCACGGCAGCGTGGCGCGCTGCGCAAGGTCCTTGCCCGCCAGGTCGGCGCTGATCCGCCGCATCGAGGCGGCGGGGACGATCAGCCCGTCGATCGCCGAACGGTCATAGCGCGGCAGCCCGAGATGGACGCTGGCCAACGTCGTCACCGTGCCGCTGGTGCCGAGCAGCCGGGGGTTCTCGACCTCTTTGGGCAGGCGCTCGGCAAAGGGGGCGAAGCTTTCCGCGACCAGCGCGCGCATCGCGGCATAGGCCGAAGCGCGGCCCGCCGGCCCCTCGCCGGTGCCGGCATATTCGGTCAGCGATACCACGCCCCATGGCGCGCTGTGCCAGTCGAGCACGCGCGGCACGGTCGGGGTGGTGTCGACCAGCACCAGTTCGGTCGAGCCGCCGCCGATATCGAAGATCAGCGCCGGCCCTTCGCCCGGCTCGATCAGCACATGGCAGCCGAGCACGGCGAGCCGCGCTTCCTCCTCGGCCGAGATGATGTCGAGATGGATGCCGGTCTCGGCATAGGCGCGGGCGATGAAGTCGGCGCCGTTGCTGGCGCGGCGACATGCCTCGGTCGCGACCGAGCGCGCCAGCGTGACGTGGCGGCGGCGCAGCTTGTCGCCGCACACACGCAGCGCGGCGATGGTGCGCTCGATCGCCGCGTCGCTCAGCCGGCCGCTGGTGGCGAGCCCCTCGCCGAGTCGCACGATGCGCGAAAAGGCATCGACCACCGCAAAGCCGTCGCCCTGCGGCCGCGCGATCAGCAGCCGGCAATTGTTGGTGCCCAGGTCGAGCGCGGCGAAGTGGCGCGCATCGCCCGAGCGTCCCGTGGATCGCGGAAGGGGGGCCGGACGGGCAGGGGGCGGAACCTGCCGGTACGGCATATTGGCGGATTGATCGCCCATGCCGTTGGTACTCACTGTTCTTTTCTGCCTCGCGGGCCCCGTTGGCCCGTTCGGTGCTTGGCCGCCACGCTACTCCCCCGCGCGCGCATCGGCAAGCCGCGCTCGGTTGACAGCCGCCGGGCCGCGCCCTAGATCGCGCCGCTCCGATGCCCCGTCGTCTAAAGGTAAGACTACGGACTCTGACTCCGTTAATTGAGGTTCGAATCCTCACGGGGCATCCATTTCCTTCCGCTACCTTACGGAAATATTTCGATAATTTTCCGGGATCGGAAATTCATTCCCACATTCGCTCCCCCAATGGAGGGTGAGCGATGGCGGGAATCGACGTACGTCCGCGCATTGACTGTGTCCGGTCGAGGTGTTCCACTCGGCAGCCGGCAGATCGAGCCGGCTTTTGGCTGGGAATCTTCAATGGGCGACAATACGGTAACGCCCGAGGAGTTCGCCGATATGAAGCGTAGGTTTCATGGGAATGTTTCGCTTGAGAACGCGCGAGCGATTCTGAAGTCCGCGGCGGACGACAAATCACTACCCCCGATTGCCCGCCTCCATCTCGCGAGTGCTATGCTGGACCTCCACACCGGTCGTTCTGTGCAGCACTGTGGCGTTACCGCCGCGCCGTTGGGCTCGACCCTGAAAAGCCGAAGCGTGAGATTTGATGTGGCTGCGCCCTCAGCCAGGAAAGCCCATTTCGAAAGTGCCGTCAGCTTCTAAGTGCATGGACCCCTGCCGAATGATGTCCATGCCAAGCAACACGTCGAAAAACCTGTTGTTACCGACATCGATACCGACGATTTCGTCACCGATGCCGAAAACGGTTGGCGGGACACCGTGCGCTGTTTCGGGCCATATCCCGACGTGAAACATGTAAGTCCAGTGAAGCTCTGGCCTTTTGATATTCCAAATTTCTTCGCGTCCGCGACGCTGAAGCCCCAATTTCTGCACCACATTTTCGGTCACGCAGGTTCGCGTCGCGCCAGTATCCACCAGAGCAATAAACTCGGTGTACTCAAGAGCGAACGGTGTCGAGTTTCCATCGACGGCTCTGTAATCTTGGAACGGCCTGATGCCGACCTTTATACGAATGCGGCTGTTTTCCAGCCTACCCCTGAGATAGCGCATAAGAGTAGAAGCCTAGATCAATAGGCTCGTCAGTTACAAGCTGAACTGAATAGGGGGCTTCTTTGAACTGGGCATAGCCCGCGCGCTCGGCGTCTCCGGGTGTAGTATACAACCCCTTCAACTCTTGATCGTGCAGCAACGCGTATCTTCCCGCGTTCTGCGGGAGTAAATTCCCGAGCATATCCTTGAACGCAGCGAAATTGCGCTCAATCTCTACCTCGATCGCGTGCGCCATGTAGACTACTCCCTCAACTCGAAGGGGAGTACGCTTGACGAGCAAACATGTCACGATGAGCCGAGGCAAAATAGCGACGAGCCGACTCGTTGGCGCGGTGGGCCACTTTATCCACAGCCTGTGATTCAAAAAATCGATTACAACCGGACCGATTGTTGCGCCGCTGCCGCGGCTAAATCGCCGCCGGAGACACGCCATGCCGCTCGCTCCGCCCCGAAGTAACTCCGCCGCGCAGTGGGTCAGCGAGTCGTAGAAGATCGCGCCGCCGTTTAGACGCGGCGCGCGAAATCATGATCTGAGTGCTGTGGTATCCAGCGCACGCATGACCGGCCACCAACCCGCCGAAGCGGCACGTGAAAAATGCGTTCGTCGGAATGCTTGGGTGCCAACAGGCACCGCACCCTGTCCGGCGTCAGCCGGCAGTGTGCGTCATCAGCCCCGCTCTATTTGAGGCCGGCCCCTGCCGGCCCACGCCAGCGATCGTGACCGAAGGCCGAGACCCTCAGGGGCTCGGTCGCACAGCGCAGCGAGCGATAGAGCGCGGTCGCGCCACGCGCGAGGCGCCTAACTTCCCTTACTCAGAGCCACTCGCTCCCCGCGCCCGCAGAGCTGATTCCACGACGTCCAATCGTCGAACTCGAACTCCCGTAGGCTCCCCACATAGACGAGCAGGCTTTCCATGGTCACATGCTTCGCACGCCTGATTGTCACCGCCTTTAGAGAATCCGCGGCAATCAATTCAGCCATTCGGACCCGACCGAGACCTAGAAGGACTCCGGCACGGCGAACGGTTATGGTCGCCGGCACCGGCAAATCGCTTTCGAGCCCGAGTACATCGGCAGACCTAGAAGGCGGACGCATCACTAGCGCTCACTGATGGGCTACCGGATGAGCCCGGCGGGCGTCATCATGTCACAATCAATGCCCTTGGAAACCGACCGTAACAGCGCCAGAGCACGACAGATATGCCTCGACCGGAAATCGCGTTCGTCATGAGAACGATGTCGTCAGATTCGCCTAAAGAAGTTGAACCCGTTTTAGCTCGCCACCGTCGACCAGGCGATAGCGACGCACCGATATCGATTCGCGCACTAGCGCCCTCGCGATATCTGGGGCAATCTTGCCCTCCGGCACCACGAGGATCCGAGACACGACCTTGGCCGCGGCGCCGCTATGCGTGATGAGCTGGCCGATAGCTCCATATAAGGACGGGCGGTCGACCTTCGACTTCACCTCATAGACCTCGATCATCCGCGCGCCCTTGCAGACGAACAAGTCGATCTTGCCGGTCTTATCTACTCTCTCGCCCAAGCGCAGGCGCGGAGCGCGCTCAGCGGCAAGCGCATCGACTACCGCGCCGTGATAGGTTTCATAGGTGAATTCGGAACTGCGTTGGCCGGATTTCGTGCCGACAAATTCCTTCATCAGAGCTTTGGCCTCCGCTTCCTTACGCGCGAATTCTCCGCGCCCGAGCAGGCCCGCCTCAAGGTCGTTCTTGAACGCTGCGATACGCCGTACGAACTCCGCGATCTGCGCGACCATGTCGCGTCCGCCGACCTCAGCCACGACCACGCCAATGCGGCTGGCGCCGTTGCGGCGAGCTACTTTCGGCTCTTCACCGCTCCAGGCATAGAACGCCGCCTGGGTCAGCCCAGGCACACCACCGCCCAGGCGGCCGCTGTGCATAAGCACTGTCGCGCCGGTTGCCGGATCACGCGCGAAGAAGCCTTCCGCGCGGGTCTCGCCCGTTTTGCTCGGGATGTTGGCCTCGACAACAATGCGCTGCTGCCCGGTTGCCGCGAAAAATCCGAAGGCGTTCCAATGGCGACGAACAGCTTGGCTCGGGTATGGCCGCGCATAGGAGTAGTAGAGGTGGCCCGGTCCATTCGACCAGACCGGGTGGATCCCACCACCCCCGCGGTAGCTGATTGCGCAATCCCCGCGCGGCGCCAGTGCGGTGGTAAGTGCTTTATGAAGCGTTTCCTGCGCGGCCGCCTTCCCGGCTGCATCCGTGATTTCCTGCATCATATTATGCCCACCCGCCTATCGATCAGCCAAATCATGCGATCGGGAAAAAACAATAGCGAGTAATTATAGACATCGCGCGGCGGCTAATACTTGGCCTGCCGACCTTGGCGGCTTAGGCTCGTGCCGATAATGGGGAGGAACCGGTGCAGATTACCGCGTCACGGCTAGTCGAGCTCTATAATGGCGATTTTTCCGCCTATCGCCAGCAAGCCGAGATCGCGGAGTGGCGGCAGCGTTATCTTGACCATGTCGAGCTTGTGAATGGAACAGAGCTGGCCGAGTGGCGGACGCCCGCGTTCCAGCAGCAGCTTTGGGAATCGGACGCGATTTCGAGCATAGGCCCGGGCCAATCGGTCACAGTCACGCAAGCCTATGCCGATGAGGGGCTCGCGACTATGCTGTTCCAGGCTCGCGGCTCCGTTTTCGAGTTACCCCTCGAACGGCGCAGCGACACGCTCGATAATCTCTTTTCCAAAATTCTAGATCACGTCTTTCCCCGCTACACGTCGCGGCGGCCGCAAGCCCGTATCATCCGGCTGCTTGCCGCGATGTTCCCCCAGGACATGACCTGCCTCATGGATGCTAAGCGAGTCTGGGCAATCCAGCGCGCGATCGGCTCGGCGCGAATGCCCGGCGGCTTCGTTGCGCAGCATCCAGCAATTCGAAAGGCTATCCTGGATGCGGTCGGCACGCCGGAAACGCGCGCCGACGCGGTCGACCAGTCGATCTTCAGCTGGTTCCTTTGGGAGACACAAGTCGACAAGCCCGACGAAGGCGCGGTCGCGTTGGAAGCGCCCCAGCGCAAGGCAAGCGCGGTTCCGTCCTTTTCGCTGCTTCCCGCGGCGGCGCAGCGGCGCAGCCTGACGTGCGTGCGGGACAATGTCGCTTTGCTTCAGGCGGTGGTGCGCGAGGCCGAGCATGGCATTAGCCGGGAGGATCTCGTCTCGGTCATCGTCAGCGAGGCGACACAACTCAACGCCAGCTCGGCGGGCAATATCATCTCGCAGGCCATGGGCGGCCTGGGGCTGCTGCGCCTGGAAGACGGCGCGTACCGGCCAACGGAGCGGGGCCACGAGCTGCTGACCGCGGACGAACCCGCGCAGGCGCTGCGCGGCGCCCTCGTCGGTCGCGTGTTCGGGATGGGGCACTTGCTACTGATGATCCGTCGCGCGCCGGCGAAGCTGACGCTGCTAGAGGCAGCGAGGCGGCTGCAGGCGCTGGTACCGACCTGGACCACGACTCAGCCGGGCTCCTTCATCGTCACCTGGTCCAAGCTCGCTGGCTTGGTCCAGTCAGACACCAAGACGGGCGCGCTCTCCCTGACCGATGAAGGGGAGGATTACGCCGCTGCTCTACCCGACAATTTCGAGGAGCGCTGGCGCATTGAGATTGCCGCCGGGGTGGAGGCGACCGCCGAAGCCGGCGCGGACGCGGCGCAGCCAATTGCGGAGGCGGGACCATTCACGCTGGCGTCGATCCTCGAGCAGGGCTGCTTTCTCGACGAGGACTCGCTCGAGGCTGCGCTCGACCTGCTCAAGCGACGCAAGAACCTAGTGCTGCAAGGGCCGCCCGGCACGGGAAAGACCTGGCTCGCCAAGCGTCTGGGATATGCGCTGATTGGCAATGTGGACCCGAGCCGCCTGATGGCGGTCCAGTTCCAGCCCACCTTGAGCTACGAGGACTTCGTGCGCGGCTGGCGGCCCGATGGCAAGGGCGGGCTCCAGCTCGCCGATGGCGCATTCCTCGACGCGGTCTCGGCTGCACTGGCCGAGCCCGAACGTCCATTTGTTCTCGTCATCGAGGAGATCAACCGAGGCAATCCCGCGCAAATCCTGGGCGAGCTGCTCACCTTGATCGAGGATTCGAAGCGCCAACCCGCCGAGGCTCTTCGCCTCGCATATCCGCGCAGCATCAACGAGCGGGTTTATGTGCCCGAGAATCTCCACATCATCGGGACGATGAACCTCGCCGACCGGTCGCTGGCGCTTGTCGATCTGGCGTTGCGACGCCGGTTCGGATTCATCGATCTAGCGCCCGTACTCGGCGAACCGTGGCGGAAATGGTGCCTCGCCATGGATGCACCGCCCGTTTTGCTGGAGGCCATCGCTACGCGGCTGGGCGCCCTCAATCAGACGATCGCCGGCCACCGCGCGCTCGGGCCGCAATTTTGCGTCGGGCACAGCTTCGTCACGCCGGTCGTCGGCCCCGGCGAGGCGGACGCGTGGCAACGCTGGTACCGGTCAGCCGTCGAGCACGAGATCGGGCCGCTGCTGCGCGAATATTGGTACGACGACGCGCAAGTCGCCGAGGAGCAGATGCAGCTGCTGCTGCAGCCGCTCTAGGTATGGCAAGCTTGGCGACCTGGACGAGCGACAAGGGCATCCCGGTTCGCAACCTTTGGTTCCTGCTCGTCCATGCCTCGGGTCTCGCTTGTATGCTCGACCGCGCCGAGGGTGGGGTCGATGGCGATGCCGAGGTGCCGGATCTGTTGGCGATGCTGCTGGCCGAGGCCGTTGAGCGGCGTCTGCGCCGCGGCCTGGGTCGAGGCTATGTCGGCAGAACCGCGGCGCTGTCGCGGGTGCGCGGGCGGATCGACTGGCTCGCAACCGAAAGCCGCCAGCAACTGCTACGCGGCCAGATCACCTGCCGATTTCAGGACCTGACCTTCGACCGCGCGCGCAATCAGCTCGCGCGCGTGGCGCTTGGCGCGCTCGCCGGGCGTGTTGCGACGCCGGAGCTGCGCGCGCGTCTGCGCGATCTCGATCGCAGCCTGGAAGCCTGGGGCGTCGGCGCGAAGCGGCCGTCCCGGGCGGCGCTGCTGGCCGATATACCGGCTCAGCGCGAGACGGATGACAGGCTGATGGTCGAGAGCGCGCGCCTAGCCCTCGATCTCGTCCTGCCGTCCGAGGCGGAGGACCGCGGCGCTGTGACGCGCCTGTCGCGCGACGAGCATTTGCTCCGCAAGATCTTCGAGGCTGGGATCGCTGGCTATTTGCGTCATCATCTCGACCGGCGGGACGGTTGGTCGGTGCGCCCGCAACGCTCGCTCAGCTGGCAGACCAGCGAGGCGACGCCCGGGCTCGGCGCGATTCTCCAGGGCATGGCCGCGGACATCGTGCTCGAGCGCGGCGCGCGACGGATCGTGGTCGATACCAAGTTCACGACAATGCTCGCCCGTGGCCGCTTCGATCGCGAGGTCCTCAAGAATGATCACATATTCCAGCTCTATGCGTATCTGCGCTCGCAAGAGGGGCTATCGCCCTTGGCGGACAGCGCCGAGGGGCTGCTTCTCTATCCGGCGCTGGGGAGCGAGCAATCCGAGTCCGTGCTGATTAACGGGCACCGGCTGCGCTTCGCCTCGATCGACCTGAGCCAGCCGAGCCTCGCGCTTGGCGAAAAGATCAGGACCGTCGTCTGGGGCTGAGCCGGTGCTGCAAAGGCGGCAGGGCAAGCGCCACCGCGCTGCCAACATCACAACAAGGCGTCCGGTTTCGCCAGCCGCGCTCGCGGCGCGGGCCTCCGTCGACGAGGATATCCATTGGCGGCTTGGGCAGCGCGCTGGCATTGGGAATGCGCCAGTGCTGTCTAATTCCGTGCGTCCAACCATCTGCCAGCCGATGCGGTTGGCGAGCTAATCGCCATCACGCTCAGATATTGGTTATGCGGACGCGCGCAGGACCAGAAGATTGGATTCGAGCGGAGGCGCATGGCCGTCGCGGGTTCTCAAGACGGCATGGGACAGCGGCGCCGTAAACGCTAGCGCCAATCCCTGGGAGCGGGCGATTGCGATAAGCTCGTCTCGACCGTAAATGTACAGGGTTTCGGCATAGTGCTCGCCAGCCGACAGCCAATCCCGCCTAACTGCCCGGTTGCTGGCGTCAACGCGAACATCGAGCGATCGCCATTCCCGACCGATATGACGGTCCTCGACGATCAAAGCGTCACGCCATCCGGAGCGGTGGCCGTCAAACAGCATGTCACCTATGAAGAAGCCGCCCGGGGTTAACACCGATTGAATGCTCTCAAGCACCGGCGCGAGTTGGTCGGACTTGAATAAATTGAGGAAGTTGAAATGCGCTGCCACAAGCGAATAGCGGTCTCGCAGGGGCGCAAGCGTCACGGGTGCGGTAACGTCCGCACAGTAGAGTTGGCCGACCATTGTACCGTTTGCCACAAGCGATGCCCGAGCGACTTCTAGCATGGCCGGGGACCCGTCGAGCCCGTCAACCTCACCAGCGCGCGCGGCCCAGGCAGTTAAGTGGTCTCCGGGTCCACATCCCATGTCGAGAACGCGCGAGATTGACCGTGGCCAGAGCCCGGCCTCTTCAAGAACCGCTTGCCAACCAGCGACGGCCTGCTCGGCCCGCGGCCGATCGTAGAAATCCCGATACTCCTCCGCAAAGGCATCGTAGAATGCGAGGTTTCCACTCATCGGTACATAGCGATCCCCAAGTGCCGGGAGAGCAGCCGCGCCACCGCCACAGTCGCGACCATCGCAAGTGCCGGAATGGCCGCGACCCACCAGGCAGTCAGGAAGTAAGGCAGGCCTGCCACGAGCATCGCGCCCCAACTGGCCGTCGGCGGCGCAGGGCCAGCGCCGAGGAAGCTAAGTCCTCCCTCAAGAGCCAGGGCCTCGGCTGCCGAGAACCCCAATAGCAAGGTGATAAGCGGCCAGAGATTTGGCATGATCTCTTCGGCGAAGACTGCCACCCCGGTGAATCCGCGCGCCCTCGCGGAAAGCACATGCGGGCTATCGCGCAACGCTCCGACAGCCGACCGCACGATCCGCGCGCTCCCGACCCAGTTGATGGCGACAATCGTGAGCAACATGCTTCCGAGCGTTGGCGTCAGGATCGCGAGGACCAGCACGGCAAATACCGCTACTGGCATGCTCCAGAAGAAGTTGATCAGTAGACGGATCGATCGGTCGGTCCACCCGCCAATCCACCCCGAGAGCGCGCCGAGCAGAGTGCCAAGCGCCACCGAGCCGCACGCCGCTGAAACCATAAGCGTGAGACTGAACACACCGCCACGCAGCATTCGAGCGCCAAGCGATCTGCCGAGCTCGTCCGTACCGAGCACGCCGTCCTGCCCGGGCGGCGAAAGCGTGCGCCCAAGATCGATCGCATATGGATCGGGACCGAATAGCGATGCCGCCACGATGAGCGACACCGCGAGGCCGAGAAATGTCCAGATGGCGCGCTGCCTATTCATACTCATCGGTGTGACCCTCCGGATGGCCGTAGCAGGCGAGGCACAGCATCGAGGAGCAACGCGCTCAGGCCCACCAGCAAGCAATAGGCGATACAAACGCCATTGAGCAGGGAGAGGTCTTTGACGCGAACCGCGTCCTGGGCCAACCGGCCGAGCCCAGGGATACCGAACACAGCCTCGACGAATAGCGCGCTGGTGAAGAAATAGGCTGCCGTATTGGCTATCGCGGCAAGCGGGGGTGACATCGCGTTGCGAACAACTTCGCGAAGCACGACATCCGAATGACTGAATCCGCAGGCTGCGGCGCGCCGCGCATAGTCGCTTCGCAAATCCTTGCTCATCGCTTGCACAAAGACCTGGAAGAGCAGAGCGGCGGGATAAGCCGCCAGAGCGAGCGCCGCCAGAAACCAGGTCAAGGGACTCGACGGATCGAACAGCACCGGCGCGAGGTTCGTAACCGTCGTCGCAAGCAGCAGAATCGCCAACGCAAGCAGATAAGGCGGTATGAATGCGACTGCCTGCAGCACAAAGCCAAACGCTCCACCGACAGCCTCCGCCCTGCGGGAAATCAGCACCAGGGGCAGCGCGATACCGGTCAGCAGCGCCAGAGCGAGGGCGGCGCCGGCCAACAGGAGTGTTGCGCCCAGCCGCCCGGCGACCACCGCCGCGACGGGTTGCCTCCGGCTGTAGGAAGTACCCAAGTCAAGAGCCGCCAGCCTCGACACATAGTGGAGATACTGGTCCCCCACGGGCCGGTTGAGACCGTAATCAGCGCGGAATTGATCGACCGACGCCTGTGAAGCCTGGGGACCGAGAATCATGCGCGCGGGCTCGCCCGGCAGGACGTAAAGACACAGGAAGGACGCCGTCACGACGGCCCATAGGCCTAGCAACAGGCGACCAAGACTGCCTGCGGCGCCGGCGAGCCGCATCAAAAAATCCCGGTCGGTACGACGCTCGTAGCGGCGCGGGCGTGTCCACGGAACAGATGCTCGACAATCGCTTCTCGGTCGATCGCGCCGGCGACCTTTTTCCGGAACTCGAGCGCGGTATTCTGATCATTTCCGGACAAGTTGAACGCAATGAACTTCAGATTGTTAAGCTTCACCACTCGAAGCGAATTGCCGGACCAGCGCGGCAGCAGCTTGCCTCCCGCATCGAGGACCGCCGGGAAGGAAGAGAGCGGGACGTTCAGGATATCCAGTTCACCGCGCTCAAAGGCGCGCAGTTGAACCGACGGATCCTTCAGGACGGAGAGCCTCAGGCGTCTTTTGGCATAGTCCCGGCCGCGCGCGTCCCAATAAGCGCGGTGACCTTCGTATCGCGCCGTCGCACCGTCCCATTGCCGGAGCATAAACGGTCCCGTCCCGCGCGACCCCCGACCGAATTCGTAGTCCTTGGGTAATTCTGCAGGTAATACGAAAGCCGCCGGAGCCAGCAGCCATTGTAACATGGTAGGCAATGGCCGCGACAAATGGATGGCGAACTGTTGATCGCCGAGAACCTTGAGACCCTCAAGCGTCGTGGCTTTCTTGGCACGAAAGACTTCGATCCCAACGACATGGTCGAAAATATAGGCGTACGGTGATGCCGAGCCCGCGGTACGCTCGAAACTGGCCTTTACGTCGGGCGCGGCCATCACTCGTTCGGCTCCATTCGCGCCGGGATGGAATCGCACGCCTTGGCGCAGCTGGAAGGACAAGGTCTTGCCCTCGTCGCTCCATCGCCAGCTTTCCGCCAGGCACGGCACCATCTGATTAGCGCCGTCGAGTGCGACCAGCCCCTCATAGCTTTGCGTGACAAGATGCTTGCTCGCGAGGTCGTAGGTGAGCGATGGATCGAGCGTCTGTACCTCGACATTGGTAGCGGCGCGCACGTCGTCCCTGCCCACCCCGCGATAGTCATAAGTCTGGCACGAATTGGACTGAAAGCCCCCGCAATCGGGGTGGAGCAGGATCACGTCGTTGTTCGAGTAAAGAGGCAGCCAGACGAGATCCTGATCGACGATCCGGGCGGCGGCGGCGAACGCCTCCCGCTGGTGCGCTTGATCGGGCGCGAACAACGCCGCCTCATAGGCCTTGTCATAGGCGGGGTTTGAGTAGCCGGACAGCCGGTAACCGGCCTTGGAATAGAAGTCGGTCAGATAGCCTTCGGGGTCGGTATAATCCAGATACCATAGCGTCAGCGCCGCCTCGAACGCGTGTTTTCCAATCCGCTCATTATAGACCGTGCTCGACACCGGTTCGAGCGTGGTCGTGATACCCCCCTTGTTCAGCTGCGACTGCAAAATCTGGGCGAGCAGCGACTTCTCGTCGGGCTGCTCCTCGGCGTTGTAGCTCAGTTTCAGCGCGTTGGCGCCAGTCGACGCTTCGTCACGCACCAAAAGGATGGCAGTCGGAACACCCACCGCAACGACGGCGCCAGCCGCATAGAGAAACGAGCGACGATTCATGGTTTGACGTCTCCCCTTAGCGCTTCGGCAGATTCGGCGCCCGAACTAAGGCATAAATCTGGTGGAAGGTCTAACGGCTTGCCACTGATGATGTTGTTGTCGGAGATGGCAATCCCGCCAAAGCAGAGCGGCCAGCACGGCCGGTCGCGGCACGCATGATTGAGGCGCGAAGCCCAAAGCTGGTCGATCGCGCTGCCGGGGCCGATCGCCTTGGCGTAGAGGTCGACGATCGACTCCTCGGCGATGCTGCCGATGCCGAATCGCAATGGTTCGGGGACCTGGAGATAATGCGTGCTTGGCAGAACCGTACCATCGGGCAGGATGCGCAGGCCATATCGGCCGGTGTCCGGCAGGACTTGCGCCACGAATGTGAGGGTATTCCCGCCTATCTCCTGCTGCACAAATATCTGGCCATTGTCGTCTTCGCGCAAGGAGTCGAGGCGCAGGCGGCCGCTTCGGACCGCGTCGGCGAGATGAAGACCCAGCAGGGATATCGTGACCTCGATCCCCGCGTCCCGCCGGCCCCTCTCCAGCACGTCCACTATTCTCGCCACGCAGGAGTCGATCGCTGACCAGTCGGCGGCGGGCAATTGCGCGTCAAATACTGGAGGTTGAAAGGGAAACACGAAGAAATTGCGCAGACGCGGGTCGGCCCTTGCGACAAGGTCGGCTATCGATTCGCCATTGTCGCGCCGCAGCACAGACGTCATCCCGATGCGCACGTGCGGCCAGCTATCCAGCATTTCACTTAACGCCGCCTGGGCGGCCTTGAGCGCCCCTGCCTTACCGCGGATAGCGTCGTGCTGATCAGCACTGCTGGAATCGATGGAGACGTCGATGAAGTCGAGCGCACCGGCTCGAACAAGCCGGTCCAGCGACGGGCCATTACGCCGGACAAGCGTCCCGTTCGTAACGATGCCGATCGAGAACCGTCGGTCGGGCACGCGGCTAGCTTGCTCAGCCAATGCCACGAGCCGGCCGGCATCGACCAGTGGCTCCTTGCCGGCGAAGGCCAGGACACCGAGGTCGAGGTCGCGCGCCGCTACCCGAATTGCCTCGTCGAAACGCTCGAGCTCCGCGCGCTCGCGACGGGCTCCAAGCGCTGGATGATAATAGCACATCTGCGGACAGGTGAGATTGCAGGACGCGGTAGTATCGATGGCGAGATAGCGAAGACGCGCCGGGTTGGCACTCCAACTTGGCCGGCTATCAAACTGCGACAGGTTGGCGGCAAGGCCCGCCCATTCGCTCAGGGCCGGCTTATCCGGGATGGCGCTGGACGCGCGCGCAAGCGCGGCCACAAACGCTTGGCGCTCCTCAAGCGCCGGGACGATCACTTGCGCGCCGGGGCCGCTCCCGCTGGTTCAAGAGGCGCCCTCGCCCCGTTTCGAAGGTCAACAATGGCGGGCGCGGGATCGCTCGGCTTGCGCGCCGGCGCATGCCTAGTACGATCCAGCGTCAACCCGCCCCGTGATCCAAATCCGCCCATCAACAGCACCTCGCTCGTTAGGGCCCTCTACTAGATCGGGCCGGGCTAGTCACTTCTAGATTAATTGAATTTGAACGCCGTCAGGCCCTCTCTGATGCATGCGCGTCGCTCAATCGGCTGAGCGCGAGGCGCCGCCTAACTGCGCCGCGCAACCAAAACCATTGTTCCTCAAGCCGCATCTTCCCGGTCCCGCCCAAGAGCGGTGCGAGGGATTTGAAGTCAGCCTCCCAAGGGATGAATGCCCGAAACGTCGCGTTGCCGAATTCGAGGTAGCGCTCGTCCACGCGCTCCGGCTTCCATGGCTGCCAGCCGGGCTTACCCTCGTTCACCTTTCGCCACTTCTTGAAGCCAAATTTGTCGGGCAAATAGGTATAGGCGTGCCCGTCCACCCATAGTCGCTCCATGCGCACCAGATTGGGGGCATGCTGCGCGAAAAGCTCAGCCTTCCATTTCTGATCGCGAAGCATCTGGCCAGTGGCTGCGTTCAGTTTGAGAAGGACGACTCGCTGAAATTCAGCGATATGCATCTGCACGATCATTTCGCGCAGGCATTCCTTCAAGACCAGCAACGACGGTAGCGGCCGCCCCTTGGTGGCAGCGACAGGATTCGAGAAAACGGCGGGAACGTCCACGCCCCGGTCATCGATCGACGGCGGCGGCGGGTTTGACGATGGCGGCTTGAGCAAAATCTGGATGAAATGGTCATATCCGCAAATGCGCAGCGGAAAACAGCGGAAAAACAAAGTTTCTTCTCCCGCAACTTCTTTCGCAACCTCGTCAAGAAGATAGCCGTACAGACGATAAGCGTCGTGCTGCACGTCCTTGATATCATGGCATTGCGAGAAATAGTCGCCATACTCGCCTAAAGAGCCAAATTTGGCGCGCGATTCTGCGACCGCGACCCAGTCCGCTTGAACGCGTTTAGCCGGATTCCTGGCGGGGACGCGCGTCCCGGCTGCGCACATCAAGTCGACCTCGTAGCCGAGGATATTGTTCGCAGGCCGGTCTTTCGGATAGTGGATTACGTAGCTGAAGGAGGATAGCCGGGCTGGGTTGATCGCCGGCTCATTGGGGCGTTCGCCCTTTGCGCGTTCCCGCTCCGGCGGAAATGCCAATCGCCCCCACACATCCCAATAGTGCGCGACGTAGAGGGCTGAGATCAATCCGCGCGCGGTGCGAGGCGAAAGCGAGACCTTGGGTCCATTTGGCCGGATCTTCGATAAGAGCTCGACATGCTCAAGGCCAATGTCCTCTTCCTTGCAGATCTTGCGAATCCTCGCGCAACTGTCCTCGATGCTCTTCAGTAGGCGGCCTACCCTTTCAGGACGCGTCGCACCTTCGATGCGCCTGTACATGGCACGCCAAATTGCAGCCGTGTCGATCTCGATGGGTTCAAGACCGTCAGGCGGGTCGAAATCGTCTGCGACGGCGTCGTACACCCAGCCGAGAAGCTGCTCCGCGTAACGGCGATACATCGCTTCTTTCGGATATGGCTCCGCTTCGGTTGTGGCATCCGGGCCGGCTGTTTCGCCCGGCTCAGACTTGGCTAGAGGCTGGATCTCTCCATCCTTGGTCGGCCAATGCTGAAAGACCTGCCAGCGATATTGCTCCGGGTTGAGAAAGATGAGCTCGAGCCGATAGATTTGCCATTTGGACGCGGCGCTTTCGTCGTTCGACAAGAATCGCCCCCCTCATTACCCCGTTACTTGCTTATACGAGCATCAACGATCGACAAAATCCAATTCAATCCACATTGAGCGTTGGTAATTGCCAGCGCGCCGCGGCGACCAATGCGGCGGTGTGCTCATTTTGGGGTGAGCGGAACAATGCGGCCGTCTCTCCGGATTCAATGATCCTCCCCGCCCGCATCACCGATGTCTTGTCGCAGAGCGCCTCAACGATCTTCATGTCGTGCGAGATGACCAGCATGGCGAGCCCGCTTTCGCGCTGCACCTCGCGCAGCAATGCAACAATCGCGACCGCCACGGTGGGGTCGAGGGAGGCGGTAGGCTCGTCTGCGATTAACAACTTCGGCCGACACGCCAGCGCGAGCGCGAGCGCAACGCGCTGGGCCATGCCCCCGCTCAATTCGGCCGGATAGGCTGATAACACCCGGGTGGGCTCGGCCAGACGAACGCGATCGAGCAACTCCAAGCTTGCGGAGTTGCGCGCGCGCTGATCGGTGAGCCCATGCAACCGCAGCGTCGTGTCCAGATGGGCCTTGACCGTCCGGGACGGATTCAGGCTGCCGCGTGCATCCTGAAAGATCATCGTCATACCCCGGCCGCGGATGGACCGCCATGCATCCGGCCGGGAGGGATCGAGCGCTTCGCCGCACCAGCGCACGCTGCCATCGACCTTCGCGTCACGACCGAGCAAGCCGATCGACGCGAGGGCAGTGACGGTCTTCCCGCTTCCCGATTCCCCAACCAGACCATGACTGGTCTGGGGGGAAACAACGAGATCCAGCCCACGAACCGCCTGAACAGGCTCGCGGCCCCTGCTATGAAAGGTGATGCTCAGCGATTTAATGGCGAGCAAGTCGCCCCCTTCGGTTGCGTTCAAGGAGCTTCTCCGTCGTCCCTTCGGATACTCGATGGCATGATCCTCATGAATGACCAAATTGCTCCTGCTCGCCGATGCCGCGAGGCACAAATCCTTAACTTCCCGATTTGCCCGGGAGTTTATGCCGCGGATCGGCGGCCGAATGGATGTGGCCGATCAGAGGAATCGCAAGAGGTAGAAAGCGAGAGGGTACCTGATGAAGCCGAAGTCTTCGATACAATCAGTCCTATCGACGCAAGGCTACCTCGACGGAGAGTCTATTGAGCATTCCCAATCGAATCGGGAACTGATGGGCCAATTCGCGCGGCTCCCGCGCGACTTACCGCTTGGGCTGCCTGCTCTTGGGGGCATCCATCGGTGTCAATTAGAATCTTATTCATCGTCTTCGATGTTCGGGAGCATCAGCAATCTCGGATTACTGCGCAGCAGGAGAAAGGGGACGACTAAGCCAACAATCGCGCAAACGATCGCTAGGCCGCCGGGCATGACCGACGCTTTGAGAAAATCGTAGCCAGCGTTAATGCCCACCCCCAATCCGAAAGTAATCAGAGCGAAGATGAAATAGTTGCGAACCAGCCAACTGCGCAACCGCATGCGACGCGCCCCTTCGGCGCGGAGCACCGACCCACTAATGTGGCGCCACGCCATCTCTCCTACTATCGCACCATAAAGGAGGAGATCTGGCCCCCGTGCGATAAACCGTGTTGAGTCCGAGGGATCCGGGTTGAATAATTGCAGTCCGGCTTCGCGATAGATTTCGGTATTTGTCTTGATCACATCGAAGTGCGGATTGCGCGGAAAATGCGTAGACAGCTTCGCTCGCATGGCGGCAGTGTCGACATACCAAGGGCTCTCGACCTCAAGATCGTCGAGTGTATAGACCAGAATGATCTCGATCCGGCGGCGAGCCGAAGCGCTTAATGCCACAAGGATGTCTTCAATACAGTCGTAGTTGACCTGACGACTCCGATAGTAGGCGGTTGACGGCACATCGGACGGGTTGACCCTTCCGCCGTCGATCGTTTCCGCTATGCCGCGATCGAGCACGAGTGTGTTAATGTCGTGCTTAAAAATTGCGCTTTCCAAACGCTTGACGGCGTTGGTCCCGCGCCCGCCCCCCCGAAGCTCGATGTCCTCAATGAAGTCGATTCCGCAACCTGGCAGAGCGGATTGACTTGCGGCGCGCCGTATTCGTGCTGCCACGTACGTAGCGATTAAGCCCACATCATCCGCGACCAATACTCGTAATGAATTCTTTCGAAGCACGAGCGCACCTCCAGCCATGACGTAAAGAGCATCTCACCCTAGCATAGAACCCATGGTACGCAGTGCCTCGTGAGGTCATGATGGGTCGCCGCTTCTGCTCTTGCGGTAAACGCCAGAAATCACGTCAGGCCCGACGGAATTCCGGGGTGAGAATTTGCGCTCCATCACGGAGTCGGTCGAGGTAGTCGGACCACCACTACATCATCCTCACCCTCTCTGCCCAATGCGCGCCGCGATGATAGGCAGCTCGAACCTGATCGGGGTCCTTGTGGGC
Organism: Parasphingomonas halimpatiens; assembly: GCF_036663795.1. Classification (NCBI taxonomy): domain Bacteria; kingdom Pseudomonadati; phylum Pseudomonadota; class Alphaproteobacteria; order Sphingomonadales; family Sphingomonadaceae; genus Parasphingomonas; species Parasphingomonas halimpatiens. The sequence continues at coordinate 18,950 of NZ_JAXOJP010000048.1, forward strand.
GAGTGAACGCTCGATCGCGTCAGGATGCTACAGGCCCGACTCGTTCAGCAAGGTGCTCGCGACCGCGCGGAAGCCGTGGGATGTCATCTCGTCGCCTCCATACGGCAGGGTCCGAAGCCTTATGATGGCACGCGGGCCCACTTTCCCTGCGATCGCGCGGTACGCCCATGGTCGCGCGCGGCGACAATTGCCACGATGCTGCCCGACACCCGACCCAGCACCGCTGATCCGGCGCGCATTCCCAAAGGGGGCCCGTCCTTGCCGGCTGCGGCTGCGCCGCCGGATGTGCTGGCGCCGCGCCAAGTGCGGGGCGGCGTCGCTTCCACCCCTCCCAGCCATCGGCGGGTTGATGCCGGGAGGATGATTTGCCGCCTACCCCGCCGAAGCAACCGCGCGCTTGAGTGCAATTGCGATTTCCTGGAGGCAGAGAGCCGCGGGCGTGAGCGTTCCCTTTCGCCAAGGGCAGCCGGTCAGCGCGCGGGTCGCTCGGAGGGGGAGAGATGGGGCTTCGGCTCCGCGACGGGTTCGAGGCGGGGAGAGAGTCTCCCGGCCACCCGTCCCGGAGACCTGCCATGACACAAAACCCGATCGCCGATACCTGCGTCCCGGGCTCCTCCTCCTCAAGCCCGCGTGGCGGATACAAGGTCGATATCTCGCGGGGTGAGCGGATCGGCCGCGTCTCGTCAGAATGGTTCTCACGCTCCGACGACGAACGCTATCTGTCGCTCACTTCCCTTTATAACGCGGTTCGCGGCCGGGCCGAGCGCGCGACAGCGCGAACCGTCGACACGCGGGACATTCGCGTCGAAGCACGCCGGGACGACTCCGAGCGCCTTGCGCTGCTCGTGCCCGGCCGGGACCAGCCGATCGCGCCGACCCACTGGTCATTCGGCCAGCTGTGCGGCCTTGTCGGCGCGCCGGCCGGCTATCTCCGGCAGCTCCCGGCGCCGCTGGCCGGCATCAACATGCAGCACGGGTTGCATGCGCATCGTGGCGAACTGATCAAGACCCTTGAGGCCGACGATGGCCGCATCGAATTGCGTGCCGTGACCGGCCCCGATTATGGCCGCATCTGGGATCATGAGCTCGTCGCGGCAGTGATGAGGATCGCCGGCGACGGGGTTGGCGACACGCGCTGGAAGGTCCCCGGAGTGCTCGACTGGTCGACCATGACCCACAATCCCTTCGTCGAGGTCACGAAGGACACGACAACTCTCTATGCCAGCGATCGGGACGTCTTCCTGTTTTTGGTCGACGACGCCCATCCGATTGAAGCAGGCCGTCTGCCGAACGGCGATCCCGATCTCTACTTCCGCGGCTTCTATTGCTGGAACAGCGAGGTCGGCTCGAAGACACTCGGTATGGCGAGCTTCTACCTCCGCGCGGTGTGCATGAACCGCAATATCTGGGGCGCCGAAGGATTCGAGGAGATCAGTATCCGCCACAGCAAGTTCGCCGCGAACCGGTTTGCCCATGAGGCCGCCCCCGCGCTCGAGCGCTTCGCGACGTCGTCGCCCGCGCCGTTCATGGCCGGCATCAGGGCGGCGCGCGACAGGATCGTCGCCCGCACCGACGAGGATCGGGAGGATTTCCTGCGTCGGCGCGGGTTCGCGCGCGCAGAGACCGGCAAGATCATTGCCACCGTCCTCGATGAGGAGGGACGCCCGCCCGAATCCATCTTCGACTTCGTTCAGGGCATCACTGCGCTCGCCCGGAACCGACCGCATCAGGATGCGCGACTCGACCTCGAAGGAAAGGCTGCAAAACTGCTTGCCGGCGTGCGGTGAGGTTGGCGTGGATTCGCGGCCGGCGTCGCGGCTCCGCATCGGTCCGGCGCGGCCCTCTCCTCCCTGGAGGTAGAGGGCTGCGCCTCGCTTCGTGACGGGTTGAGGGCTGAGAGAGGTCTCCCGGCCGCCCGTCATGGAGACTGACCATGACTCAGGTTCGCAAGATCGTCCTCAGTGGATCACGCGACATTCCCTTCAACCTCCTGGTGTTGAGCCAGGCCAATGTCCGGCGCGTGAAGGCCGGCGTGTCGATCGACGCGCTTGCCACCGACATTGCACGCCGCGGCCTGCTGCAGAGCCTCACCGTCCGTCCGCAGCGCGACGCCGAAGGCGTCGAAACCGGCAAGTTCGAGGTGCCGGCCGGCGGCCGACGGTTCCGGGCGCTGCAGCAGCTCGTGAAGGCCAGGCGGATGACGAAGACGCAAGCCGTGCCGTGCATCGTCCGCGATGATGCGGAGATCTCGGCGGAGGAGGATTCGCTCGCCGAGAATGTCCACCGCGAGGCGCTGCATCCGCTCGACCAGTTCCGCGCGATGCAGACGCTGGTCGCGAAGGGCGACGATATCGAGACGATCGCGGCCACCTTCATGACCACGCCAGCGGTGGTGCGGCAGCGGTTGAAGCTGGCCTCGGTCTCGCCCGCGCTCCACCAGGTCTATGCCGATGACGGCATGACCCTTGATCAGCTCATGGCCTTTTCGGTGAGCGACGATCACGCCCGCCAGGAATCGCTGTGGGAGTTGCTGGCGAGCAGTCTGAACAAGTCCCCCGTCTTTATTCGCCAGCGACTGACCGAAGGCACGGTCCGCGCGTCTGATCGCCGGGCGCGGTTCATCGGCATCGACGCCTATGTCGAGGCTGGCGGCTGTGTGCTGCGCGACCTGTTCGAAGACGACAATGGCGGCTGGCTGCAGGATGCGGCTTTGCTCGATCGCCTCGTCATCGAGAAGCTCAAGGCCGAGGCTGACATCGTCCGTGCGGAAGGGTGGAAATGGATCGCGGTTGCGGTCGATTTTGCTTATGGCCATGTCAACGGGATGCGTGCGCTCGACAGCGTGCCGGCAGCCCTGACCGAAGCGGAAGCCGCGCGCGTCGAGGCGCTTCACAAAGAAGCGGACGCAATCGAAGCCGAATATGAGAATGTCCGCGACCTGCCGGACGAGGTGGAAAAGCGGATCACCGCGCTCGACGAAGAGCTGGCGGGACTGCTCGAACGACCGCCGCTGTTCGATCTCGCGGAAATGGCGATCGCCGGCGCATTCGTCAGCCTTGAGGTGGATGGCACGCTGTGCGTCGAGCGAGGCTGGGTGCGGGCTGAGGACGAACCCAGGATCGAGACCGACCCCGATGCCGGCGACGATCCCGAGTTTATCGGTCCGCGGCAGCCGGAAGAGCTGTCCGCACAGACTCGGGGTTCCGACGACGCCGGAAATTCGCTCATTGGGAATGAGGATGGCGATGAGGAGGAGGATGGTATCAAGCCGCTTCCCGACCGGCTTGTCTCGGAGCTGACCGCGCATCGTACGCTTGCGCTTCAGGACGCGCTCGCGCTCAGCCCCTCTGCTGCCTTCGCCGCGGTCCTTCACGCGATGGTGCTGTCGATCTTCTACTTTGGACGCTCCGAATCCTGTCTCGGGCTCTCGCTCCATCAGACGAGCTTCCCAAACCAGGCACCCGGCATGAAGGACAGTCTGTCGGCCAAATCCATCGCCGAACGTCACGCCAGTTGGGAAAAGAGGTTGCCGGAATCCGATCGGGAGCTCTGGGACGCACTGGCTCTTCTCGACGGCGATGACCAGGCGGCGTTGTTTGCACACTGCGCCGCTTACGGCGTCAATGCGCTCTGGGAGCCGGTCAGCCGCTATGACGGGCGTGTGTCCGCGCATGGTGTCGCGCGGCGGCTCGAGCACAGCCATGTGCTGGCCCGCGCTGTCGGCCTCGACATGGTCGCGGCCGGCTGGAAGCCCACGGTCGACAACTATCTCGGCCGGGTGACCAAGGCACGCATCCTGGCGGCGGTCGAAGAAGCCGGAGGCGCGCCGGCGGCGGCCCGGATCGATGGCCTGAAGAAGGTCGAGATGGCGCAGGCGGCGGAAGGGCTGCTCGACGGCAGTGGTTGGCTCGCCGAGCCGCTGCGGACGCGCGAGCTGCCGCCGGTCGTCGAAACGGACAAGGACGGCGGCGAACGTCATGTTGGCGAGGAAGCGCCCCAGGGCGACAATGACGACGTCGAAACCGACGACGTGATCGCGGCTGAATAGCCAGTCGATCCGGCGTGAACTTGGACGGGGTTCGCCGGTGACGGCGGGCCCCATTTCTCTTGAGGAGCTCGTTATGCCGAGACGAAGCGTGACCGATGTCCGCGAGCTGGTCCGCACGCTCGCCACGCATGCCGAGGTGGTATGCCGCCACTATCTATCGAACGGACACCGCGAGGGTCGCTACTGGTTCGTCGGCGATATCTACAATACGCCCGGGCGATCGACGTTCGTGCGCCTGGTCCCGGGAGGCAACGACAAACGCGTCGCCGGCAAATGGACCGATGCCGCGACCGGAGAGCATGGTGACCTGCTCGACATGATCGGTCTCTCCTGCGGTCTTCATCTGAAACGCGACACCCTCGAAGAAGCCAGGCGCTTCCTGAGCATGCCTTTGCCGGAGGTCACAGAAAGGCCGGAGTCTTCAACCCGCCGGGGCAGGGCGGCCACGGGAACGGCTGAAGCCGCCAGACGGTTGTTCGCGTCAGCAAAGCCAACGGCGCGAACCATCGCAGATGCCTATCTGCGCAAACGGCTGATGTTCGGCTCCCGGCATGAGGCCGCGCTGCGGTTCCACCCAAACTGCCATTACCGGCCATCGCGCGAAGATGCACCCGACACCCGGCGTGCCTGGCCTGCGATGATCGCGGCCGTGACTGATCTCGACGGCAATGTGACCGGGGTCCAGCGCACCTGGATAGATCCGGTCACCCTCGCCACGGCGCCCGTCGCGACGCCGCGACGAGCGATGGGCAATCTTCTCGGGCACGGCGTGCGGTTCGGCGCTGCGGACGATGTGATGATCGCTGGTGAGGGGATCGAGACCATGTTGTCACTGCGCGTGATGATGCCCGGCTTGCCGATGGTTGCAGCCCTTTCCGCGGCACATCTCGGAGCGCTGCTGTTCCCAGCCCGATTGCGCCGACTCTACGTCGCGCGCGACGATGACCGGGCGGGCGAAAGGGCACTGGCCGTGTTGACGGAGCGCGGTCGGGCGCTGGGCGTCGAGATTTTCCCGCTGCTGCCTCATCTCGGCGACTTCAACGATGATCAGCGGCTGCTGAGGGGCGATGCCAATTACCGGAATCTGAAACGGCAGCTCGTGCATGATGATGCAACGAGGTTCCTGCGGCCTCCCGAATATTGATCATCGTCGCTGTCGCGTGGTCGACGAGCCCTGGACGCATATGATCGTCGCGAGGATGCGTTGACCGCTCAGGATGCCTGCGCCAGCGGCCTTCTCGAGAGGGCGACAGAACGCCCGCCGCCCCGGTCCCGCAACGGCGGGCGACCACTATTTTCCGCCGGCGGCGATGCCGCCTTTGCAGCGCGAGACAAAATAGCGGTCGCCCGCCGTCCTCCGCTTTGCTGCGGCCCTTCAGGTGCGTGCCCGGCGCGCCCGGCGTCTTTCGTCGCCTGCGAAGGCCGCGATGGGCGCGGTCGCTACCGACAGGGACACCGTCATGACCACCGATCACGTGCAGCAGCCCGAAGAAACCGATCACCCCCAATCGACGACCGGCGCCGTCCTTCAGGAATTGGCGCTTTATGCCCATCGGCCATTTTGCGACGAAGCCGATCCACGACCGCTCCCAGAAGATCGCAGGGTCGCAGGCGCCGTCGCTGACATCTTCGACGCTCTGGTGGCGACGTTGCAGGATACCCGGCTCGAGCCCGACTTGGAGGATTTGCTCTGGGGTTCGACCAATCTGTTCCACCGCGCCGCCGAGCGCGTCGAGCGCGAGCTCGATGACAACGAACAGGCACAAAGGTGCAGCCAGCGGGAACAGGACGGCTCCGAGGTCAAATCGGTCGAGCTTGAGCGGTTGCTCAGCGAAGGGCTGACCCTGATCGAGCGGCGCGACAGCATGGAGTTTTTTCGGGACTGTGCAACCGAGCAGTTCCGCCTGCACCTGCGCAAGCCCTGGACACCGCGCACCGGGTCTGTCGCCAATCGCAAGATGCTCACCGCCTCGATGATCGACAGCCGGGACTTCATTGACGCACGCAGACGCGCCGAGCGCGAAGTGCTCATTCCGGCAGGGTCGAAGATCGCCTTTACCGCCGGCCAGGACTTCAACGACCACCGCCTGATCTGGGAGGTGCTCGACCGGGTCCACGCGAAGCATGCCGACATGGTGCTGTTGCATGGCGGTTCGACCAGTGGCGGCGAACGCATAGCGGCATGTTGGGCCGATGCACGAAAGGTCGCACAGATCGCCTTCAAGCCAGACTGGGCCCGGCACCGCAAGGCCGCACCGTTCAAGCGCAACGACGAGATGCTCGCGGTCCTGCCGATCGGGGTGATCATTTTCCCGGGCACCGGTATCCAGGACAATCTCGCCGACAAGGCCAGAGCAATGGGCATCCGGCCGATGGACTACCGTAACCACAGCGGGGGCTGACAGCCCGCTCCATCGAAGAGCAAGGCCCACCCCGCTCTTTGAGGCGCAACCTTGGTCCACCGCAGGGCCTGACACCATCAACCCATAAAGGGTCCGCTTACGCTCATGCGTGCGGCCGCGCTCAGCTGCGCCTCCCGCGGTGACGGCGGCCCTGCGCCAGACACGTCGGGCGCCTGTCGAGTGGGGATGGTCCTCGCTCCCCGACAGGAGCTTATCGGCAATGTCGCTGCGCACCGCACAGTTTCGCGCGTGGAATCTCTCCCGCACCCTCATGGTCTGCATCATCCTGTTCAGGATCGACGAGCAACAGTTCGGTGTGGTCGAAGCTTGCGAGTATGACGGGGATCCGGAGACCATCGTGCGGACCTATGACCCGTTCGAGTGAGGCATGCTCAGGAGCGGATTCGACCTGGATCGACCGGAGCCGCTTGTGTGGAGATGGAGCCGGGAAGACCCTGAGCTCGCTGGTGTCCGTCCCGAAAAATCTCAGGGAAGGTGCATGTTCGGAATGACCTTCTCGAACAAGTGGACCAGTCGAGCGATTTGGAAGAGTTGTTTGTACAGCTTCGGCAGAATGGTTCCGTTCCGAACGCTCTTTGGCACGACCATCCCCGCCTTGATTCCCTCCTGCGAGAGGATGCGGAGCCGCTTTACGAACCGCGTGTTCGCGGCAGCTGCGTTCGCGCGCGCGGCAACGATCGTCGCCGGAAAATCGTCCGGGAGCGCTGGAAGCTCGGGGCGGAGGGCCTTGAGCGCTCGCGTGACGCGGGGCCGCGGAAGTTGTTTGGATACCGCCTCGCGGCCCGGCTGCTGAAGCGTCATGTCGAGCTCGCCCCAGGCAGCTTCGAAAGCCGCGACGTCGAACGGTCCTGGCCGAGTCAGAATGGTGCGGATCTGGGGGAACTCGGCCGCTTGCTCGGGATGATGGCGCAGGAAAATGTCCATCGCCCCTGCAATTTCACCGATACGTTCGTCGATCCGACGAACATTTTCATCATAGGCCTGGAGGCGCTCCACCAGGAGTGGGTCGGGCATGACGACCGCCGCGAGCTCCTCACGATAGACAGCGACCTCCTCCTGGAGTGTCAGGAGCCAAATCTTGAGGGCGGGGAAATCCTGCTCGCCGTGGAAAGGCGCAACAAAAACTTCGCCGTGCTTGGTAATTATAGCGATTGCGGGGAGGTGCCGGGGATCGACACCGAGATCCATAGCGAAATCGGCGACGCGCGACTGAGTGTTGGCGACCAGATTTTTCACGATAGCGGCGCTGGGATTTGGCTTATCGCGCACGCGATTGAAGACTGGCTCAAACTCGCCGATCCGTGCGGCACTGACAATGCCCGACCCGGCGACGAGAAGGAATGCCACCTTGTCTTGGATGACTGAGTCGATGACGTTCACATTCTCGATGATCGACAGGAGAAGGCTTTCATCCTCTTTGGCAGGACCGAGCCACAGTAGAAGGACATCTTCCTGGCAATGGTAGCTATGAAACCATTCCAAGATTTCGTCGCAACTCGCATCGCACTCATACATGGATAGCTCCCATATACAGGAATTGAACCGCGCCGGGTTTGTCGGAGGCTCCAACTCCTGAGAAGGTGGAGCCATGACGAGCAAGACAACGAACAAGTTTGCGCCCGAGGTCCGCGAGCGAGCGGTGCGGATGGTTTTCG
>NZ_JAXOJP010000049.1:0-26944 GCF_036663795.1 Parasphingomonas halimpatiens
TTCCAGGCGCCGATCTCCAAATCGGCCCAGCGTCTGCTCCATCATGTCCTCCCGCTCTCAAGGACATCGAATCAGACCAAAACCACATGGCAACCACGATGTGTGAATGCTGTAGCCCTGAAGGGGAGGGGCTTTATGGAACACCGCGCACCGCGCGCCAGTGAAGATTGCGTCATGTTTCGCGCGTGACGAACGGCGGGGCAAGCTGGTAGGGCGCGGCGGCACGGGGCGATTCCGCGTGCGGAACGAATCGGGAGCCCTTCCATCAACCAGATCGCCGCCTTGCCGTATCGCGCCGACGGCCCTGCGATCGACGCGCCGGTGCGCGTGCTGCTGGTCACCAGCCGCGAGAGCAAGCGCTGGGTGATTCCCAAGGGCAATGCCATGGCGGGCGTGGCACCGCACAACGCCGCCGCACAGGAGGCCGAGGAAGAGGCCGGGGTGCGCGGGCTGGTGTGCCCGACGCCGCTCGGATCGTACCGCTATCGCAAGAAGCGCGGCAATGGCGCCTCGCTGATGATCGATGTCGACGTGTTCCCGCTGGCGGTGTCGAGCGAGCTCGACAGCTGGAAGGAACAGGGCGAGCGCGAGCGGCGCTGGTTCTCCCTGCACGATGCCGCCGCGGCGGTCGACGAACCCGATCTGAGCGACCTGATCCGCTCGTTCGGCCCCTCCGAATTCAAGGCCGCCGCCCGGCGTGCCCCCATGCTGCGCGCCGTCGGCGCCAAATCGAGGATTACCCCCATGTTCGCCTGGTTCCAGCGATTGCTGCCCAAGTCCGGTAACTTTTTCGAGCTGTTCGAGGCGCATGCCGTGTCGATCGTCGCGGCGGCCGATGCGCTGTCGCGGCTGGTGCAGGGCGGCACGCCGGCGGCCGACCATATCCGCGAGGTTATAGAGCGCGAGGGCGATGCCGACGAGATCATCCGCGAGACGCTGCGCACGGTGCGCCACACCTTTTTGACGCCGTTCGACCGCAGCGCGATCACCAGCCTGATCGGATCGATGGACGATTCGATCGACGAGATGCAATCCGCGGTGCAGGCGATCGACCTGTACGACCTGCGCGTGTTCGAGCAGGAGATGAAGGACATGGCGGCGATCATCGTCGACGCCGCACGGCTGACGGCCGAAGCGATGCCGCTGCTGCGCGATGTCGGGCGCAACGGGCCGCGGCTGCACGAGCTGACCGAACGACTGGTGCGGATGGAGAGCCATGCCGACGAGATCCACACTGCCGGCGTGAAGCGCGCCTTTATCGAGCTGGGCGCGAGCGACACGCGCGGCTTCATCGTGCAGCGCGAGGTCTACAAGCATCTCGAGCGGATCGTCGACGCGTTCGAGGACGTCGCCAACGAGATCGACGGCATCGTCATCGATCACGCGTGATCGAGCCAGGACATGCATGAACTCGCCCTCCCCTTCCTGATCGCGCTGATCCTCGTCGCGCTGGCGTTCGACTTTCTGAACGGTTTGCACGACGCGGCCAATTCGATCGCCACGGTGGTCGCCACGCGGCTGCTCAAGCCCGTCCATGCGGTGGGCTTTGCCGCGCTGTGCAACTTCGCGGCCTATTTCCTTACCCTCGCCTTTCCCGCGCTGCACAAGGTGGCGGACACGATCGGCCAGGGGCTGATCGCCAAGGACCTGATCACCCCGGCGGTGGTGTTCGGCGCGCTGATCGGCGCGATGTTCTGGAACGTGGTGACGTGGCTGAAGGGCATTCCCAGCTCGTCGAGCCATGCGCTGGTCGGCGGGCTGATCGGATCGGGCGTGGCGCATGCCGGGATCGGCGGGATCAAGTGGATCGGGCTCAACAAGACGCTGATCGCGATCGTGCTGTCGCCGGTGCTGGGCATGATCCTGACGCTGTTCATCATGATGATCTCGAGTTGGGCGCTGCACCGGGTGAGCTCGCGCAAGGCGGAGAAGGTGTTGCGCGGCATGCACTTCCTGTCGTCGGGCGCCTATTCGGTGAGCCATGGCCTGAACGATGCGCAGAAGACGATGGGCATCATCACCGTGCTGCTGTTTTCGACCGGCTGGCTGCACGGCAAGTTCGAGGTGCCGCACTGGGTGGCGATCAGTTGCTATATCGCGATGGCGCTGGGCACGCTGAGCGGCGGGTGGAAGATCATCGAGACGATGGGATCGCGCATCACCAAGCTGTCGCAGCACCAGGGATTCAGCGCGTCGATGGGCGGATCGATCATCGTGTTCAGCGCCTCGTTGCTCGGCATCCCCGTGTCGACGACGCACACCATCACCGGCTGCATCATCGGCGCCGGCACCGCGCGCCGCGCGACCGCGGTGCGATGGGGCGTGGCGGGCAATGTCGTGGTGGCGTGGGTGATCACCATCCCCGCGAGCGCCGCGGTGGGGGCGATGTTCTACGGGCTGACGACCTTTTTCTAAGGGCAGCGCCGCCGCGCGGGCTTCTGACGGCGCCGCGCGGGCGGTGGTGACGGCCACGGCGGCGGCGGCGGCGCTGTTGGGGATGGCGGGCAAGTATTCGCCAAATAGCGCGCGCGGCGCGGCGCAAATATTCGACCCCTTTTGACGACCGACGGCGGGTGTGCTTGATCGAGGCGCTATAGTTGCGGGCGCAAGATGGCGCGGCGAATTTCGGGCGGTTTCCAACAGGCGATGCTTGCGCGTTACGGGCGCGAACGGCGCGGCGAGGACCCGTGAGGACTGGGCCTGTTCCTGACCCTTTATGGGAGAGCGTGGCATTCGTCTTACCCTTCACTTGCGCCCCGGGGCGGCCGGGGTGGCTGGATTCCAACACCCACGCGGCCGAGATGGCGCGCGCGGTGTGGGCGGAGGGTGGACGGTTTTTGGGGTGGGTTGAATCAGGGGGTGAGCGATTGCAGGTCGCCAATGTTGTCGTAGCTATGTGCCCAAATGGCGCGGTAGGTAAAAAATTTCCAAAACTGCAAAGTTGCCATTCCGTCCCCAGATTGACCCGTTGAGGAGAAGAGTCACGCAGCCGATCAAACATAACGCGGTGTCAATGTCGCTACGTCAGCAAAGACCGGCTGAATGGCAGGCGATTAGGTAAACGCCGAAAAATACTGACGGAAATTCAAGCAGGAAGCGCACGAATACGCATGACGAGCTTGTCGATGACCAAAGGGTCGGCGAGTGCTCCGCGCAAGAAGCCAGCGTCCCAGCTGTTGATACCGTATGTGTCTGTCGCATCCTGCAGGCGGATCTCAAGTTCCGCCTGCACGGCCGCTGCCGTCGTAGCGGGGCCTAGACGGCGGCGCAACTTGGCTGGCAACGGGCTCCATTCTCGTCTGACAGAGTCACGCCAATCCGTGCCCAATAAGGTCTTCACATGAAAGTCGACGATGCGACGCCGGCCTCTGGGCAGATCGGGGAGCGCCTCCGGCTCGAATTGTAGAACGTCGAGATCCGGGTCAAATTCAATGCGCCACAATGCCTTCGAAGCCCAACGGTCATAGTATGGGTGGATGAAGCGCGCAGGCCAAGTGCCGCGGTATGTATCGCCTTTCTCACCACTGTTGCAGCTCTCGCAAGCCGGCACGAGATTCTCACGTAAGATCGAGAACTCGGGAAATTGTCGCCGGGGCAAGGCATGGTCCAGCGATCGGCCGCCTAGCGACCCACACATCGGGCAACTTTTGAAGGGAATGGCTGGACGGCGGATTCGGTTAATGGGCCCGGAGCGGCCACGCGTATCATACAGCGCGAAGAGCGCATTTGCGTCGGCATCGTCGAACCCGGCTGGCCGTACCTGCCAAGGATTGCCCCGAAACCGACGATAGTTCGCTGCCGCCGCCAGCCACTGCGCCTCGCGCGCAGCCCAACCGGGTCGACGGCATTGTTGGATGATGATTGCATCGCCCGCGTCAGCCGGGAATGGCAAGAATTTCATAGGTCGTCTCGCTGCCCAACCAATTCGGCGAGGTAGGATAGCGTTTCCGGATTAAGATCCTCTGCAAAGCGCCGGCGAATTTGGCGCAGCGTCGCCTCCGGATTTTCCTTAACATATTGCTCAAGGACGTGCTGGAACCGGTGTTTGGGACCGATGTCCCCAAACACAAACTGAGAAATGGTATCGATACTCGCCCCGAAGGTCTGCATTGTCGGCGGGTCAATCATGATCGTGTCATCGTTGGGATCGCGCGTTATCATCCGCACGCGTCGCGCCGGCACCTCGCGGACGACATAGGCCGAGTGTGTCGCGATCAGCGCAATCGACTTCGAATGTTCGAGCAGCTTGTCCAGCATCTCCATGAATTGTGAGATGTAGTTCGGATGAAGATGCGTCTCGGGTTCGTCGAAAAGGAAGATGGTCCCCCGACGCAGCGATGCTACGGCATATGCAGCAAAGCGCATTAGTGCCACCTCGCCGCTGCTCAAGTGGCGCGCGCGAGCGGGCCCTGCCATGACGATAGGCGGACGTTCGGTGTTGATCCGGGCATATAGCTGCAGGTTGCGTTGCTCGTTCATACGTCGGAGCAGCGGGAAATAATCACGTCCGTTTATGAGCGTCGGCGGCGGCAACGTGTCGGGTTCAGTCGCCTCGCTCAGCTCGACATACAAACTGTCGGCAATACCGAGTGGTTCGAGTACGGTGTTCAACAATTCCATGGCGCCCTGCCGCCCAAAGCCTTGGATGTCGCTGTCCGCGCGCAGGCAATCAACCAGCGCCATGGTCAGGCCGCCACCTTCACCACCCCGCGCGCCGATCATCCGGTGGTAGCGATAATCGATCCCTTCCCAAGGCGGGAGCGACTGGGGATACGGATCCGACGCCACAGATGAAAAGACGATCAGCCGCGAAAAATCGGGGCGCGGATCGAATATCGCAGCACGGTCGATGTCGAGTGCCGCTTCCCAAGGCGGCGCGATTCGCAAACCGTCTATCATTGCTTCGAACAAGCGCGTCTTGCCGGTACCGTTCCGACCGACGACAACGAGGGTACGACGTGCCAGGGGGAAGGCCTCGCCAAAATCAGCGTCGAGCACGTGCTCGCCCACCATCCCGCGAAGGTCGGCTTCGACGGTAAACGACCCCGCTGCCTCATCAACGTCAGGTGGTCGATTTGGGGTCAGATAGCGATCACCCTGGCGAAATGCTCCCCACGTACCTTCGTCCCGAAGCGCGCCTTGATGGAAGTCGATCGTCCGGGTTAGCTGTAGCGTCTGTACGTCGTTACCTTCGTTTTCAAGTCGGGCGAGCACGGCATCGCGCATTCGTCTCAAACATCCGATCGCGTCATTGAAGCCGAGCAGCGCCACGAGCCGACGGTAGTCGCCCTCGCTCTGCAGCACCGAGACAAAGGGCGGGTCGATCCGATCGAGGCGACATCGCGGGCGATCGCCGCGCAGGTCCGTTACGCCAAGGTGGTCGATCAAATAGCTACGTGTGCGTGGATGCCCTTCGATCATTAGGCGCATACGGAGCGGTCCCTCCGGATTGACCACTCCGATGATATGCAAGTTGGCGCGATAGATTGAGCCGAAATCGTTGAAACCATCCGCGTCCGGCACGATAACCAGCGCACGCCCTTCGATGGCTCGCTGCTGCGCTCCCGCTAGTGACAGCGAAAGATAAATTGGAATGTCGGATTCTGCCGGAATGCGAGGCATCTGCGTCTCGTTCGATTAGTTTAGGCATCTCAGTGACAGGTAATTAAGCACAAAACATTTGACCGTTGTCCGCATGACATCGGATTAGGTTGATAGGTGCCATAAGCCCTTAATCAACGCCTGCTGATGTGGAGCGAACTTCAATAGCGGGAATTTGCTCCTGTGGCCATAACGCCCTTTGTAACGCTGCTGCTGATCAAGTGACGATCCATACGCGACTTTACCTGAATGCAAATCAGACGATTGCTTCTACATAGCGCGGAAGGTATCTTAGTAGATCCTTGTATGCTCCAAGCTCAGCATCTTTGAACCCAAGTTCCTTTAATTTATTTCGCTCCTTGCAGCGCTTCCCTTTTGCGGTCACTGCACCGTCAAATAGCTGCCTCTCCCTCTCTGTAAGATGAAGAGATCTTATCTCGTACAGCTTATGCTCTGATGTTTCTAAAAATGGCAGCACTGATTTAAGTTTGCCGCGTATCCCCACAGCCTGCCCCTCTGATAAAAACGCTCCCCCTACAGTTACCATCGGCATCGTATCCGAGTACTCAACCTGTAGTAAAGGAATGAACTTACCATCCATTCTTGGAGCGAATGCGTTTTGAAACCCCGCCATCAGGATTTTATGTACCGCGTCAGGGAAGTTTGCTTTTTCAACATCCTCCATTAAAACTGTTCCCGACACATCCCCCAGATTATCTTGCAGCCAAACCAATCTGTCGGCGTCGCTAACGCGGTCGATAACCTTGGGCGGGCCTCCGAAAGCCGTTACAAAGCAGAAATCTCCGATCTTTATACGATTCGATAGCGACGTTATGTCACCAATTATGTGGCCGCCAATGCCTCCATCATAATCAAGCCAGTATACGGACGGTGATACCGACGTATCGGCCGCAATAAAATCAGCAGCAGAGTTGTTTTCAACTTCTATAAATTTATAAGGGGCATTAAATCTAGCGCGCTCTACAAATTTATCGTCATGCTCAAGGCTTATCATCTTGGTAATGCCAAGGTACCTGTGAATAAGTAGAAAATCATAAAAACGATTAGCGCCCATTCCTACATATCTGTAATCACGGATAGGCAGTCCGGAATCACCGCCAGCTTTGAGCAAATCTACAAGCATCATGCGCTCGGATTGCTTCGCCGGCCGTAAATCATAAGAGATAAATTTACCCGTAGAACGCGGCACTATTTTTCTCCTACTTCGTTCCTGAGGAAGTAGTTGAATGTATAACGACCCACGTCTGAGCCACTCATACTCGGGCGCTTAAGGTAATTTGTAATATCTTTAATTTGGCTTACTTGCGCGTCATACTGTATCCGAACGGTAGTCGGGGCAGTTGCGGCTTTTGGGGCTACAAATGCCCGCTTTTCCGTCACCGCGGCTTTTAGCACGCTCACAGAAGAACTTGTCGCAGCTTGCAGATCTTTGCTCGCCACCTCTGTTCCTTCGTCAGTGTAGCGCCCATCTAAGAACGAGACGACGGTTCTCCCAGTCGCTGCCATGTGCCGCTTCGCCAATTGCCAGACTTCGCTGTCTTCATTGATCGCCGACTTCGTGGTGGTCCACGGTAGGTGCTCGGCGTTTTCCGAGACAAAAAAGACCGTTCCCAGGAAAGGCCTATGCTTAGGTTGGAAGATCGGTAGGCCGCCACCACCCCAGCCTGTAAGTAGCGATTTGTCCGCCGAGATGACCGCTCGCCCGTTGCAGAATACGAACCAGCCAGAAGACCGATCTCGAAATACACCCGCCTCGGGCGTGCCGATTCCTGCGGTGATTGCACAAGTTACATCGCCAAAATTGAAGGATTCTGCAGTATGGTTTCCACCGATCTGGATACTGACCCCTTCGACATTTTTTCCATTTACGGAGACGGAGACGAATTTTGCGAGATAGTAAGCATATGTTCGAGATATGGCAGCCTCAAGCTGCGATGGAAATAAGCCATCTTCAAGTCTACGCGTCACCTCATCGTAAAGCTCTGTCACCATTATAGACGTTCCAGTTGCACCCTTAGCTACAGGCGCACGCGGCGTGATATCGAATGTCCAAGGTTGACTTTCGTCTTTTGCCCAATTCGAAACATCCAGATCTAAATCGAAACCGCCTTCGATATGGTCAGATCTCATTTTTATTCTATTACCGAGCTTAAACATCGCTCGTTTTAGCCCAATTCCGTAAACTGATAGCCTGTCTGCCTCGTGATGTTCTCCATCGGCTCTACCAAATTTGAACACATGTTCTGCAGCAGTCTTAGCAGAAATTCCAAAAGCGTCATCAGATATTTCAACACAACCTTTAGATATTGCCAAAGCTATATTAACGCTGGGTGTTATACTGGGGTCCTCAAACACCGTCATGTAGTCAATCGCCGTTTTCAGACGAGGCGAGACTGGTTCTACAGCGGCGTTAATTGAGTTATCTAGCAAATCCAAAAAGGCTGCTACGAGTGGAATGTCTCGCGTCAGAAGTGAGATGAACAAGCGTTTTTCAGGTCGCGCGTCCGCCTTTATGTCAGCCATTCAAAACCTCTAGCATTGGAAAGTGTGGCGGTCTGAGAGCCACGCTTTCGCGCCCACTTGGGATATGTATCGGTATATCTTCTCGAACCTGCAAGGTGCCTTGTTCAAGTGCAGTCAAGCGAGCACGCCCTATCTCGAGATATTTGGTGTCGATGTCACATCCGTGGAAATTTCGTCCCTCGAGCAGGCTGCTAACTGCAGTGGTACATGATCCCGCGTATGGGTCCACAACCAAACCACCGCGAGGACAAAGGGCGGAGACAAGGCGCCGGACGAGCGCGGTAGGAAATTGGCAGGGATGTTCGGTCTTCTCGATATGGTTCGCTTTGACGTTTGGTATTCCCCAAACGTCTCCGATATCCCACACATCGCCCGGATTTTTCCCGAGCGGATTTCCGCTCCACTGACCCTTATTAGGTCCTTTGTAATGTTTTTTGCCCGGGTATATCTGTGGGACACGGACGCTATCTAAGTCAAAGTGGCCGACGCCGCCTTTCGTGTACCACAAAATTGTCTCATGCCGTCCGCTGAAGCGGTTGCTGGCATGAGCGCCGTGGTTGAACGTCCAGATAATCCTGTTCCGCAAAGTCAGATCATGCCGTTTCAGTAATTCTGCGCTGATCAGAACGTCCAAGGGAATAAGAGCGCCATCCCGAACGTGGTTTCCGACCTGCCAGCAAATGCTGCCCCCTGGCTTCAAAACCCTGACAATCTTGGGGATGACCCCCTTTATCTCAGCAATAAAATCTTTGGCGTCGAGCGATCGATCATACTCTTTACCGATAAAATACGGCGGAGAGGTCACGACAAGATCGACGGAATCTTTGCGAAGTTTCTTCAGAACCTCAATTGCGTCGCCATCCCAAAGGGTCGCGACCACGCCATCAGATTTATGTTTCGAAAAAAGTTGCATGTCGTCCATCGGTTCTAGGGAAGCGGTTCACCGGAAGCTATCTGATTTTTAAGCAGAGATCTAGGGGCCGACAAAGCGCCTCGCTCCCACCTACGAAGGGGCACGATTTGCATGCTCCGGTCCCAATTTCTTGCCGCTAACGCGCCAGCTCGACGCAAAGGCCGTCCAGCCGAAAGGCCCTCCGTAGCAAGTTTTGAATTTCCCGAGGCCAATGGAAGGTACGGTGCCGCTTACAGGATTCGAACCCGCAACCCCCGCATTACGAATGCGAGAGCTTTATCGAACCCTCCCGTCACTCCTCCCGCAACTCCCGATAAACATCCTCCCACTCCCCCTCCACATCCCGCCGCGCCGCCTGCCGCGTCCAGTGCACCGCCGGCTCCGGCCAGCGCGGCGCGACGGCCTCCGCGAAGGTCAGCGCCAGCGCGTCGGCTTCGTCCGGGCTCGCCAATCCCCGCGCGCGCATATGTTCCTTCTTTTCCAGCAGGATCGCGACCTGATCGGTGGCGTAGCCATATTCGACGCCGGTCAGATCGGCGGCCAGCGCGTCGTTATCGGGGATGGCGCCGCCGGGGAGCCAGGCGCGCATATTGGCCCACATCTGGGCGCGCTTGTTGGCGGTGCGCACGTTGAGGTCGCCGGCCCACACCGCCTGCCCGCCCTTGCCGCCGAACCACACTTCATGGACGTTTTCCACGCCGAGCTGGCGCAGGCGATCTGCGATGGCGGCGCCGATATTGCCGGCGTCGACGAAGATCGCGTCGGGGCGGTGGAGCTGGGCCTGGAGCGCGACGTCTCCGGCCAGCGTCATCGCGTCCTGGCTGGCCCAGCGTTTCCACGGGCGGCCGCGCGCGTCGCGGCCGCTGCGGATGGCGAGGACGGACGCGTCCCCGCCATAGCGCGCGCAATCCAGCCCGAAGACGACCGGGTCGGCGACCATACCCTCGACCTGTCGCAGGCGGGCGGCGGCGACGTCATCGGCGGGGATGAACTGCATCGACGAGGCGCTGGGGAACTGGCCGCGCACGCGGACGCGGGCGATGTCGTGATCCTCGCCATAGGTGGCGACGATCTCGTCGAGATAGGCGCGGTTGGTGCCCTCCACCGTGCGGCTGTCGATCTGCGCAGTGTCCCACAGATGGCGCGCGGCGCCGAAGCATTCGCGGAACGGGCCGCTGTTCTGCGTCGGGTTGCCGAAGGCGAGGAAGACGATCTCGGTCCCGGCATCGGTGAGCGCGCCGAGCGCGACCTCCCAGATCTTTGCCGGGATGCCGCTGGCCTCATCAAAGATCAGGATGAGGCGCTTGCCCTGGTTGTGCAGGCCGGCAAAGGCATCGGTGTTGGCGAGGTTCCAGGTGACGAGGTCGCAGCGCCAGGTGCGATCATGCCCGGGCGCGGTGGCGACGAGCGCGCCAGCGAGCGGGCGGAACCAGCCGGCGGTGATGGCGGCGCGCGACCATTTGGCGATTTCCGGCGCGGTGCGGGTGAGCAGCTGGTTCTCGGTATTGGCGGTGACGAGGATGCGGGTGTCGATGCCGGTATCCAGCCCCCATTTGACCAGCATGGCGATGAGCGCGGACTTGCCGATGCCGTGGCCCGAGGCGCGGGCGAGGCGCAAGGGCGTGTGGCGGGTGGCGGGGTCAGCCAAGTGCGCGCCGATGCGGGCGAGGACATCAGCCTGCCAGGCGCGCGGGCCGGGCGCGGCGGCTAGCGCGCCCCTGCCCCAGGGCCAGGCGAAATGGGCGTAGGCGAGGGGGTTGTGGCGGAATTCGGCGACGCTGGCGGCGAGGGTGCGGTGCAGGTCGGCGCGGTCGGGGGGCGTGGCGGGGCTCAGGCCGGCGTCGCGCTTGGGACTCCCCCTCATCCGCCCCTTCGGGGCACCTTCTCCCACAGGGGGAGAAGGGTTTTCGGCCGTTGCCTGCGGATCAGCCATGGTCGCCGGCGGCGCGGGCGACGTTGGCGAGCGCCTCCGCCAGGCGATCGGCGAGGTCGTGGTTGTCGCCCTGGGCCTCGGCGCGGCCGCTCCACTGCGCCGGCTTGCGCAGCGCGAGCCAGCGGAAGGCGGCGGCGGATTCGGCATGTTTGTGGCGGGTGACGGGGACGGCGATCGGCTCCTTCGCGCCGAACGGCAGGAGGATGCGCGTCTCGCGATAGTCATAGCCGACGGCGCGGCGATAGAGCGCGTAGGTGACGCGCGTGTCGGCATCGTCGCGGCCGGCCGTCCTGGCCTCGGCCATGGCGGGGTGAAGCGCGCGCCAGCGGGCGAGCGTCGATGCGCTGACGCCGAGCAGGAACGCGACCTGCGCGTCGGTGGCGCCGATCTCCCACGCCATGCGGGCGCGGAGTGCGTGGTCGGGGGTGTAGCGGGTGGGGCGGCCGGTGTTTTTCATGGCCGCGGGGATAGCGGTGCGTGGCGTAGTGTTGAATCACGCCGTGCAGTGCGATGGGCCCTCAACGTCGCGGGAGATCGTCATGACCCGCTTCTCGACGGCGCTCGAAGCGGACGGGGTGGGTAAAGTCACCCCGCGCTAGATGTCGCCCTCGACCGGACGGCGCAGGTTGAGCGCGTCATATTGATCGAGCAGCGCGTTGACGTCGTCGATTACCGCCTGCTGCTCGGCGCGGTGGCGCGCGGTGGCATCGTGCGTCGGCATGCCGTTGCGGCCGTCATGGATTGTGAAGCCCTGGTCGATCAGCCACAGCGCATCGGCGGCGCGGGCGCGCTGGCGGCGCAGGTGGAACGCCCAATGCTCGATCAACCCCGAAGGGACCAGACGCTCGATTTCAGTCACGCGACGCCCCACCCCGTCCAACCGCCGGCTGAGCCCGGCGCACGGCGTCGCCATAGCGCGCGATCGGCGCGGGGCGAAGCGGGCGCGGGGCAAAGGCGCGCAAAAAATGCGCGCTTCGGCGGGCGCGGCAACGCTTCGCCGCGCTGCGCGTTGACCTGTCCGACTCAAGTTGACCTGTCCGACTCAACCGGGAGACGCGCGATGAACGAAGCAGGCTGGCCCGAGGCGGCGAACCGCCGGCTGCGCGCACTGTTGTGGCAAGGCCGGCCGATCGGCGAGCTGGCGCTGCGGCTGGGGCGGCCGGCGGGCGAGGTGACGCAGCAGATGCGGCGGCTCGGGCTGGCGGTGCCGACCCCGCTTTGAACGCGGTGGAATTGCGGCGTTCAGCCGTGCGCGACGCGCATGCCTGTACGAACGCGCCAAAAACGCGTAGGGCGCCCGGGCAACGTCGTATGCGACGGATAGCGGAAGCCATTCCCTTGTCCCTTTCCTGCCTCGCGCCGGCCGCGTCCCGAGACGCGCGCCGACCTCAACGAAAAGGACCTGTCATGGTCAACGGTACCGTAAAATTCTTCAATAACGACAAGGGCTATGGCTTCATTGCGCCCGATGGCGGCGGCAATGATGCGTTCGTCCACATCACCGCGCTCGAGCGCGCCGGCCTCAGCACGCTGACCGAAAACCAGAAGGTGTCCTACGACGTCGAGCCCGACAAGCGCGGCAAGATGTCGGCCGTCAACCTCCAGGCACTTTGATCGACGCGCCGGGGCGCCCGACACCGGGCGCCCCGGCACTGATCGCGGCATCGTGCGGCCCTTTGCCCGGCGACGGCGCCGCACTCCGACATGATCGCCTGCGACCCGCGGCCCGCACGGCCAGCGCGAGCGCTGGCGGCGCGACGCGTGGTGGCGCGGCGCATACCCAGAAAGACCCCGCGCCGATGCAGGCCAGCGAACATATCGACACCGCCGAAATCCCCGGCGGCGGGCAATTGCGCCTGATGCGCTACGGCAAGAATTTCTCGATCGAATTCGGCGAGGACGAGCTGATGGGCAGCCAGGCGCCGCAATCCGAACAGGCGCTGGCCGATCTGGCCGCCGCGCGCATCGTTGGCCGGCAGGACCGCGTGCTGATCGGCGGGCTCGGCATGGGCTTCACGCTTGGCGCCGCGCTGACCGCCTTCCCGGCGCACACCAGGATCGTCGTCGCCGAGCTGGTGCCGCAGGTGGTGACCTGGGCGAAGGGGGCGCTGGCGCATCTGTTCGGCGACTATCTGAGCGACCCGCGCGTGACGATCGCGGTGCGCGACGTGCACGACGTGATCGCCGCCGCGCCGGGCGGGTTCGACGCGATCCTGCTCGACGTCGACAACGGCCCGGACGGCTTCATCCACCCGGCCAACGACCGGCTCTATTGCAACTGGGGCCTGCGCGATGCGCATGCCGCGCTGCGCCCCGGCGGGGTGCTGGCGATCTGGTCGGCCTATCGTGACGATGCGTTCGTCGAACGGCTCGAGGCGGTGGGGTTCAGCGTCGAGGAAGCGACCGTGCCCGACGGCGGCAATGCGGAGCGCTCGCCCTATACGATCTGGCTGGCGGGCAAGGCGGCCGAACCGGCGCGCCAGGCGGCGCTCGCCGCCGCCTAGCGCCGGATCGCCTCAATGGGGCGCCATCACCGCCGCGACCGGGCGGCGCAGCGAATAGGGCAGCAGCGGCCCGTGGCCGAAGCGCATCACGATGTCGGGGCGCTTGCCTCCCATCCCGACCAGCCGCGCGAGATCGGGGCGTAGTGCGGCGTCCTCGACCGGCTGATTGATGAAGGCGGTGCGCAGCCCGAGCGCGGTCGCCTGAAGCGCGAAGCGCTGGCAGGCGCGGCCGACCTGCACCCAGTGCACGCGGTCGGCGCGGTCGCCGACGAACACCGCGACCCCGGACGAGGAGCGGATCTGGCGGGCATATTGATCATTCTGCGCGGCGGCGGTGACGAACAGGTCGAAGGCGCGCGGGCCGAGCCATGACGGCAACGCCGGGTTGCCGCTGGCGACGCTGTACAGACCGTCGCCATGGCCCAACGCCGCGCGCGGGTTGAAGCGCAGCCACGCCTTCAATTCGCGGACGAACGCCGGATCGGCCATTTGCGCGCTGTTGCCGGCGACGACGAGATCGCGGACGCGGTCGAGGTGCGGGCGATCGGTGAGCAACACCAGCGCGACGCCGGGGACCGCGGCGGCGCGGCCCAGCGCGGCGAGATCGGCGGCGGCGACCGGGCGGCCGTCATAATCGGCGCGGGTCGACTGGCGGCGCGGAATCGCGTCGCACAGCGCGGAGGGCGCGCGTGGGCCGGCGTGGTGCGCGAAGCCGATCTCTCCGGCACCGCTATCGTCGAACAGCGGTTCGCCATGGTGACCGCCGGCGGCGGCGGCGAGCGCGAGATTCTCCGCCGCGCAGCCCAGGCTGACGAACAGGTGATGGTCGTCGGGATCGACCACGGGGGTGCGGCGCGTCAGGTCGGGGCGGAGCGTGATGCTGCCCGGCGCGACGGCGAAGGACCAGGGCTGGGTGTTGTGGCCGTTGGGGGCGAGCGTGGCATAGCGGATCAGTTCGGGCAGCGTCGGCTGCGCGGCGAGCGTGGCCCGCAGCGCGCGCGCCGCCGCGTCATAATCGGCCGCCGAGCCCATGCGTCGCCGCATGTCCCACCACGCCGCCCCGCCGCCCGCGACCAGCACGGCGCCGCCGAGCACAAAATGTCGTCGGTTCATGTCGTGCTCCGATGGCTGCCGCCGCAAGGCGACCGACGCACGAGCATTATCATCGCAGTCGGGCGCCGCAGCTACGCAATGCTCCCGATGACGCGCGCGCCATTGCGCATTGGCGGAGGCCGGATATATTGGCACTGTAAATGCCATAAATCTCGACGCGGCGGGGCGCTGGCCCGGCGCGTGGCGGGGTCGATGCTCTGGGGGGAATATCGATGAAAGCCTTGCGCCCGGCCGACGCGCCATTTCGCGACCTGCCCGATTTTCCCTTTGCGCCGCATTACGCCGAGATCGGCGACGGGCTTCGCGTGCATTATGTCGATGAGGGGCCGCGCGACGCGCCGGTGGTGTTGATGCTGCATGGCGAGCCGACCTGGAGCTATCTCTATCGCCACATGATCGGCCCGGTCGCGGCGGCGGGGTTTCGCGCGGTGGCGCCCGACCTGATCGGCTTCGGCCGCTCGGACAAGCCGGTGGCGCGCGGCGACTATAGCTATGCCGCGCAGGTCGGCTGGATGCGCGCCTGGATCGAGACGCTCGACCTCAGCCGCATCGTGCTGGTGTGCCAGGACTGGGGGTCGCTGATCGGCCTGCGGCTGGTCGCGGCGATGCCCGAGCGCTTTGCCGGGGTGGTGCTGTCGAATGGCGGGCTGCCCGAGGGCCAGCCGGCGCCGCGCGCCTTTGCGCTGTGGCGCGCCTTTTCGCGCTGGAGCCCGATCTTCCCGATCGGCCGCATCGTCCAGGCCGGGACCAAAAAGCGGCTCTCGCCGGCCGAGATCGCCGCCTATGACGCGCCCTTCCCCGACCGCGCGTCGAAGGTCGCGGCGCGGATCTTCCCGTCCTTCGTGCCGCTGGGCGACAATGTCGCGGTACCCGACCAGCGCGCCGCCTGGGCGGTGCTCGAGCAATGGCACAAGCCGTTCCTGTGCTGCTTCAGCGACGGCGACCCGATCACGCGCGGCGCCGATGCGCCGTTTCGCGCGCGCATCCCCGGCGCGGCCGGCATGGCGCATGCCACGCTGCACGGTGGCCATTTCATCCAGGAGGACGATCCCGGCGGGTTCGTCGCCGAAGCGCTCAAGGTGGCCGCCCTGGCCGGGTCGTAACAGCGCGGCGCATGTCATGCGAAAAGAAGAGTCTGACGACCGTCGCTTAATCCATGTTTGCAGCATGGTTTATTATCATGGCGACGCGCACGATAATTTCGCCTAGGCTAAGGCAATCGCCGGCCCTGATTTCTGGCTGCCGGTGGCTGAGAGATGCGATGCGCTCCCGCCCCTATGGGAGGGAGCATGTACCGTACCGATCCGACTCTCGCACCGATGGCCGACACGCTCGGTCGCTGGCTGCCGCTGGACGGAGACCCGCACGCCGCGATCCTAGCGCTGCCGCACGTCGTCCGGACGCTGCGCGTGGGCGAGTTCATGGTGCGCGAGGACGATCGGCCGCGGCACTCGTGCCTGTTGCTCTCGGGCTTCGCGATCCGCCACAAGGTTGCCGGCAATGGCGCGAGGCAGATCATCGCGCTGCACATGGCGGGCGACCTGATCGACCTGTACCATTCGATGCCACCGCGCGCCGACCATAATGTCCAGGCGCTGAGCGCGGTGAAGCTCGCGCTGATCCCGATCGACGCGCTGCGCACGCTGGCCGCGCGCACCCCCGCGATCGACCAGGCGTTGCGGCTCGAATGCCTGCTCGAGGCGGCGATCCTGCGCGAATGGATGCTCAATCTCGGGCGCCGCGACGCGCGCACGCGCACCGCGCATATGGTGTGCGAGTTGGCGATCCGCCTGCAGCGCGCGAAGCTCGGCGCGCGCGACCATTTCGACCTGCCGCTGACGCAGGAGCAACTCGCCGACGCGCTGGCGCTGACCAATGTCCATATCAGCCGCATGTTCAAGGCGCTCGCCGCGGAAGGGCTGATCGTGCGCGAAAATCGCCGCTTGTCGATCCTCGACTTCGCGCGTCTGGCGACGGTCGGCGATTTCGACGCGCGTTACCTCAGCCTCGAGCGCTACGGGCCGTTGGCGGATTGACGGTCAGGCCTTGGCGACGGGCTTCGTTGCCTTGGCCGGGACCAGCGCCGCGATGCGGGCGGCCGAGCGGGCGGCGACCTGCGCGGCGAGGGCGCGCTTGTGACGATTGTTGGCGGTGCGCAGCTTGCCCATGGGGACGTCCAATTCTGTCGATGATGTCGCGGCGCGGCCGGATGCCGGCCGTCGCGGTAACGTACGTCTCCTTGGTCACGTTCGCGCGCGGCGTACAAGTTTAATCGCCCGGCCACGCCGCGCTGGTCGCGCGCCCGCCGATCGGCTAGCGCCCACGCATGGCCAAAATCTTCATCCTCGGCGACGTCCGCAAGGGCGGGTTGCTCGCGCTGGCCGCCGCCGCGTTGTTCGGCCTGTCGACGCCGGCGGCCAAGGCGATCGTCGGCAACGTCGCGCCGCTCGTGCTGGCGGGGCTGCTGTATCTCGGCTCGGGGCTCGGGCTGCTACTGGTGCGGCTGCTGCGTGGCGAGGGTGGCGTCGCGCTGGTGCGCCGCGACCTGCCCTGGCTGGCGGGCGCGGTGCTGTTCGGCGGTGGGCTCGGGCCGGCGCTGCTGATGTGGGGGCTGGTGCGCACGACCGGATCGGCAGCGTCGCTGCTGCTGACGCTGGAGGGCGTGTTCACTGCGCTGATCGCGTGGATCGTGTTTCGCGAGCCGTTCAACCGGCGGATCGGGCTGGGCATGGCGGCGATCTTCATCGGCGCGGTCGTGCTCGCGCTTCGCGGCCCGCCCGGCGCGGCGGCGAGCTGGGGCGCGGCGGCGGTCGCCGCGGCGTGCCTATGCTGGGCGATCGACAACAACTGCACCTCGCGCATATCGCATGTCGACGCGCCGACGCTGGCGATGATCAAGGGGCTGGTCGCTGGGTCGGTCAATGTCGCGCTCGGGCTGGCGATCGGCGGGGCAATGCCGGGGATCGGGCCGGTCGCGGCGGCCGGCGCGGTCGGGCTGCTCGGTTACGGGCTGAGCCTCGTGCTGTTCGTGCTGGCGCTGCGCGAGGTCGGTGCGGCGCGCACCGGCGCCTATTTCTCGACCGCGCCGTTTCTCGGCGCGGTGCTCGGCGTGGTCGCGCTGCACGAGCCGCTGACCGTTACGCTGATCGTCGCCGGGTTGCTGATGGCGTTCGGCGTCTATCTCCACCTCACCGAGCCGGCGGCGGAAAGCTGAGCGAGATGACGTCCGTCTGAATCACCCCGCCCATTCGGAGGACAAGAAGAAGATTTGTTCACGCGGAGGCGCGGAGATAGTGCGCGCGCGGCTGTCGGCTCGCGTCGGGGAAAAGTTCTGCTCCCGTGGCAGGGCCGTATGAAGGCGCGCTGTCGCGCGATCGCTCACCGCGAAGGCATCTCCTCCGCGCCTCTGCGCCTCCGCGCGAACAAATACTTTACTGCCTCTCAGGCCGCGAACGCCTCCGCCGACTCCGGCCGCCAGCACCGCAGGATCAATGGCGGTGCTTGTGTCCCGCCGCCCGCCGGCCATGATGCATCATCATGCGGTGACATTCCGCCATCATCGCCGGCGTCATCATGCCGCCGCCTGCCATCATGCCGCCCATCTTTGCACCCTCGGCCGACGGCATCGCCATCGCCATGGGCTTTGCCGGCGCCGGCGTCGCGACATCGGACGGAGGCGCAGGCGTGGCGGGCGCGGCGGGCGGGGTCGCCGGATGATGATCGGCATGCGCATCGCTCTGCGCCAGCGCCGGACCTGCCAGCAGCAGCGACGCGCAGAGCATCGAGATCTTGAGCGTCGCAGCCATGTCATCATCCTTGCAGGAGCGGGCGATCGACCTACGCCGCCCTGTCCCTGCGACGGATAGCGACGTCGCGTGCAGGATGATCTACGCAATAGCCCCGATAGATCGGCATGCGCTTTCCCCTATCGGAAGGTCGCCTGCCGACACGGCATGAAGGAGCAAGGTCATGGCGCATGACGAGCCGAGCCGATCGCGCGATCCGCTGCCCGGCGCCATGACGCGCGATCCCGTGTGCGGCATGACGGTCAACACGACGACCACGCCGCATCACGCCACTGTGGACGGCACCGGCTATCATTTCTGCAGCGCCGGATGTCGCGCCAAGTTCATCGCCGACCCGGACCGCTATCTCGCGCCATCAGACACGGCGCCGGTCGCGGTGACGGAAGAAACGATCTGGACCTGCCCGATGCATCCCGAGATCCGCCAGGATCATCCCGGCCCTTGCCCGATCTGCGGCATGGCACTCGAGCCCGCAACGGTCACGGCGGACAGCGGGCCGAGCCCCGAACTGGCCGACATGACGCGGCGCTTCTGGTTCGCGCTGGTGTTGAGCCTGCCGGTGTTCGTGCTCGAAATGGGCGGGCATCTGTTCCCGGCGCTCCACGGCATCGTGCCACCGACGGTGTCGACCTGGATCCAGTTCGTCCTCGCCACGCCGGTGGTGCTGTGGGCGGGCTGGCCGTTCTTCGCGCGTGGCTGGGCGTCGCTGCGCACGCGCCATCTCAACATGTTCACGCTGATCGCCATGGGCACCGGCGTCGCCTGGGGGTTCAGCGTGGTCGCAACGCTGTTTCCCGCGGCCTTTCCGCCGGCGTTTCGCGGCATGGACGGCGCGGTCGCGGTCTATTTCGAGGCGGCGGCGGTGATCACCGTACTGGTGCTGCTCGGCCAAATGCTCGAACTGCGCGCGCGCGAGCGCACCTCGGGCGCGATCAAGGCGTTGCTCACCCTCGCGCCGAAGACCGCGCGGCGGATCGACACCGCAGGCCATGACGAGGAGGTTGCGATCGAGCTGCTCGTCATCGGCGACCAGCTGCGCGTCCGCCCGGGCGAGAAGGTGCCGGTCGATGGCGAGGTGATCGAGGGTCGCTCGGCGATCGACGAGGCGATGGTGACGGGCGAGGCGATGCCGGTCACGCGCGGCGTCGGCGACGCGGTGATCGGCGGCACGATCAACCAGAGCGGCGCGCTCGTCATCCGCGCGACACGCGTCGGGCGCGACACGATGCTCGCGCGCATCGTTCAGATGGTCGCCGACGCGCAGCGCTCGCGCGCCCCGATCCAGCGGCTTGCCGACCAGGTCGCGGGCTGGTTCGTGCCGGCGGTGCTGCTGATCGCGCTGGTCGCGTTCGTCGCCTGGGGCATCTGGGGGCCGGCGCCGCGCCTCGCGCATGGCCTGATCGCCGCGGTCTCGGTGATGATCATCGCCTGCCCGTGCGCGCTCGGGCTGGCCACGCCGATGTCGATCATGGTCGGGATCGGGCGCGGCGCGGGGGTCGGCGTGCTGATCCGCAATGCCGAGGCGCTCGAACGAATGGAGAAGGTCGATACGTTGGTGGTCGACAAGACCGGCACGCTGACCGAGGGGCACCCTTCCGTCACCGCGATCGTGCCCGCGCCGGGCTTCGACGAGGCCGAGCTGTTGCGCCTCGCCGCCGGGGTCGAGCGCGCGTCGGAGCACCCGCTCGCCCGCGCCGTGCTCGCCGCCGCAAAGGATCGCGGGATCGCGATACCCGAGGTGGCCGACTTCGACGCGCCGAGCGGCAAGGGCGCGGTCGGCACCGTCGGCGGACGGCAGGTCTTGCTGGGTAATGCCGCTTTCCTCGCCGAGCGCGGCATCGACACGTCCGCGCTGGCAGGGCGCGCCGACGCGCTGCGGGGCGACGGCGCGACCGCGATCTTCATCGCGGTCGATGCGCAGCCGGCGGGCATTCTGGCGATTGCCGACGCGATCAAGCCGACCACCGCCGCGGCGATCGCCACGCTGCGCGCCGAAGGCATCCGCGTCGTGATGCTGACCGGCGACAACCGCACCACCGCCGAGGCGGTCGCGCGGCAGCTCGGCATCGACGAGGTCGAGGCCGAGGTATTGCCCGACCAGAAAAGCGCGGTCGTCGCGCGGCTGCAGGCCGAGGGGCGGATCGTCGCGATGGCCGGCGACGGCGTCAACGACGCCCCTGCCCTTGCCGCCGCCGATGTCGGGATCGCGATGGGATCGGGCACCGACGTCGCGATCGAGAGCGCCGGGGTGACGCTGCTCAAGGGCGACCTCACCGGCATCGTCCGCGCGCGCCGGCTGAGCGCGGCGACGATGGGCAATATCCGCCAGAACCTGTTCTTCGCCTTCGTCTACAACGCCGCCGGCGTGCCGATCGCCGCCGGGCTGCTCTACCCGCTGTTCGGCGTGTTGCTGTCGCCGATCATCGCCGCGGCGGCGATGGCGCTGTCCTCGGTCAGCGTGGTGAGCAATGCGCTGCGGCTCAACCGGGTGACACTGTAGCGCGACTTTCCGGGGCCCGCCCTTCGTCGACTGCCGCTCGTCGTTGCGGCGCGACATCCCGACGCGCTGGGGCAAACCCGGAATTGAAATGCAGCCGGGATGATGGATGATTTGATGGTGCGGGCAGGACCCGTTTTTTTCAGCGGCGGGATCCGGACATGCTTGGTGCGATCGTCTTCACTTATGGCTTGCTGACCAGTTTCGTGCTGTCGGGCGCGTCGCGCAATCGCAAGTTGCAGCGCCCGAATCCTCCGATGCTGGTCTATGTCGGCTATGTCTGTCTTGGCGTGTCGATCGGCCTGTCGGTGCTGATGGTTCTGCTCGCGCTGTGGCAGCTGGTCGGCTGATCGACCCGGCGATGCCCCGCCTGCGGCGATAGCGCCGCGCGGTCCCCGTTCGTCTACCGGTTCGGGATCGGCGGGCCGGAGAAGCGGCCGTCGACGCGGTTGCCGTCGAGCTGGTTGGTGCCATAGCTGAGCAGCGTGCCGAAGCCGGTCGCGAAGACGCCGGTGCCGTTGCTGCCGATGCCGCTGCCGCCGACGCGGATCGTCGCGCCGCTGCCGCTGGCGATGAGGCCATAGCCGGCATTCTGGTCGATCGCCGATTTGAGCACCATCAGGCTGATGCTGCCCGTGCCGGCCGGCGCCTTGGCGAGCACGCCGATTGCGTTCGCCGTCACGCTCGACCCGTCGAGCGTCGCGGTGATCACCGCGCCGGCGCCGCCGACGGTATCGAAGCGCAACGCGGCATTGGCATTGTTGCGGAAACGGCCGCCGGTGATGCGCACCGTGCTGGCGACGCCAGCGGCGGGCTTGACCAGCACGCCCCCGGTCAGCGCGTTGGCGGCGGTGCCGTTCTCCGTCACCATGACATCGTCGAGCGTGAGCTGCGCGGTCGCGGTCGGGGTGAAGTTGATCCCGAACCCGGCAGCGAAGCCGGTGATCGTCGTGTTGCGGATCGTCACCACGCCGCCCTGGACGATGCTGATGCCGTTGAGCGTCGCGGGCGATGCGCTGTTGGCGAGGCCGTTGACCAGCAAGCCGCTCAGCGTGACGAACGACGTCGCGGGGATGTTGATGGTGATGGCGTTGTTGGCGAGCGCGAACACCCCGCCCTGGCGGACCGTCGCGTCGCAGGCGATGGTCAGCGAGCGCGTGATGGTGAGCGGTCCGAAGCCGGCGGCGTCGAGGCAGTCGATTTCCCCGCCGGTCGCGGTGCGCGTCATCGCCACGAAGAAAGTGCGGCACGGCAGAAGACGCGTGCAGGGTAGCGAATCGTCGCCAAAGCCCGACACGAAGGTCCGAGTCGCCTGCGCGGCGGCCGGCGCGCTCGCCGCGACGCCGCCGAGCGTCGCGGCCAGAATCAACAGGATAGACCTGATTCTTGCCATTTCAGCTGCCCCCCACGGTTAACCAATGCCGGCATTGTTACGCTCGCGGTATAACCGATATTATCCCGGGATTATAACCAATTGCGGCGAAGGACAGGAGATCGGCACTCAGCGGCGCGTTACGGCCTGGAAGCGCGTGTCGGCCGAGGCCCAGTTCACCGCGCCCATGAAGGCATCGACATAGGCGCCGGCCTTCGCACCATAATCCAGGGCATAGGCATGCTCGTACATGTCGAGCGCGAGCAGTGGCGTCGCGCCGGCCAGCGTCATGCTATGGTCGGCAGCCCATTGGTTGACCAGCCGGTTGTCGCGGTGACTGTAGCTGAGCACGACCCAGCCCGAGCCGCCGCCCAGCGCCTTGCCCATCGCGGCGAATTCGCCGCGCCAGCGCGCGTCGCTGCCAAAATCGCGCTCGATCGCGGCGGCGAGCGCGGCGCCCGCGCGGTTGGGCGCGCCGAGACCGGCGAAATAGAGCTCGTGCAGGATCATCGAGTTCCATGCGACCAGCTCCTCGCGCTTGAGGCCGTTGATCACGAAACCCGGCGCGGTGGCGGGATCGAGCCTGGCGAATTCGGCCGAGATCGCGCCGAGCCGCTTCACCGCGCCGACATAATTATTGTCGTGGTGGCTGGTGAGCAGTTTGGCCGACAGGCCGGCGATGCCGGCGGGATCGAACGGCAGCGGCACCGGCTGCGGCGCAAAGCCGGGCGCGGCGGGCGCGGCTGGGGTTGCCGCAGCGGCTTCCCCAGCGATGCCGACAAGGCCGAGCGTGGCGCCGGCGGCGAGGAGGACGCGGCGGTCGATGAACGAGTCGGTCATGACGGTCTCCCTGGAATGATGCCCCAGCCTATCATGCCGGCGTCACGACGAGATAGACGGGCAATGCGAGCACGCCGCGTTGCACAGCGACGCTGCCGCGCACCCGTGCACGACCCGGCGTCGTCATGCCACAGTACAGTTGAACTGTTGAACAGTTGATCGCGCGGCACGGAAGCCAATGGTAGGTTCACCATTGCGTGAGTAACGGGAATGCGACGGCAACTACCTCGTACGACATGATGAAATACTCGCAGCCGCGAAGCGGCCGCGGCGACGATCCGCCAGGCAAACGCGTCAGGGCGACCCGCCTCCCCTTCTTGATGATGCTTTTATGACACGCTCGACGAAAATCGCGCGGGCGATGTTGCCGGGCTTTGCCGGGAGGAATAATTCTAGCGGCACAAAACATAACATCCGGGAGAGAATGATATGTCGGCCGCATCGCGCCTGTACCTCGCGCTTGCCAGCGCCTCCGTGCTGGGCATCACCGCCGCACCCGCCGCGGCGCAGCAGACCCCGCCACCGGCCCCGGCGGCCGATCAGCCGGCCGACCAGGCCGTCGGCAACGACATCATCGTCACCGCCAACAAGCGCCGCTCGACCATCCAGGACGTGCCCTTTTCGATCAACGCGCAGACCGGCGAGGACATTCAGCGCTCGGGCGCGACGACGCTCGAGGACCTGTCGCGCAACGTCGCCGGGCTTGCCATCCAGAATCTCGGACCCGGCCAGAGCCAGGTCGGGATCCGCGGCGTCTCGGCCGGCCAGATCGCACGCGACCAGCCCGGGGTGAAGGAACAGGTCGGCATCTATCTCGATGAATCGGTAATCTCGCTGTCGCTGTTCACCCCCGACCTCGACCTGTTCGACCTCAACCGCGTCGAGACGCTGCGCGGCCCGCAGGGCACGCTGTTCGGCTCGGGCTCGGTCGGCGGCACGATCCGCTACATCACCAACCAGCCCAACACCGACCGCATCGAGGGATCGGTCGAGGCCAATATCAACATGGTCAGCGAGGACGATGTCGGCGGCCATGTGAAGGGCGCGATCAACCTGCCGCTGAGCGACCGCGCGGCGCTGCGCGTGGTGGGTTATTACACCCGCTATGCCGGCTTCATCGATGCGCGGCGCGAGGGCGGCGGGATCGACAAGAACGTCAACAGCGGCGAGCGCTATGGCGGGCGCGTCGCGCTGCTGCTCAAGCCGACCGACGACATCAGCATCACGCCGCGCTTCATCTACCAGAAGATCACCACCAACGGCTTCAACCGCGAGGAACGCTACAACCTCTACGCCAACCCTTTCACCACGACGCGGCCCGCCATCACGCTGCAGGATCGCCAGCAATATCTGCTGCTCGGCGAGCGCTTCTCCGACGATCTCAAGATCGCCGACCTGACCATCGCCGCCGCGCTCGGCGGGGTCGATGCGACCTCGGTGACCAGCTATACCGATCGTCACATCCTCGTCAGTCGCGACGCCAGCGCGCTGACCGGCAGCGTCTCGGTCGATCTCGGCTTCCCGAACGCGGGCGTGCTGCTGCCGTCGAACCTGGTCGACACGACCGGGGTCAAGCAGTTCACGCAGGAAGTCCGGCTGGCATCGAGCGGCAAGAGCGCGTTCCAATGGGTGGTCGGCGGCTTCTACGCCAAGACCGACCGCATCTATGCCCAGCGCCTGCCGACCCCCGGCTATGACGCCTTCACCGATGCGCGGTTCGGTGCGGGCACCTCGGCGGCGGTGGCCAACGGCTTCCCGCTCAACTCGCCCTATGATGCCGACATTCCCTATCATCTGCGCCAGATCGCGATTTTCGGCGAGGCCAGCCTGGCGATCACCGACGCGCTCAAGGCGACCGCCGGCGGGCGCTATTATGATTACAAGGAAAACCGCATCTTCAAGTCGGGCGGGCTGTTCGCCAATGGCGACAACAACAGCGACAGTACGAAATCGAGCGGTTTCTCGCCGCGCTTCCTGCTCAGCTACAAGGCGTCGAGCCGCGTGACCTTCAACGCCCAGGCGTCGAAGGGCTTCCGCCTCGGCGGGGTCAACGATCCGCTCAATATTCCGCTATGCTCGGGCGGCGCGAGCGGGCCCGACGCCCAGACCTTCGGCAACCGGCCGCGCTATGGCGACGAATCGCTGTGGAATTACGAGGGCGGCGTGAAGGCGCAATTTGCCGGCATCACCTTCAACGCGGCGGCCTTCTACACCGACATCAAGAATTTGCAGGTCACCGCCGACGCCGGCAGCTGCTCGTCGCGCATCGTGTTCAACGTGCCCAAGGCACACAGCGTGGGCGGCGAGGTCGAGATCTCGGCCACGCCGATGCACGGCCTCGACCTCGGCCTGTCGGCCAGCCTGCTCGAGGCCAAGTTCGACGCCACGCTGACGCGGCCCAACGGCACGGTGATCGAGGGGATCCGTTCGGGCAACCGCCTGCCCTCGGTGCCCAATTTCCAGCTCTCCGCCAATGCCAATTACCGCTTCCCGATCGGCGGTGAGGCCAAGGGCGTGCTCGGCCTGTCGTTCCAGCATGTCGGCAGCCGCTATACCCAGCCGGGCGACCAGGAGAACAACCCGCGCACCTTCGTCACCGGCCTCGCCTTTGGCGGCGCCCCGGCGACCGCCTCGACCACGCTCGACCTGAAGCTGCCGGCCTATAATCTGGTCAATCTGCGCGCCGGGGTCGAGCTCGCGAACAATGTCGACATCTCCTTCTATGTCAGCAACCTGTTCGACGAGAATGCGCTGCTGGCGTTCGACCGCGAGCGCGGCGGGCGGGCACGGCTGTCGTTCCTGACCAACCAGCCACGGACGATCGGCGTGACGGTGCGCAAGGGATTCTAGCGGGTCACGCGGTATCCGAACTACCCGTCAGCGGCTTTCCTTTTCTGGCTTCCCCGGCGAAGGCCGGGGTCCCGTTGGGAAGGCGGATGCGATGAGCGGCACCGCCTGCCGCAGCGTTCCCCGACGGAACCCTGGCTTTCGCCGGCGAAGTGCGGGGAAGCGGCGCTGCGCCTTATCGAGCGGGGTTCGCGTTCGGCTCAGGATGTGGACTCACAAACCAGCCATTCTGCTTCCGCCCCAATAGCGGAAGTCCGACATCGCCGACGTCGACTATTTCCCCAGCATCGATTCCGCCTGCCGGGCCGCGGTGATCGGGTCGGCGTGGCGATGGACCAGCTTCCAGGAAGCACCGATCTTTTCATAGACGCTGGTGACCCGGGCGGCGAACTCGGCGAAGTCGGGGTTCGGCCCCAGTTTCGCGCGATCATGTTCAATCTCGACGAGGACGACGAGTTTGCGGTCGGCATAGACTGCAACCCGTTCGACGCCGACAACTGTCCCATCCCTGTATTTGGTGGAGGCGTTGTTAAGGGCTTGCAGGACCGCGGCCCGACCTTTGCCGAATGGTCCGAACGGATTGCCGAGCGTGACATCATCGCGGTCGGCGAACAGCGCCGCATAACCCGAAGGATCCCCGTTCAGGATCTTGCGCAGCGCTTCATGGCTCTCCGCGATCGCCGCCTCGAGTCCAGGAGGTAGTCCGGCCCGAGTCCCGATTGCTCGAGCGTTGGCTGTTTGCGGCTGACCGATCGTCGCGAATGCTGCTGCAGCAAGTACCGAAAAGCGTCGTCCGTTCTTCATACCCATTCCGATCCTCGATGCACAATGAGACCACTGGCATGAATGGCAGCTTCCCACCGAGGCTGTGTGAAAACGCCATTTGAGCCGCGGCGCATTGAGCTGCGGCACGGGCATTCTTACCGCTGCATCGCCGCGATCAGACCGGTTGCTCCCATCAGGGCGATTGCGCG
>NZ_JAXOJP010000050.1:0-22836 GCF_036663795.1 Parasphingomonas halimpatiens
CTTAAGGCAGCTCCATTCTTCGTCGCTCATCAAACCACGGATCAAGGCAGCCTCCCAAAAGCCACCCTGAATCAGATACTGCCGCTATTGGGAATCCCCTTTGTCAACACGGCCTAGATACGCCGTGCGATCCAGCCCGCGCCCCAGCCGAACAGCACCGACAGGAACACGGTGAACAGGCCATAGGGGATCGCGCGCTTCTCGGCCGAGCGCGCGACGAAGCGCTCGAAGCCCGATTTGCGGATGTCGATGTCGCGCGTCGCCGCCGCCAGCACGCGGCCGTCGCGGATCAGGAAGGTTTCGGCGGTGAAGCGCCCGACCGGCACGCGCGCGGGAATGGTGATGCGCGCGCGGTACAGCACGCCGTCGGTGATCTCGACCGCATGCGGCGACTCGAGATACAGGCCGGAGCGCTTCTTGAGATCGACGAGCCCGCGCGCAAAGCGATCCTGCTGCGCCTGTGGCGCGTTGCTCGACGGCGAGAGCTGCAGCGAATCGAGCCCGAGCTCGTAGATCGCCTTGGTGCGCGGATCGACCAGCTGGTTGACCGGGCGCGACGAGGCGATGGCGTAGAAGCTCGGTGCCGAACTGTAGCGCAACCGCGCGGCATTGACCCAGATGCCGGCGACCTTGGCCTTTTCACGCAACAGGATCGGCTGGCTCGGCCCCTTGATCACCACAACGATATCGGCCGGCTTGTCGTCGTCGGGCAGCCGACCGCCGGGATAGAGGATCGCGCCGAACAGCAGCAGGTCGGCACCGGTGAAGGAGTAGGCGATCTCGATGTCGCGCTGCGACACGTCGGGGACGAGGATCGGCTTCGGCGCCGGGCGCGCCTGCCCCATCAGCAGCGGCGCGAGCAGCAGCGCGATCACCCCGCGCCTCACGACAGTTCGACCGAAAAGATCTCGTCGGGCCGCCACGTCAGCCCGAGCAGGATGCGCACCGCGACCAGCAGCACGATCACTGCCAGCGCCATGCGCAGATATTCCGGCTTCACCCGGCTGGCGAAGCGCGCACCGACCTGCGCGCCCGCGACCGAGCCGAGCAGCAACAGCGCAGCGAGAACGATATCGACCGCCTTGGTCGTGGTGGCATGGACCATCGTCGCGGTGGCGGTGACGAACAGCGTCTGGAACAGCGAGGTGCCGACCACCACCTGCGTCCCCATGCCGAGCAGATAGAGCATCGCCGGCACGAGGATGAAACCGCCGCCGACGCCGAGCAGGATCGTCAGGATGCCGACGCCGAAACCGAGCAGCAGCGGCGCGAGCGGTGAGATATACAGCCCCGAGGCATAAAAGCGCGTCCTCAGCGGCAGCGCCGCGACCAGCGGATGGTGCCGCCGCTTGCGTGCGCGCGGCGGCGGGCCGCCATGCGTTGCGCGAATCGCCGTCCAGGCTTCGCGCGCCATCATGCTGCCGATCGAGCCGAGCAGCAGGACGTAGATCACCGCGATCACGGTATCGATCTGCCCGCTCGCCTGGAGCAGCTTGAAGATCCAGCCGCCGAGGATCGAGCCCGCCATCCCGCCGGCAACCAGCACGCCGCCCATCTTGAAGTCGACCCCGCCGCGGCGAAGATGCGCGAACACGCCCGAAACGCTCGCGCCCGTCACCTGGCTCGCCGACGAAGCCGCGGCGACGGTCGGCGGGATACCATAGATGATCAGCAGCGGCGTGGTCAGGAACCCGCCGCCGATGCCGAACATGCCCGACAAAAAGCCCACGCCGCCGCCGAGCAACACGATCACGATCGCGTTCACCGAGAGATTGGCGATGGGCAGGTAGATGTCCATGGGCGCCCCGCCGTATCGTGTTCCGGGGCGCGGTGCAAAATTTGAAACTATTTCGTTTCGTCGTATTTTCGCCACGGCTCGGCGCTGGACAATGGCGCGATCCCCGGCTAGCTTCGGTGCCAACTGCTCCGGGGGAATGTGTGATGAAGCTCGCAATCCGTCTCGCATTGCTCGGACTCGTCATCGCCCCGGTCGCGGCACTCGGCGACAACAGCCCGACCGTCGTGCTCGCCACCCCCGGTATCGGCAATGGCGCGATCGAACGCTTCACGATGCGCTTCAGCCAGCCGATGGTGCCGCTCGGCGATCCCCGCGCCGCGTCGCCCTTCGAGACGACCTGCGCGATCACCGGCGAGGGGCGCTGGGTCGATCCGCAGACCTATGTCTACGACTTCAAGCAGGGCCTGCCCGGCGGCACGCAGTGCAGCTTCAAGCTGCGCGCCAACCTCAAGAGCGTCGCCGGCTATGCCGTCGGCGGGCAGCAGGAGTTCAAGGTCGACGCCGGCGGCCCGGTGGCGCGCGCGGTACTTGCCGGCAACAGCAGCGACGACGGCATCGAGGAGGACCAGGTGTTCCTCGTCGCGGCGAACCTGCCGGCCGATCCGGCATCGGTCGCCGCCAATGCCTATTGCTCGGTTGCCGGGATCGGCGAGAAGATTCCGGTCGAGGTGCTCAAGGCGGACCTGCCCGGCGAGTTGCTCGCGCAGTTGAAGCCCGACGAGAACTGGAACGTCCGCAACTTCCTCGACGAGGCGGGTCTGCCGACCGACGTGCCGGCCAAGGCCGAGGATCGGCAAAAGGCCTATGCCGCCATCACCGCGCTGCGCTGCCGCCGTGCGCTGCCCGCCGGGCATGACGTGGCGCTGATGTGGGGCAAGGGCATATCCGGCGCGGGCGGCAAGACCGCCGGCACCGACCAGCGTTTCGACTATACCGTGCGCAAGCCGTTCACCGCGCGCTTCGAATGTTCGCGCGTCAATGCCCAGGCCGGCTGTTCGCCGGTCGAGCAGGCGTGGATCCGCTTCTCTTCGCCCGTCCCCGCCGACACGGCGCGCGCCATCACGCTGCAGCTGCCCGATGGCCGGACGATCAAGCCCAATTTGTTCGACGGTGGCGGCGACGCGGAGCATGGCGACGCCAAGACCAGCGCGACGATCTCATCGGTCGGCTTCATGGCGCCGCTACCCGAAGCGACGACCGGCAAGATCCTGCTGCCCGCCGGCGTCAAGGACGAGAGCGGCCGCGCGCTGGCCAATGCCGAGCGCTTCCCGCTCGAAGTGCGCTTCGACCAGGCGCCGCCGCTGATCAAGTTCGCCGCCGCTTTCGGCATTCTCGAAAGCACCGAGGGCGGCGTGCTGCCGGTGACGGTGCGCAATGTCGAGCCGGCGCTGCAGGGCATGCGCCGCGACCTTGCCGGGCAATCGCTGCGTGTTGGCGACAGCGATACGCAAATCGCCGAGTGGCTTCGCACCATCGACCATGCCGACGACGCTGCCGATCATGAAGAACAGCGCGGCAAGGAAACCGTGCGGATCAACGACACCGGCAGCAAGCCGATCCTCGCGGCCGGCCAGGGTTCGGCGCTCAAGGTCGGGCTGCCCGGCAAGGGCAAGGATTTCGAGGTCGTCGGCATGCCGCTCGGCAAGCCCGGCTTCTACGTCGTCGAATTCGCCAGCCCGGTGCTCGGCCAGGCGCTGCTCGGGCGCAAGACGCCGCGCTACGTCGCCTCGGCCGCTTTGGTCACCAACATGGCGGTGCATTTCAAATGGGGCCGCGAGAAGAGCCTCGCCTGGGTCACAAGGCTGGACGACGCAAAGCCCGTCGCCAATGCCGCGATCCGCATTTCCGACAGCTGCACCGGGCAGTTGCTCGCCACCGGCACGACCGATCGCTCGGGCGGGCTGATCGTCCCGGCCGGCCTGCCCGCGCCCGAAACCTATGGCAGCTGCGACAGCGTCGAGGGCCACCCGCTGATGATCTCGGCGCGCGCCGACGGCGATATGAGCTTTACGCTGACCGAATGGGGCGAGGGCATCAAGCCGTACGATTTCGACCTGCCTTATGGTTATTCGGCCAAGGACGACATCCTCCACACCGTGTTCGATCGCGCGCTGGTCCGCCAGGGCGAGACGATCCACATGAAGCACATCCTGCGCCGCCCGCTCGGCGAAGGCTTCGGCATGGCGCCGGCGCTGGCCGGCACGCTGCGCCTGTCGCATCGCGGCTCCGACACGCAGTTCGACATGCCGCTGGCGATCGACGCCAACGGCACCGGCGAAAGCACATGGACCGCGCCGCAGGGCGCGCCGATGGGCGATTACGACCTGCAGGTGATCGTCGGCGACAAGACGATCTACACCGCGCAATCCTTCAAGGTCGACGAATACAAGCTGCCGACGATGCGCGCGACCGTGACGGGCCCGAAAGAGGCCGCGGTCCGGCCGACCAACCTGCTGCTCGACCTGTTCGTCGGTTATCTGTCGGGCGGCGGCGCGTCGAACCTGCCGGTCGACCTGCGCGTCGGTTATTTCCCGCGCGAGTCCGCGCCGACCGGTTACGAAGCGTACAGCTTCGGCGGCAACAAGATCGAGGAGGGCGTCAAGCCGCTCAACGGCGATGGCGAGGAAACCACCGCCCCGACGCCGCCGACCCAGACATTGCCCGCGACGCTCGGTGCCGACGGCACCGCGCACAACAATATCGAGGTGCCGCAGGGTCTCGAGGCCGCGACCAACATGCAGGTCGAGATGGATTATCAGGATGCCAATGGCCAGACGCTGACCGCGTCGCGCACCATCCCGATCTTCCCCTCGGCGGTGCAGCTCGGCATCAAGACCGATGGCTGGCTGATGAAGCAGGACGATCTGCGGCTGCGCTTCGTCGCGCTCGACACCTCGGGCAAGCCGCTCGCCAACCAGCGCGTCTCGGTCGCGCTCTACAGCCGCCAGATCCTCACCGCGCGGCGCCGGCTGATCGGCGGCTTCTACGCCTATGACAACCAGATGAAGACGACCAAGCTGTCGGCGACGTGCAACGCGACGACCGATGCGCAGGGTTATGCCCAGTGCGCGATCGACCCCGGCGTCTCGGGCGAGGTTTATGCCGTGGCGACGACGCAGGACGCCGGCGGCAATGTCGCGCGCGCCACCACCTCGGTGTGGCTCGCCGGCAATGACGACTGGTGGTTCGGCGGCGACAATGGCGACCGCATGGATCTCGTCCCCGAGAAACTCAGCTACGCCGCCGGCGAGACCGCGCGCTTCCAGGTCCGCATGCCGTTCCGCGAGGCGACGGCGTTGGTCACGGTCGAGCGCGAGGGCGTGCTGTCGAGCTTCACCACGCACCTCACCGGCAGCGATCCGGTGGTCGAGGTGGCGATGCCGGGCAGCTATGCGCCCGACGTGTTCGTCTCGGTGATGGTGGTGCGCGGCCGCACCCATGGCGGGATGTGGAGCTGGCTGCACGGCATAGCCCAGTCATTGGGCCTCGCCAGCGGCCCACCCGAGGGGCAGGAACCGACCGCGATGGTCGACCTCGCCAAGCCGAGCTACCGCATCGGCATCGCCAAGGTGCAGGTCGGCTGGGAAGCGCATCAGCTGAAGGTCGCGGTCAAGGCCGATCGCGAGCGTTATGCCGTGCGCGACACCGCGCAGGTCGATGTCCAGGTCAACACCCCCGACGGCAAGCCGGCGCGCTCAGCCGACCTCGCTTTTGCCGCGGTCGACCAGGCGTTGCTCCAGCTCGCCCCCAATGACAGCTGGGACGTGCTCACCGCGATGATGGGCGAACGACCGATCTCGGTGCTGACCTCGACCGCGCAGACCCAGGTCGTCGGCAAACGCCATTATGGCCGCAAAGCGGTCGAGGCCGGCGGCGGCGGCGGAGACGCCTCGGGGCTCAACCGCGAGAATTTCCAGCCCGTGCTGCTGTGGCAGGGCCATGTCGCGCTCGACGATAAGGGCCATGCGCGCATCGCCGTGCCGCTCAGCGACGCGCTGTCGTCGTTCAAGCTCGTCGCCATCGCCACCAACGGCGCGCAGCAATTCGGCACCGGCATGGCCGATGTCCGTACCGCGCAGGACCTGTCGATCTATGCCGGTATCCCGCAACTGGTGCGCAGCGGCGACTATTTCGCCGCCACCTTCACGCTGCGCAACGGCTCGGCCAAGCCGATGACCGTCACCGCCAATGTCGACCTGACGCCGCGCATCGCCACCGGCAAGCCGATCACCGTGACGGTGCCGGCCGGCGGCGCGGTGCCGATCGCCTGGAACCTCACCGCGCCCAATGCCGAAGGTGCGGTATCATGGCATGTCTCGGCGCGCGACGAATCCGGCAAGGCGACCGACCAGGTCACCGTCAGCCAGAGCGTCGTGCCGGTCTACCCGGTCGAGGTGTGGGCGGGCACGCTGGCACGGATCGGCGGCGATACGTCGATCGCCATCGCGCCGCCGGCCGGCGCGATCGCCGGGCGCGGCGTGGTCGATATCCGGCTCAGCGACGATCTCGCCCCGCCGCTCGCCGGGGTACGCGCCTTCATGGCGGCCTATCCCTATGATTGCTTCGAGCAGCGGCTGAGCCGGATCGTCGCGCTCGGCGATGGCCCCGGCTGGGCGCGACTCGCCGGCGACATCCCGACCTATCAGGCATCGGACGGGCTGCTGCGTTACTGGCCGTCGGATACGCTGAACGGCTCGGAGGTGCTCACCGCCTATGTCCTGTCGCTGACCGCCGATGCCGGCCTGCCGATCCCCGAGGCGCCCAAGGCGCGGATGATCCAGGGCCTGAAGGACGTGCTCAACGGCCGGCTGCGGCATGACGAATATGGCGATGTCCGGCTGCAACGCGTCGTCGCGCTCGCCGCGCTGGCGCGCAACGGCGTCGCCACGCCCGACATGCTCGGCCAGATCGGCATGAACCCGTCCGAGATGCCGACCGACACGCTGGCCGATTATCTCATCGCGCTCGATCATATCCCCGGCCTCGCCAACGCCACCGCGCTCAAGAATGTCGCGCAGGGCGTGCTGCGCACCCGCCTCGTTTATGAGGGCACCCGGCTCGACCTGTCCGATGCGTCCAATTCGGCCTGGTGGCTGATGGTGTCGAGCGACGAATCCGCAATCAAGGCGCTGATCGCGACGCTCGGCCGCCCCGGCTGGCAGGACGATGCCGGCAAGATGATGGTCGGGGTGGCGCTGCGCCAGTCACATGGCCGCTGGGACACCACCACCGCCAATGCCTGGGGCACGATCGCGGCGAAGAAGTTCGCATCGCTCTATCCCGCCACCGCGATCACCGG
Organism: Parasphingomonas halimpatiens; assembly: GCF_036663795.1. Classification (NCBI taxonomy): domain Bacteria; kingdom Pseudomonadati; phylum Pseudomonadota; class Alphaproteobacteria; order Sphingomonadales; family Sphingomonadaceae; genus Parasphingomonas; species Parasphingomonas halimpatiens. The sequence goes on from NZ_JAXOJP010000050.1 coordinate 7,098, forward strand.
CACCACCTCCCTCGGGTTGGGCACGGCGACGGCGAGCCGCAGCTGGCCGCTCGCCGCCGACCAGCGGCTGGTCAGCTTCCCGCTGCCCGCCGCGCAGACCCCGCTGCGCCTGTCGCAAGCGGGCGGCGCCGGGCCATGGGCGAGCGTCTCGGTCTCGGCGGCGGTCCCGCTGCTCAAGCCGCTCAACGCCGGCTATGTCATGAACCGCAAGGTCGAGGTCGTGCAGGCGCGCACCAAGGGCGTGCTGACGCGCGGCGACGTGATCAAGGTGACGATCAACGTCCAGGCCTCGGCCGACCGCAACTGGGTGGTGATCAACGATCCGATCCCGGCCGGCGCGACGATCGTCGGCGACATGGGCGGCCAGTCGAAGATGCTCGGCGACCAGGGCAGCCTCGGCGGCGGCACCGACACGCTGGCGCGCGACGCCGACGGCAAGGTCTGGGAGATCCAGTCGGGCGCCCAGCCGGCCTATGTCGAGCGCCGCAACGACTCATGGCGCGCCTATTTTGCCTGGGTGCCGCGCGGCGCGTTCAGCGTCAGCTATGTGCTGCGCCTCAACACCTCGGGCCGCTTCAACCTGCCCGCGACGCGCGTCGAGGCGATGTATTCCCCCGCGATCCGCGCGCAATGGCCCAATCCGATGGTGACGGTGGCGGCGCGGTGAGGGTGCGCTGACGCCGAGGGGGTGCCCAGTCCGCGGGGGCTAAAGGTTGCTCGGCGCCCGGCATGTACCCCTGCGCAGGCAGGGGCCCAGGTTTACGGAGCGCGCCGCCTGTAACCCTGGGCTCCCGCGTTCGCGGGAGAACGAAGAAGAGGGCGCCTCACCTGACAAGGTCCACCTCGACGGCGTGATTCAACAATCCGCACCCGCGCTTAGTCCTGCAGCTCCCGCGTCGCGCACGCGCCCGTCAGCAGGAGCAGTTCATGCCCGGTATCGAACCTCAGCAAGACCCATACGGCCTCGCCCCGGCCACCGACACAATGTCCGCGTCAGCGGATGAACCCGAAGCCATGCCAATGCCGGACGCCGGCCCGGTCGATCTCACGGTCGATGACCCGCAGCCCGCCCCACCACTCGCCGACGAACAGCGCCGCCGCGCGGCCGCAGCGCGGAGCCTCGCCGCGCTCGACGCCGCCGTGGCGCAGATGGACCGCGACCGCGCCCAGCCCGCACAGAGCGCGCGCGCGGCGCTCGACCAAATCGACGCGCCCGATCGCTACGCCCATCATATCGAGACAGGCAAGAGCGCGGTGCGGCGACAGGCAAGGCTCGCCGGCCAGCCCGACACCCAGGCCGAGGCAGCGGCGAACGATTACCAGTCGACGATCCATCTCGCGCATGTCGATGCCCGCGCGAGCGACGATGCGATCGGCGCGCTGGTCGCGATCAGACGCCACGGCGCCGGCATGCGCCCCGAGGATATGCACAAGGCGCTGACCGGCATCGCCCCGCGCTTCGCCGACGAGCGCGCCATCGCCGATGTCGAGGCCGGCGACCTCGCGGCCGCGCCCTACGCCCCGCTGGCACCCAAAATGGCGCCCGACGATCTGCGCGACCGCATGCTGGCGATCAGCCCCGACGAACAGCAGGCCGTGCTTCCGACGTTGTTGCAACGCTACAAGGGCGACGCGGCGCGCAGCTGGGCGGCGGCGGCGCTGGGGCCGGACAAGCTCGACGCTCTGATCGCGCGGCATGGCGACGGCTGGTACCCAGCGCTGCCGGACGCGGTACGGCTGGACGTGGCGCAGCATATGGCCTTGCTCGGCGCGCGCGGCTCGAAGCGGGCGCTGCCCGCCGATCCGGCAGCGGCCGCGACGCGGATCGTCAACCAGCCGGGCGTCGATGATGGGCGCCGGCAGAAGGCGCTCGTTGAATTGAATTGGCGGATGATACAGGCCGATCGGACGCGTCAGACGGCGTCAACGAATGCCAACGCCGAGGCTGACGCGCTGGCAAATGAGCTGGGCGACTCCTTTACCTCGATCGCGCAGATTCCTCCGGCGGTTCGGCGCGATCTTTCGAAGGATGCGGTAGACAGCCTGGTCCTGAGAGCGACCCGCACCATCGACCGTCAGTCGCAAGAGGGGATTGGGAACCTCCCGCAAGCTATCTCCGCCAGTGATTTTGCCGGGCCGGACCTGGAGCCCGATCGTGACCCGGAAGATGGCGATTCTTTCGCGAGCGCTTCTACGGAAGGCGTACCGAGCGCCATTGGCCCAAGCCCAACTGCTCTCACGTCAGCCGTACACGCGGAACAAATGGCTGCGGCGACTTCGCCCGGTGCGCGCGCGGCCGTCGCCGGGCTGGGTACTGCAGCCGCGCCGTCCCTTCGGGATTCCAGCGAAGAATCGGACCAACGCCGCAACCACTTCAGTCCTGCCACCTAACTCGACAGCACAAATCGAGGCCGAGGCGACACCTTACAAGCCATTCGTACTGACGAAGGCATCGGTTTGTCGGGTGTCGAGTCGAATTTCACTTCTGCCGCCTGGGCTGCGAAGGGTCGAGGCCGTAACCTTTTGTCGCGCGAATTGTCATCCGCCGGTCGCGATTCGACCCCCATCCGCGCTTCCATCGCTGCGGGAGATGGCGGCGCCCCGACGACAATCCATCAGGACGACCACCCGTCGCCCGCGCTGTGTCGCTGGCTGGGAACCCCGGCAGGCGAGGACCAATTTGTCATCGACTCACCGCCTGATTTCATCACACGCTTTCGGCGCGCCATGCCGGAATTCGTGCGACGCGAGAAGGCAGTGTTCGCGGCATCGAAAAGCACCGAACCACCGCTTGAGCATGCGCTGCTGGTCTATCAGAGTCTGCACGACCCGCACACATTCACGACGCGAACAGTCGTGGCCAATGATCAACAGGGGCTCGTCTTCACCGACTTCGAGACAGGGCGGAGATTGCCCTTCGGCCGACTTCCAGAGTTGAAAGGATTCAGGCTGATTATCGCCGAGCATACACACCCGCGCCCTTGGTACGACCCATTCCGCTTCACGGATGCTAGACAGGGACCGACGAACCTGGATGTCGCGATGTCAAAATTTTACCGCAATGTTCACTTCGTTATCAACGCCGTGCACACAAACGATTTCCTGGATGGATCAGATGACGAAAGCTATTATTTTGGCCGCGGGGTTCAGCCCGATTAGGGCCGGCCATTCTAGCCGATGACAACTTCATCTTCAAATCGCTGGGAGCCGTTCGAGATGTGAGCTCGTAACCTGCGCATGAAAAAAATCGCACGAACACAGCGCAGCTTTCGATTGAACTCGGCCTCAGGGACTTTTTTGACGATGATAGCTATCCCGACATAGTCGAATCCGTATTCGCCTTGGATGCTGTCAACTGTCAGTCCGCACTCGGATACGATATGCCGGGCTAGTTCGTCCGAAGGGTAATCGCGCTCGCAGCCCGTCAGCAAGAGCATAAGCGGCAAGACCGAATATACCACCTTCGCCAAATCACATCCCTCCGCTGGCGGAAATGTTCATGCCTTGTTCTACTGTTAGCCGGGAGGCGGATCAAGTGATTCCTCTCGTCAAATGCCCGGCCATAGTGTCCGCGATAGGCCGCCGCAGCATATGACCTACGACAGGCCGCCAACCCGCGCTTAACATTGAAATAGCGCAACATCTTTGCGGGTCGCACAGCGCAAATGCGCAGCGTTATTAATAATAATTATCCACGCGAACGGGCCAATGCGCAATCATTACTTCTAAAATAGCAACGTGAAGATCAGAAATAGGAGACAGATCATTACGTAATTATCATGCTAATGAAATTGCAATTACCCTGTGTCCACAGCTTACATCGATTCTCCAACATACTCTCGGCGCATGATCTATTTAAGATTACGCCATCACGGAGCGACCAGTTGCTCATTGCTCACGTCTTCAGATATTTATTCGGACTGTTTAGGCTTATAATGCTCCAGAAATTCACGCTGACTCGAAATTTGTTCGAGGTAACAATAGCTCTCTACTATACTGGAAAGCGTTCCCGTCCGGCCGGCTCCGCCACTTTGGCGCAGTATACGCGCCGACGGGAAAGCCAGCGACACTCCAAACGGCGCAGGATCAGGCGCTGTCGTGAATCGAGGCGTCCCATGACCTCACGATAGGCCTGATTCAACCGCTCATCCTGACGGGCGGCCTCCTCGCCGTTGCAGCTCAGAGTCAAGGACGTAATGCCTCGCGCAGCATTTATGCAGCGGTCATGCTCGACGGAGAAGCCAAACTTATCGCCGCCTCCGTCCTCTTGGGCCAGCGCCGGCTGTGTCGCCAAGATGAAGGTACAAACCGTCAGGACCAAACGCCGCCACATTGCCATCTCCCTGAAACGGGAACCTTCATTTCGCATGACGCAAAGCTATGCTGAACATATGAGGAACACAACCGTAAAAGGTGCGATTGGATCACCCAACATTGCGAGAATAGCTCGACCTTCCGTCCCGAGCCCTTCCTTTCCGGCCTGCTCATGATAGCCTGATAACATGCGGCAAAAATGGCATTCGGCAGTAGCGGAGATCGGAAGGCGGGGCCGGACCTGGCTCGAAACGCGGCTCTGGCGCCTCGCCGTGATCGACCCCGACCGCTGGTTGGCCGCGCTCGGCACGCGCGAGGGCAAGGCCTTTGCCGGCATCGGCCTCGTCGCCCTGCTGCTCGGTGTCGCCGATTATATCACCATGCCGCCACCGCTGCCGTCCTACCGCCAGGTCGTCGCCGCCTGGCACCCGTCCGAGGCATGGCTCTATGACCGGCACGGCCGGCTGCTCGATTCCGCGCGGGTCGATTTCGCCGCGCGGCGGCTCGGCTGGACGCCGCTCGCCAAGGTCTCGCCCGTCACGCGCGAGACGCTGGTCGCCGCCGAGGACCACCGCTTCTACAGCCATGGCGGGGTCGACTGGCTGGCGCTGGCCGGCGCGTCGCGCGACCGCGTGGCCGGGCAACGCTCGCGCGGCGCGAGCACGCTCAGCATGCAGGTCGCCGGTTTCCTCGCCCCCGGCATCGCCACCCCCGGCGCGCGCGGCTGGCTCGACAAGCTGCGCCAGATGCGCGCCGCCTGGGCGCTCGAACGCGGCTGGCACAAGGACGAGATCCTCGAGGCCTATTTCAACCTCGCCGGCTTTCGCGGCGAGGCGCAGGGCATCGGCGCCGCAGCGCTCGGCCTGTTCGGCAAGACCCCCGACGCGCTTGCCAAGGACGACGCGCTGCTGCTCGCAGCACTCCTCCCCGAACCGCAGGCCAGCGTGGCGAGCGTCGCGCGCCGCGCCTGCGCGCTGGCGCATCGCAGCGATTGCGCCCGCCTCACCGGAGAGGCCGCGTCGATGCTCGGCCCGACGCGCAGCCTGCAGCTCGACCCCGGCCTCGCGCCGCATCTCTCCGACCGGTTGCTGACCAAGCCCGGGCTGCGCATCACCAGCACGCTCGATTACGACATCCAGAAGCTCGCGATCGTCGCGCTGCGCCGCCAGTTGCAGGGGCTCGGCGGCAGCCGCGCGCGCGACGGCGCTGTGGTGGTGATCGACAATGCCAGCGGCGACGTGCTCGCTTATGTCGGCGGGATCGGCGGCAATTCGACCGCCGCCTCGGTCGATGGCGCCAACGCCTATCGCCAGGCCGGCTCGACGCTCAAGCCCTTCCTCTACGCCGAGGCGATCGAGAAGGGCTATCTCACCCCGGCCTCGATCCTCGACGATTCGCCCGTCCAGCTCGACACCGGCTCGGGGCTGTACGTCCCGCAAAATTACGACCGCGGCTTCAAGGGCCCGGTGTCGGCGCGCTCGGCGCTTGCGGGCTCGCTCAACGTGCCGGCGGTGCGCACGTTGCTGCTCGTCGGGGTCGATCCGTTCCGCGACCGGCTGTGGGACAGCGGTTATCGCGGGCTGGTCGAGGATGGCGACTATTATGGCTTCTCGCTCGCGCTCGGCTCGGCCGAGGTCACGTTGCTCGAACAGGCCAATGCCTATCGCAGCCTCGCCAATGCCGGGCGCTGGGCGGCGCTGCGGCTGACGGTCGCCGATCCGGCCGGCGCGCCGCGCGCGATCACCACGCCGCAGGCCGCGTGGCTGGTCGGCGACATGCTTGCCGATCCCAATGCCCGCGCCGCGACCTTCGGGCTCGATTCGGCGCTGCGCCTGCCCTTCTGGGCGGCGGTCAAGACCGGCACCTCCAAGGCGATGCGCGACAATTGGTGCATCGGCTATAACGACCGCTACACCGTCGCCGTCTGGGTCGGCAATCTCGAGGGCGACCCGATGCGCGCCGTGTCGGGCACCAGCGGCGCGGCACCGGTATGGCGCGACCTGATGCTCGCGCTCGGCGCCGAACGCCATCCGCAACCGCCGCCACGCCCGCCGGGCATCGAGGAGCGCGCGGTGACCTTTGCCGACCATATCGAGCAGCCGCGCCGCGAATATTTCCTGACCGGCACGGCGATGAGCCGCATCGCCTTCGCGCCGTCCGAATCGCGCCGCCCGCGCATCACCAACCCGGTGTCGGGCAGCGTCTATGCGATCGACCCAGATATTCCGCCCGATCGCCAGCGGCTGGCGGTAACGGTCACGGGCGCGGCGGTCGCGCACCGGCTGATGCTCGACAAGCGCGACATCGGCGCCGCCGATACCGTGCCGCAGGTCCTCGCCGCGCCGGGCCAGCACCGCCTGCGCCTGCTCGATGTCGGCGGCCATGTCGTCGACCAGGTGCTGTTCACCGTGCGGTAGCAACCGCGCGATTCAAGCAAAAGCCCGGGCAGAGTCTCCTCCGCCCGGGCCCGTTGATGCGATCGTTTAGCGGTAGAAGCCGCGGATCACGTCGATGACGATGCCGCGCCGCGTATCGACCAGCACCACGTCGTTATAGTGACGCACCCAGGTCCGGCCCCAGCCGGGCTGCGGCAGGCGATAGCGCCACGGATCGGCGATCACGAAGCGGTTGCCATAATAGAGCGGCGCGATACGCAGGCCGGCGCGGAACGGCGTGTAGCGGAACGGCGCGTTCCAGTTGCCGCGAGCATAGAAGTTCGGGTTGCGGTCACGCCAGCCGCGCCAGTCGTCGCGACCCCAGCGGCGATCACGATCGCGCCGGTCCTCGCGATATTCCTGCCGTGCATCGCGCACGTCGCGGCGTTCCTCGCGGATATCGCCGCGGTCGCCGGTACGACGCGCATCCTGCAGCTCGCGCTGTTCCTGGCGGATGTCGCGACGGTCGTGCCGCAGTTCGCCGTTGGACTGCGCCTGCGCCGCGGCGGGCAGCGCGGCGGCGGCCATGAGAGCCATCAAAATCGTCTTACGCATCTAAATTCTCCGTTCCTGGCCAGTGCAGCGCCCCTCCGCGCCATGACCATGACAGCGACAATGGCGCACCCACGATGAACGCGCTGCGAACCGGATCGTCAGCAAGGAGAAAGGTCGGGCGCGACGAAACGCCCGCCGGCTACGGCGTGTCGCGGCCGCCGCTGTCGCCGCTCGCTCCGGCGCCGACCGCGCCAACGGTGCCGATATTGCCGAACAGCTCGTCGAAGAAGCTGCGGTCCTTGCCCAGCGTCGGCGTCTTCTTGCCATAGGGGCTGATCGAGGCGACCTGCTCGACGCCCGACTTGAACACACCGGTAACGACGCCCGCCGGGTTGAAGGTCACGCGCAGCGTGATCTGCTCCTTGGCCTTGGGCTTGTTATAGGCAAAGTTGCGCGAATCGCGCGCGACATAATACCAGTCGCCCTGGTTGAACTGGCTGGCGAAGCTCGGTTTGCCGAGCACGGCGAGCACCGACTGGCGCGTGTCGACGCCGGGCTGCACCGAGTTGACCAGATCGGGATCGACGACATAGCCCTGATGCGTGCGGAGCGGCGTGCAGGCGCCGAGCGCGACCAGCGCGATCAGGGCGGTCATCCGGGCGGACTTGATACGCATTCTAAACTTCTCCACCGCGGGCGCGATCGTCATCGAGGCGCATTGCATCATGCGCCCGTCCGCTCAATATGCGGATGAACGCGGCCAAACAAGGGCGCGCCCGAGCAGAGACGGATTAGCATGGGCTTCATCGCCAGATTATTGGGCAAGCGCGACGAAACCGCGCTGCCACTGTACACCGCGATCGTCGCCCGCGCGCGCGCGCCGCACTGGTATGAGGCGGGCGCCGTGCCTGACACGGTCGATGGGCGTTTCGACATGGTCGCGACGATTCTCGCCTTCGTGCTGCTGCGGCTGGAGGACGATCCCGCCACTGCCGAACCGAGCGCGCGGCTGACCGAGCGCTTCGTCGACGACATGGACGGCCAGCTGCGCGAGATCGGCATCGGCGACATCGTCGTCGGCAAGCATATCGGCAACATGATGGGGATGCTCGGCGGGCGGCTCGGCGCCTATCGCACCGCGCTGGCCGACGGCTCGCTCGGCGCGGCGCTGGTTCGCAACCTGTGGCGCGGCGCGACGCCCGAGGCGGCGGCGCTGGCGCATGTCGAGGCGGCGCTGCTGGCGTTCCGCGATGCGCTCGCCGCGACGCCGACCGAAGCGCTGCTCGACGGCGCAGTGCCGGCATGAGCGCCCCCGAATTTTCACGCATCGAGCGCGCCGACACGATCGGCGAGGGCGAGCGCACGATCCGCATCGCCGCCGACGCGACCGAACGTGCCGCGCTGGCGAAGCGCTTCGAGCTCGCAAGTGTCGAGTCGCTCGAGGCCGAGTTCCGCCTCAGCCGCGACGCTGCTGGCGTGATCGCGCACGGTCATGTCCGCGCGCAGGTCGTGCAGGCCTGCGTCATCACAGATGAGCCCGTCCCCGGCACGATCGACGAGCCGGTCGCGCTGCGCTTCGTGATCGATGATGTCGCTGGGGAGGGCGAGATCGAGCTCGACGAGGACGCGCTCGACACGATGCGCTATGATGGCGCGGCGATCGACCTGGGCGAAGCGGCCGCCGAGACGATGGCGCTGGCGCTCAACCCCTATCCGCGTGGCCCCGGCGCCGCCGCCGCGCTGCGCGCCGCCGGCGTGGTAAGCGAAGACGAGGTCACGCCGCTCAACGCCTTCTCCGGGCTGAAGGCGAAGATGGAAGAGCGTTAGAACATCGGGCAAGACGTCGGACCGATCGCGCTGCATCCCCCTCACTTCCCCGGCGAAGGCCGGGGCCCAGTTGGGGGACACTGCGACAAGCGTTGCCGCTCATCATATCCGTCATCCCGACTGGGCCCCGGCCTGCGCCGGGAAGTCAGGAAAACTGCGCACCGTTGCAGACGCGCTGCCTTAATCCAGGTCCGGCCCGAGCGTGGCATCGAGGTCGCGTGGGCGGACGAACAGCTCGAGCACCGCGCCGTTCGCGGCGGCATCGGCCCAGCGATCGATCGCGAAGCTCAGCCGCACCGTGCTGGCGGTGGGCAGCTTCTCCTCGACCGCGTCGCGCTGCGGCGCCTGGTCGTTGTCAGGCACCAGCATCAGCACAAGGTCTTCGAGCCCCGGGTTGTGCCCGACGAGCAGCGCGCTCGCCACGCTGTCGGGCAGCTCGCGCACCACGTCGAGTAGGGTAACGGCCGAGGCGAGATAGATGCGGCGGTCGAGTGTGGCGGGAAGATCCGAGCCATAACCGCTCGCGACATGGTCCAGCGTCTCGGCGACACGCACCGCGGGCGAGGCGAGGACATGGTCGAACTCGAGGCCCAAGCTGCGCCAGTGCCGGCCGACTGCGGCGGCGGCGCGCTTGCCCTTGGCGTTGAGCGGGCGATCGAAATCGCGCAGCGCGGGGTCGTCCCAGCCCGACTTGGCGTGGCGGAGCAGCGTGAGCGTCTTCATGGCGTCGGCGTCTCCGTCAGGCGTCCGGGCGCCTCATGCCCGAGCCGCGGCGCCGAGGGAAGACGTGCCACGCGCGAAACCGCCTCATCGAGCGTCACCCGGGCGATTCCTACGCCCGGCGGGAAGGCGGTGAGCAGGCGCGAGGGCATCGCGGCGGACAGCAGCACGAAGGTGCCATGGTCGTCGGCGCGGCGAATCAGCCGGCCGAACGCCTGGGCGAGCCGCGCGCGGACGATGCGGTCGTCATAACCCGATCCGCCCCCGGCCAGCCGCCGCGCGGCGTGGAGCACGGTCGGCTTCGGCCAAGGCACGCCCTCCAGCACGACCAGCCGCAGCGAACCGCCCGGCACATCGACCCCGTCGCGCAGCGCATCGGTGCCGAGCAGCGAGGCATGGGCATCGTCGCGGAAGATGTCGACCAGCGTACCGGTGTCGATCGGGTCGACATGCTGGGCGAGCAGCGGCAGCCCCTCGCGCGCCAGCCGGTCGGCGATGCGGGCATGGACGCCGCGCAGCCGGCGGATCGCGGTGAACAGCCCGAGCATCCCGCCGCCCGAGGCGACCGCGAGCCGGGCATAGGCGTTGGCGAGGCTCGCCATGTCGCCGCGCTTGACGTCGGTGACGATCAGCACCTCGGCCTGGGCGGCATAGTCGAACGGGCTGATCGCGGCGAAGCGCGAGGCGGGCCGCGCGAGGTGGTTGGCGCCGGTGCGCGCCTCGGCCACCGCCCAGTCCTCGCCGCCGCGCAGCGTCGCCGAGGTGACCAGCGCGCCATGCGCCGAGCGCAGCACGGTGTCGGCGAACGGCTTGCCGGGATCGAGCCAGTGGCGGTGCAGGCCGATATCGTACTCGCGGCCCTCGACGCGATCGACCGCGAGCCAGTCGATGAAGTCGTGCGCCACCGGTCCGCCGATCCGCGCGAGCAGCGACAGCCACGCCGCGACGGTCTCGGCGCGCCAGCCGACCGAGGCGATCGCCCCCTCGATCCGCGCACGCGCCGGGCCATCCATCCAGTCGGGCGCCTCGGCCAGCACCGCCTCGAGCCGGCGGCCGAGCGTGACGAGCGGGCGGACCAGCGCATCGAGCGCCTGCGCGGCGGGGCCGGCGGCCTCGATCAGCGTCGGGTCGGGCTCGGCCAGTTCGGTCTCCAGCCCGTAACCCGCATCGCCCTCGGTCTCGGCGCGGGCATAGACGAGGCCGCGCACCGCGCCGAGCAGTGCCTCGACGGGTCCGAAGGGCTGTCCCTCGCCGACGCGCTGCAGCCAGCCGTCGCCGGGCAGCGCCTGGGCGGCATGGACCGCATCGGCGATGGCGAGACCGCCCGCCTCGTCATAACTCGCCACGTCGGACAGCCGCGCGGCAAGCCCGCGCCGCCGCCCGCGCCCGCCGGATTCGGGGCCGAGGATCCAGCGCCTGAGCTCGATCGTCTCCTGGCCGGTCAGCGCGGTCGAGAACATCGCGTCGGCGGCGTCGAAGATGTGGTGGCCTTCGTCGAAGACGTAACGCGTCGGGCGCGTCGCCAGTTCGCGGCCGCGCGCGGCGTTGACCATCACCAGCGCATGGTTGGCGATGACGATATCGGCCTCGGCCGAGGCGCGCGCGGCACGCTCGATGAAGCATTTGCGGTAATGCGGGCAGCCGGCATAGACGCACTCGCCGCGCCGATCGGTCAGCGCGGTCGAGCCGTTGCGGCGGAACAGCGTCGGCAGCCAGCCGGGCAGGTCGCCGCCGATCATGTCGCCATCGGCGCTGTACGCCGCCCAGCGCGCGACGAGCTGCGCGAGGATCGCGGCGCGGCCGGCGAAACCGCCCTGCAGCGCATCCTCGAGGTTGAGCAGGCAGAGATAATTTTCGCGGCCCTTGCGCGTGACGACCTTGGCCCGGCGCTCCTCGGCGTCGGGGAACAGCCGGGTGGTTTCCTGCGCCAGCTGGCGTTGCAGCGCCTTGGTGAAGGTCGACACCCACACCGCGCCGCCGGCCTGTTCGGCCCAGAGCGAGGCGGGCGCGAGATACCCCAAGGTCTTGCCGATCCCCGTCCCGGCTTCCGCGAGCACGAGATTGGGCGCGTCGCGCATCATGCGCGGCGCGAACGCCTCGATCGCCGCCTCGGCATAAGCGCGCTGGCCGGGGCGTTGCTCGGCGCCGCTGCCGACCAGCTTTGCCAGCCGCTCCGCCGTCTGCGCCGGATCGACGACAATGGTGCGCGGCGCCGGGCGCGGCGCGGCCTCCGACCATTCGGGCAGCTTGGAAAACAGCCAGCGCTCGGCGGTGACGGGCTTGCGGACGCGATCGATCAGCGCCGGAGTCCACGGCCAGCGCAGCCGCAGCAGCGATTGCAGCGACGTCCAGGCACCCTCGCGCTCGGGCCAGTCGCCGCCCGCGGTGTCGAGCAACGCGGCGGTGGCGCGCAGCAGGAAAGGCGCGACTTCCTCGTCGCGGCCCGGCACGTCCAGGCCGGTGGCGCGCGCAAGGCCGCGCGGCGTCGGCACCATGAAGCGCGCCGGGAAGAGAAAGGCGTAGAGTTCGAGCAGGTCGAGCCCCGACAGTTCGGCATGGCCGAGCCGCTGCCCGATCAGCGGCGCGCCGAGCATGATCATCGGCGTGTCGGCGGCCAGCCGGATCGCCTCGCCGCGCCCGACCGTGCGGCACGTGCCGTCGGGCTGGGCGATCCAGATCCCGCCATGGCTGGCATGCAGCGCGGGCCAGGGCAGCGCGAGAGGGGGGAGCGGCGGCATTGCGGCGATCCTAGCGCAGTCGGAACATCGGGGGAACGGGTCGCGCGACGCTGCGGGGCGATTTCCTGTCGGGCGCGAAGACGGGACGTCGGGCCGTTCTTCCGCTCACCGCGCCGGTCGCCCGGCGCGTGGCGCCAGCCGCCAACGCCCCTTCCCTTTAGTATCATGAGCGCCTAGCGTCGTGTCATCCCCGGGGTGCCGCTGATGCGCGGCTGAGAGGGAAGCGCATGCTTCCGACCCGCCGAACCTGATCCGGTTGACACCGGCGGAGGGAGGGAACGGTTTTCACCCGAAATCCGTGGCCTCGCTCCGATTTATTTGGAGCGCTTACCCATGGCCGATATCCCCGCCCGCACCGAAATTGGCGTCACCACAGGCCCGATCCGCGGCAGCCGCAAAATCCATGTCGGCCCGTTGCGCGTCGCGATGCGCGAGATCGATCTCGAGCCGAGCTGCGGCGAGCCGCCGCTTCGCGTCTACGACACCAGCGGCCCGTACACCGACCCCAAGACCAAGATCGACATCATGGCCGGCCTGCCCAATATCCGCCGCGACTGGATCCTCGGTCGCGGCGATGTCGAGGCCTATGACGGCCGCGAGACCCGCCCCGAGGACAATGGCCTGTCGGGCCCCGATCGCTCGGCCGGCGTGCCGCAATTCCCCAATGTCGTTAAGCGCCCCTTGCGCGCCAAGCCCGGCATGAACGTCAGCCAGATGCACTATGCCCGGCGCGGCATCATCACGCCCGAGATGGAATATGTCGCGATCCGCGAGAATATCGGCCGCGCCGCCGCCAAGGAAAAGCTGATCCGCGACGGGCAGGATTGGGGCGCCAGCATCCCCGACCATGTCACGCCGGAGTTCGTCCGCGACGAGGTCGCGCGCGGCCGCGCGATCATCCCCAACAACATCAACCACCCCGAGAGCGAGCCGATGGCGATCGGGCGCAACTTCCTCGTCAAGATCAATGCCAATATCGGCAATTCGGCGGTCGCCAGCGACGTGGCGAACGAGGTCGACAAGATGGTGTGGTCGATCCGCTGGGGCGCTGACACGGTGATGGACCTGTCGACGGGGCGCAACATCCACGACACGCGCGAATGGATCATCCGCAACAGCCCCGTGCCGATCGGCACCGTGCCGATCTACCAGGCGCTGGAAAAGGTCGGCGGCGTCGCCGAGGACCTGACCTGGGAGATTTTCCGCGACACGCTGATCGAGCAGGCCGAGCAGGGCGTCGACTATTTCACCATCCATGCCGGCGTGCGCCTGGCCTATATCCCGATGACCGCCAAGCGCGTGACGGGCATCGTCAGCCGCGGCGGCTCGATCATGGCGAAATGGTGCCTCAGCCACCACAAGGAGAGCTTCCTCTACGAGCGCTTCGACGAGATCACCGAGATCATGAAGGCGTATGACATCGCCTATAGCCTCGGCGACGGCCTGCGCCCCGGCAGCATCGCCGACGCCAATGACGAGGCGCAGTTCAGCGAGCTCTACACGCTGGGCGAACTGACCCACCGCGCCTGGGCGAGCGACGTGCAGGTGATGATCGAGGGCCCCGGCCATGTGCCGATGCACAAGATCAAGGAGAATATGGACAAGCAGCTCGAGGTCTGCGGCGAGGCGCCCTTCTACACGCTCGGGCCGCTCACCACCGACATCGCGCCGGGTTACGACCATATCACCAGCGGCATCGGCGCGGCGATGATCGGCTGGTACGGAACCGCAATGCTCTGCTACGTCACGCCCAAGGAGCATCTCGGCCTGCCCGACCGCGACGACGTCAAGGTCGGCGTGGTGACCTACAAGCTCGCCGCGCATGCCGCCGACCTCGCCAAGGGCCACCCCGCCTCGAAGATGCGCGACGACGCGCTGAGCCGCGCGCGCTTCGAATTCCGCTGGCGTGACCAGTTCAACCTGTCGCTCGACCCCGACACCGCCGAGCAATATCACGACCAGACGCTTCCCGCGGAGGGCGCCAAGACGGCGCATTTCTGCTCGATGTGCGGGCCGAAATTCTGCTCGATGAAGATCACGCAGGAAGTGCGCGACTTCGCGGCCAAGCAGAATGCGCCGGCGGATACGTTTATCGCGGCGGATGGTGACGCGGCGGGGGCGGATGCGGCGCGATCGGCTTTTGCCAATCCGGCGGCGGTTGCGGAGGCTGAGCGGGGCATGGCGGCGATGAGCGACCTGTACAATGAGAGCGGCCGCGAACTCTACATCGGCGCTGGCGGGCGGGAGCACGACTGATTGGGACCTGCCGGGCGGGTACGGCGCGTTTGATCGTTGCCAATCCGGCGACAATTGCCGATGCAGAGAAGCGTGTGGCGGGCGGTAAGCGCTTCACTCAGGAAGTAGGCAAGGAGATCCACCTGCTCGCTGATTAAACTGCTTGGGCAACATATATACTGCGAATGGCATGGCAGGGCAAAAATCGACTCTTTATTGTAACTTTTGTGCAAAATCTCAGCACGAAGTTAGAAAGCTCGTCGCAGGACCAACCGTATTTATTTGCGATGAGTGCATAGATTTATGTGCAGGCATTATGCTCGAGAGCTATGATTTCGAAACAGCTTTTCCAATAACTTACAACGAACTAAACTCTTCGGAAAAGTTAGATGATATATTGTCTAAACTAGATTCAGATCCGCTTTTCTCGACTAGGGGTTTAAAAGTAACAAAAAATACAGCGTTTTATCTTGGACCATTTATTTCTCCATACAACGAGATATACTCTGATCATATTAGACCATGCATTGAGCGCGCTGGAATAAAAATTAATAGGGCTGACGAGATATTTGGCTCCAGGCCCATTATGCAGGATATTTGGGAATCCATATTCTGCGCACAATTCATAGTCGCCGATCTAACGGGCAAGAATCCTAATGTTATGTACGAAGTTGGCTTAGCCCATACAATGGGAAAGCCAGTAATAATGTTAACCCAAGATATTCAAGATGTTCCGTTTGATCTTCGGCATTATCGCTGCGTAGTATATCAATACACTCCTCGCGGGTGTGAACAATTAGATCAAGCGCTATCAAATACGGTATCTGCATTGAGCAAAGTTAACTATAAGTTGGCGTATTAGAGCCTGATTCAAAAGTTTCTCAACTGATTGAGACTCTTGCGATTCTGCGGGTGATCATGCGGATGCTGGCGATGGTTGCCCATGCGGTCGAGCTTTCGATGGATCGTTCCCAG
>NZ_JAXOJP010000051.1:0-22696 GCF_036663795.1 Parasphingomonas halimpatiens
CCAGGCGCCGATCTCCAAATCGGCCCAGCGTCTGCTCCATCATGTCCTCCCGCTCTCAAGGACATCGAATCAGACCAAAAACCACATGGCAACCACGATGTGTGAATGCTGTAGCCTGAAGGGGAGGGGCTAAACGGATATGACCCGCGACACGCTCAGCCGCCTGCTTTCCGCGCTCGCCGCGCTGGCCGTCTTCACCACACCGCTGCTGGCCCTGCTCTGGATGACCGCCGTCCCCGGCAAATCCTTCCACGGCCCGCTCCCGGCGATGACCCCGGACGAGCACACCCTCGCCACGCGCCTCCACGACCATGTCGTCGCCATCGCCAGCGAACCGCACAATATCGGCCACCCCGCCGCGCTGGAGAATTCGGCGCGCTATATCGAGCGGCAGCTCACCGGCATGGGCTACATCGTCCACCGCCAGTCCTTCGACGTCGACGGCCACCGCGTCCGCAACATCGAGGTGATGATCACCCCGGGCGGCGCGGAGTCCCGCACTTTGGTCGTCGGCGCGCATTATGATTCCGCCTATGACGCGCCCGGCGCCAACGACAATGGAAGCGGCGTCGCCGCACTGCTCGAGATCGCGCGCGACATGCGCAGGGTCGACGGCCGCGCGACGATGCGCCTCCGCCTCGTCTTCTTCGTCAACGAGGAACCGCCCTATTTCCAGACCCACAAGATGGGCAGCTATGTCTACGCCACCCATCTCGCCCAGACCGGCGAGCGCGTCGCCGGCATGCTCGCGCTGGAAACGATGGGTTATTACAGCGAACGCCGGCACAGCCAGCGTTACCCCTTCCCGCTCGACATGATGTATCCCGACACGGGCAATTTCATCGCCTTTGCCGGGATGACGGGGTCGCGCGGCTTCGTACGCAAGATCACCGGCGCCTTCCGCGAAACCGCCGCCTTCCCCAGCGTCGGCGGCAGCGCCCCCGGCTTCCTGCAGGGCATCGATTGGTCGGATCACTGGTCGTTCGCCCAGGTCGGCGTGCCCGCGCTGATGGTCACCGACACCGCACTGTTCCGCTACCGCTTCTACCATACGGTCAACGATACGCCGGAGCGGATCGACTATGACCGACTGGCGCGGGTGGTGACCGGGCTTGGTGACGTTGTTGTCGAGTGGCGCGACTAGCGGGCGTTGGGCCATCTCGCGCGTATGAGATCGTTGCCGACCAGCACGACCGGCGAGAGAATAGCTGCCATCCTGGAGCCGCCCAAAACCGACATTAAACCTATCCGGCTCGAACGCTGTCACCGCCATCGCACTTAACGGGCAACGCCAGCATTACAACCGGAGCGGCGTGGACGGTTGGAAATTTTTATTGTCGAAGGAGACGAAGGCAATTACAATCTTGTAGTGTGTTGGAAACCCGCCATTGTCTTAACTGCTTTGTTGCAGCCTTATCCCGCCTTGGCCGCTCATCCCATTGGGCAGCCGAATTTTAGCTTCGTTTGCAACATTGGACCAAAGGCTGTTCGAGTTACAACTGAAGGGAAACAACTTGTTTATCGGTTCGGATCGGGTGGAAAGACAGAATTGATTATTCGCGGAAGTAAGGAACGGAACAATATTTTCGCTCGGCGTGAAATGGCTGGCGGGAGTGGTAAAGGGCAACAGCTACGATTTGCAAACGGTACATTTTCCTACGTGTTGTCCAGCCTATTTATAGCGGGAGCCGCGCCCGTGGACAAAGTAAGGTTTTTTGTGGTTCATGACGGCCATACGGTGATGGTAAAAACGTGTTCCGGCGCAGGCTCTTTCGAAGACTACGACCAGCTTGATCTATTACCGAGAGACACAATGAAGATCCTGATTTACTGATCGAATCGGGTGTTCCGGTGACAGTGCAATTATCTCGCCCGCGCCCTGGCGTGGCGTGAGATTTCGTTCACTCTCAACGAGATATGTCACCGAGATCGGGACCCGAGATCAGTAGCGGACATCGCTTTGACGTGCGATTGTTGAGCAATGGAATATCTGACCGACGAGACGGCCCAAGATCGACTTTACCTGAAAGGGTTGGCGGTTCGATACGAACGGCGAGTAGGTTTGTGGATGCCAATAATGTGGCACCTCGCGCTCAGCGGTCACACCGGGGCGATGATCGAATTGGCGGATTGGTTCTCGAGCGACAACAGCGCCGAAGCCTTCGGCCCACCCGCCGACGCGTTTAGCGCGGCAGGTCTATATTATCGTGCCTATCGAAAAGGTGACGCTCGCGCGGCGGACAATGCGGCGATGAGTTGCTTCAATCGCAATGACATGATCGGCTACCGCAAATGGCTGAGGCGAGCCGCACGAGCGGGCGATGCAGCGGCGGCTAAGCAACTGCGCCACTTCGAAACACGCCTCTGCCATTCCGCCGCTCGGAAGGTAGGTCGATTGCGGCCCGAGCAAAAACGAGATGAGTTCGCCTAGCGCGGTTGGCAGCTACACCTTCACCCATTTCGAACCCAGCGCATCCGCGTCACCGCGCCGTCAAGCAGCTTCGACGTGAACGCCTTGCGCACGACCTCGGCATCGTCGCCGTTCGCCATAACGACGTAGCCTGCGCTGCTCACGGCCGGCATCGTTAACCCGATCGAGCATCCCTGACCGTAAAGCGGCACTCTTCAGGAGAAATCGCAATGAAGTTTATCGAGCTCAAGTCGCGCGGCGGCGACTATTTTGTCGTCGCGGCGAACATCGCCTATCTCCGGGCAGATGAGAACGGCCAGACCAAGATTGGCCTGGTCGGCGGCGACTCGCTCCTCGTCGTGGGCAGCATTGCGGAGATCGCGGCGTTGGTGTTGGCTGGGTAGTCTAGATCCCGCTCAGATAGCGTTGCGCCGCCCGGCTCGGGCCGCGCAACTCTTCGTCGGCGGGTGCCGCCATATAGCGAACGATTGCGAAGGAGCGGATGTCCGCAAGCGCATATCGGAGAGGCTGCCTGAGCCCTCACCCCATCACCCGTTCCGCACCCAACGCGTCCGTGTCACCGCGCCGTCGAGCAGCTTCGACTTGAACGCCTTGCGCACGATCTCGGCATCGTCGCCGTTCATCATCACGACGCGCGTGCCGCCCGACAGCAGCGGCTCGATCGCGCTGATCGGGGTCTTGAGCTTGGCGCAGGTCTCGATCACGTCGGACTGCTTGGCATTGATGTTCATGGCGCGTGACATGGGCTGTTCTCCAGATGATGACGAGCGAGCGCGGCGACGGGCCGGCCCAGTGCGGTGTCGGAAGGAACAGCGTTCGAGAACACAGCACACTCCCCAGCGTAAGCGGGAGCACGGCGTGTCTCTCAGTCGCCGGCGCCTACGAAGCGGCCATGCCAGCGATGTTTCGGCTATGGCACATCCGCGCCGGGAATCATAGCGGCGGCACGGCGCGACCGGCGGCGCAAAAGTTTCGCTACCGTCCGCCAAAGCAACCATCCGTTGCCGAGAGCGCACGCCGCGCCCATTTGCCGCGGATGGCCAGTCTCCTCGATCCCACGGCGCGCGGGCGCGTCATCCTCGTTGGTGCGGGTCCGGGCGATCCCGGCCTGCTCACCGTCCGTGCCGTCGCCGCGCTGAAGGCGGCCGATGTCGTCGTTCATGACGGGCTGATCGATCCCCGCGTGCTCGATATCGCCCCGCCGGCCGCGCAGCGCATCTCGGTCGCCAAGAGCCGCGCGCGCCACACGCTGCCGCAGGAGGCGATCAACGCGCTGATCGTCGCGCATGTGAAGGCCGGCAGCGTCGTCGTGCGGCTAAAGGGCGGCGATCCCTTCATCTTCGGGCGCGGCGGCGAAGAGGTCGAGGCGGTGCGCGCCGCCGGCCTGCCGGTCGAGGTCATTCCCGGCGTCTCCGCCGCGCTCGGCTGCGCCGCCGAGGCGATGCTCCCGCTCACCCACCGCGACCATAGCAGCGCGGTCAGCTTCGTCGCCGGCCAGTGCAAGGGCCTGGCCGAGCAGGACTGGTCCGGCCTCGCCGGCCAGGGCCGCACTCTCGTCATCTATATGGGCGTCGCCACTGCCGCCGACATCGCCGACAAGCTGATGGCCGACGGCGTCGCGCCCGACATGCCCGTCGCGGTACTCGAAAAGGGCACGCTGACCGGCAGCCGCGCGATGCGCACCCTGCTCGCCGATCTCGGGCCGATGGTGGCGCGCGAGCGCGTCGCCAGCCCGGCGATCATCGTCGTCGGCGAGGTCGTCGAACTGTCCGACGCCGAGGACAAGCTCGCCCGCTGGGCCCGCGTCGCGGAAGGAATGGCGGCATGAAGCTTCTCACCGGCAACGACCTGCCGAGCGGCGACGTCATCTGGTGGACCGGCAACAGCTGGTCGCGCCATGTCGAGGATGCGACCGACGTCACCGACCAGGGCGAGGCGATCGCCCGCGCCGAGGAAGGCGCACGTCACGTCAACGCCGCCTATGTCATCGACGCCACCGCCACCCCCGAGGGCCCGCGCCCGGCCCATATCAAGGACCGCGTCCGCGCGCTCGGCCCGACGGTGCGGCCGGATTTGACGCTGAAGCCCGCCGATCCGGCCGCCGGGGATTGGGTGATATGATCGCGTTCAACCGCTCCTCCCCGGCACGGGGAGGGGGACCGCGCGTAGCGCGGTGGAGGGGCTGGTCGAGCGAGACTGTGCCTCATCAGACAACAGAATGTTTTGCCGGACGAGACCGGGGTTTTGCTGGCGTGCACCTGCCCGACCAGCCCCTCCACCGCTTCGCGGTCCCCCTCCCCGTCCCGGGGAGGATTTAGAAGATGTATAAATACGACCAGTACGACCAGGGCATCGTCGACGCGCGCGTCGAGGAGTTTCGCGACCAGGTGAAGCGCCGCCTCGCCGGCCAGATCACCGAGGACCAGTTCAAGCCGCTGCGGCTGATGAACGGGCTCTATCTCCAGCTCCACGCCTATATGCTGCGCGTCGCGGTGCCCTATGGCACGCTCGACGGGCGCCAGATGCGCATGCTCGGCCACATCGCGCGCAAATACGATCGCGGCTATGGCCATTTCACCACGCGGCAGAACATCCAGTATAACTGGATCAAGCTCGACGAGGCGCCCGACATCCTCGCCGATCTCGCCACGGTTGAGATGCATGCCATCCAGACCAGCGGCAATTGCATTCGCAACATCTCGTCGGATCAATATGCCGGCGCCGCCGCCGACGAGGTCGCCGATCCGCGCCCCTGGGCCGAGTTGCTCCGCCAGTGGAGCACCTTCCACCCCGAATTCAGCTACCTCCCGCGCAAGTTCAAGATCGCGGTGATCGCCGCCGACGAGGATCGCGCGGCGATGCGGCTGCACGATATCGGCATCCAGCTGGTCGAGCGAGACGGCATACTCGGGGCAAAGGTCTATGTCGGCGGCGGCATGGGCCGTACCCCTATGATCGCGCCCGAGATCAAGGATTTCGTCGGCGCCGACGACCTGCTGAGTTATGTCGAGGCGTGCCTGCGGGTCTACAACCGCTATGGCCGGCGCGACAATATCTACAAGGCGCGGATCAAGATCCTGCTCCATGAGCTCGGCGCGGCCGAATATGCCCGCCAGGTCGAGGAAGAGTTCGCGCTGGTCAAGCAGCTCGGCATCGACCCGCCGCTCGCCGAGCTCGAGCGGATCACCGCGATGTTCGCCCCGCCGGCGTTCGATGCGGCGGCAAGCGACGACATCGACCGCAGCGACCCCGATTTCGCCGTGTGGATCGACCAGAACGTCAAGCCGCACAAGCAGCCCGGCCATGCGATCGTCAACATCAGCCTCAAGCCGATCGGCGGCATCCCCGGCGACGCCTCGGCCGACCAGATCGACCTGATGGCCGACCTTGCCGAGCGCTACAGCTTCGACGAACTGCGCGTCACGCATGCCCAGAACATCGTCCTGCCGCATGTCCGCAAGGCCGATCTTTGCACGGTGTGGCAGGCGCTCAACGAAGCCGGCCTCGCCGAGGCCAATCTCGACCTGATCAGCGATATCATCGCCTGCCCCGGCCTCGATTATTGCAGCCTCGCCAATGCCCGCTCGATCCCCGTCGCGCAGAAGATCGCGACGCGCTTCGCCTCGCCCGCGCGGCAGCGCGATCTCGGTGAACTCAAGCTCAAGATCAGCGGCTGCATCAATGCCTGCGGCCACCATCATGCCGGTCACATCGGCATCCTCGGCGTCGACAGGAAGGGCACCGAAAATTACCAACTGCTGCTCGGCGGCTCGGGCGCGGAGGATGTCAGCCTCGGCAAGATCACCGGCCCCGGCTTCGACGAAGACGGCATCGTCGATGCGATCGAGCGCGTCACCGACAAATATCTCGCCACGCGCGAACAGGGCGAGCGTTTCCTCGACACCTATCGCCGCGTCGGCTTCGAACCGTTCAAGGAAGCGATCTATGGCTGATGACGAACAGCCCGCCGTCACGCTCGACGCCTTTCTCGCCGGGCAGAGCAACGCCACCTCGGTGCGGATCGAGGCCGGCGACGACGCGCGCGCGCTCCTGCCCCATCTCGGCCAGCTCGCGCTGATCGAGGTCAGCTTCCCGTCTTTCCGCGACGGCCGCGGTTATTCCGCCGCGCGCGTGCTGCGCGAGGGGGGTTATCGCGGCGAATTGCGTGCCGCCGGCGACGTGCTGGTCGACCAGGTGCCGCTGATGCGGCGCTGCGGCTTCGACAGCTTCGCGCCCGAGGCCGAGATCGACGCGGCGACGCTCGCCGCCGCGCTGGCACGCTACGAGAATGTCTATCAGCCGGCCGCCGACGGCCGCGTGCCGGTGTGGAAATTGCGCCATGGCTGAGCCGGCGCGTCGCCTCGACGTCATCGACACCGCGCCCGCCTTCACGGCGGCCGACGCGGCGGCGATGGAACGGCGCTTTGCCGGCGTCGATACCGGCGACATGCTCGGCGAGCTGCTGACCGGTGAACTCAAGGGCCGTGTGGCAGCGGTCTCTTCGTTCGGTGCCGAGAGCGCGGTGCTGCTCCACCTGATCTCGCAGATCGACCGCGATATCCCGGTCATCTTCCTCAACACACAGAAGATTTTCGGCGAAACCCTGGCCTATCGCGACGAACTGTCGGAACGGCTCGGCCTGACCGACCTGCGCGTCTTCCGCCCCGATCCCCATCTGCTCGCCGCAAAGGATTCGACCGGGCTGCGCTGGTCCTACGATCCCGACGGCTGCTGCGACCTGCGCAAGGTCCAGCCACTGCGCCGCGCGCTCGCGCCGTTCGATGCGTGGATCTCCGGCCGCAAGGGTTTCCAGGCCGGCACCCGCAACGCAATGCCGCGCTTCGAGGAGGATGAGGGCCGGTTGAAGCTCAACCCGCTCGCCGACTGGGACAAACCACGGCTCGAAGCATGGTTCGCGGATCACAAGCTCCCGCGCCATCCGCTCGAGGCCGAAGGCTACCCCTCGATCGGCTGCGCGCCCTGCACCTCCAAGGTCCAACCCGGCGAAGACCCCCGCGCCGGCCGCTGGCGCGGCTGGGAAAAGGTCGAATGCGGCATTCACGTGCCGGAGAAACCCGGCGAAGAACCGGTTTTCTGAGCCTTCTCCTACTTAGCTCCTCCCCGGCACGGGGAGGGGGACCGCGCGTAGCGCGGTGGAGGGGCTGGTCGAACGAGACCGCGCCTCATCAGATATCAGATTGGTTTGCCGAACGAGACCGAGGTTTTGCTGGCGCGCGCCTGCCCGACCAGCCCCTCCACTGCTTCGCGGTCCCCCTCCCCGTTCCGGGGAGGAATTGATTCAACATCCTGCCCTCCCAAGCCAAACTCGCGCCCGCTCGACCCCACACCGCTCACCGGATGTTGGATCGGCGACCGAAGGCGAGACGGACACGGACAATGGCGATTACGAACAAAGCCACGCTTCCCCATAAATGGTCGAATAAAGCCTAGCTAATCACGCCGCGCACGCATCGCCGCGCCGGCGAAGACGGTCAGATTCCGATGTTGGATATTCCGCCCATATCGGACACGCCACTTACCCCGAGCAAGTACAGGCCAAGAACAGCAAAGCGGGCCCTTATGGTCGTCATAATAGGTCGATTACTTGGAGCCGCCCGCACGCCCAACTTGCGCGTTACTTGCCGGCACGCCCCACGCCGATCCAACCTCGCCGCTTCTGTCTCAGTAGCCGACGAAGTCGCTGAAGCGCGTCACGCTCGGCTCGAACTTGAGGATCACCTTGCCGGTCGCGCCGTGGCGCTGCTTGGCGATGATCAGCTCGGCCAGACCGAACACGCGCTCCATGTCGGTCGCCCATTGCGCGTGATCCTCGAAGATCTTGGCGCTGTCGCCCTCGACCGGGCGCTTGGGCTCCTTCGCCGCGACATAATAATCCTCGCGATAGACGAACATCACGATGTCGGCGTCCTGCTCGATCGACCCCGATTCGCGCAGATCCGACAGCTGCGGGCGCTTGTCCTCGCGCTGCTCGACCGCGCGGCTGAGCTGCGACAGCGCCATCACCGGCACGTTCATGTCCTTGGCCAGCGTCTTCAGGCCACGGCTGATCTCGGAGATTTCCTGCACGCGTCCGTCGCTCGACGCCTTGGCCGAGCCGGTCAGCAGCTGGAGGTAATCGATCACCACCAGCCCGATCTCGTTGTTGTGGCGGCGCTGCAACCGGCGCATCCGGGTGTGCAGCGCGCCGATCGTCAGGCCGGCGGTATCGTCGATGAACAGCGGCAGGTTTTCGAGGTCGGCGGCGGCGGCGGCGAGCTGGTTGAACTCGGCGCGGCTGATCTTGCCCATGCGCAGCGCCTCGGACGAGATGCGCGCCTGTTCCGACAGGATACGCGTCGCCAGCTGGTCAGCCGACATTTCGAGGCTGAAGAACGCGACCTTGGCGCCGACCGATTCGGACGGCGCGATGCCGTCGCGCATGTCGCGCATCCAGCGTTGCGCGGCGTTGAAGGCGATGTTGGTGGCGAGCGAGGTCTTGCCCATGCCGGGGCGCCCGGCGAGGATCATCAGATCGCTATGGTGCATGCCGCCGATCTTGGCGTTGACCGAGTCGAGCCCGGTCGTGATGCCCGACAAATTGCCGCCCGAATTGAGCGCGCGCTGCGCCATCTTCACCGCCATGGTGGTGGCCTGGGCGAAGGTCTTGATCGCGCTCTCGGTGCCGCCATCGGCCGCGACCTTGAACAGCTCTTCCTCGGCCGCCTCGATCTGCGCGCGCGGATTGACCTCCTCCGAGGTGTCCATCGCGCGGTCGACCAGCCCGCGTCCGACCGTCACCAGCGTCCGCAGCATGGCCAGGTCGTAGATCTGCTGCGCGAACTGCCGCGCGCCGATCAGGCCCGCGCCGGAACCCGTCAGCTGGGCGAGATAGCTCGGCCCGCCGAGCTCCTTCATGCCCTCATCGGCCTCGAACATCGGGCGCAGCGTGACCGGCGTCGCCAGCATGTCGTTCGAGCGCAGCGTCTTGATCGCGCTGAAGATGCGGCCATGGACCGGCTCGAAGAAGTGGTCGGGCTCGAGCTTGTCGAGCAGATCGTCGGCCAGCCGGTTGTCGATCATCATCGCGCCGAGCATCGCCGCTTCCGCCTCGACATTCTGCGGGAGGGTCTGTGCCTCGGGAGTCGCTGGGTGCATCAGGATGGTGGCCATGGCGTTCTCATACTCGCCACCGCCGCCGTCTCAAGCGACTTGCGCCGAAACGGCTGTGAATCATGTGCACTACCTTTGTCAGCGCCGGCATGCAGCGCTATCAGCCGCGCCATGACACATGACATCCACATCATCGGCGGCGGCCTCGCCGGGTCGGAAGCCGCCTGGCAGCTGGCCGAGGCCGGCTTCAAGGTCCGCCTGTCGGAAATGCGCGGCTCGGGCGAGATGACCCCGGCGCACCATACCGACGGCCTCGCCGAGCTGGTCTGCTCCAACAGCTTCCGTTCCGACGACGCGACGAGCAACGCCGTCGGCCTGCTCCATGCCGAGATGCGCGCGCTCGGCTCGCTGATCCTGCGTGAGGGCGACATCCACCGCGTGCCGGCCGGCTCGGCGCTGGCGGTCGATCGCGACGGCTTCTCGGCCGGCGTGACGGCGGCGCTAACCGCGCATCCCAACATCACCATCGTCCGCGAGCGGGTGGACACGCTGCCCGACGACGGCCTCGCGATCATCGCGACGGGCCCGCTGACCGCCGCGCCGCTCGCCGCCAGCATCGGCGCCGCAACCGGGGCCGATGCGCTGGCCTTTTTCGACGCGATCGCGCCGATCGTCTATTTCGACAGCATCGACATGGAGACGGCGTGGTTCCAGTCGCGCTGGAACAAGGGTGAAGGCAAGGATTACATCAACTGCGCGATGTCGAAGGAGGAGTATCTCGCCTTCCATACCGGGCTGATCGAGGGCGAGAAGACCGAGTTCAAGGAATGGGAGCGCGACACGCCCTATTTCGAGGGCTGCATGCCGATCGAGGTGATGGCCGAGCGCGGACTCGACACGCTGCGCTTCGGCCCGATGAAGCCCGTCGGCCTCGACGACCCGCGCACCGGGCGCTGGCCGCATGCCGTGGTGCAGCTGCGCCAGGACAATGCGCAGGGCACCTTGTGGAACATCGTCGGCTTCCAGACCAAGCTCAAGCATGCCGACCAGGTGCAACTGTTCCGCACCATCCCGGGGCTGGAAAAGGCCGAGTTCGCGCGGCTCGGCGGGCTGCACCGCAACACCTTCATCCGCTCGCCCGAGCTGCTCGACCCGACCTTGCGGCTCAAGTCGAAGCCCAACATCCGCTTCGCCGGGCAGATCACCGGTTGCGAGGGGTATATCGAGAGCGCCGCGATCGGCCTGCTCGCCGGCCGCTTCGCCGCCGCCGAGCTGCGCGGCGAGACGCTCGCGCCGCCGCCTGTGGAGACAGCGTTCGGCGCGCTGCTGCACCACATCACCGGCGCGGCCGAGGCCGCGACCTACCAGCCGATGAACGTCAATTTCGGCCTGTTCCCGCCGATCGAGGGCCGCACCAAAAAGGCCGACCGCAAGCGCATGTACACCGACCGCGCCCGCGAAGCGCTGGCGCAGTGGCTGGCGGCCTGATCAGCTGTCCTCGCCGGTGTCGCCCGCGCCCGGTTCGGCCGGCGCCTTGTCGTCGGGGCGGCATTTCGGACGCGGGCGGGTGTTGCGCTTGACCGCGGTGGCGGCGAACTCGGTCGGCGTCATCGCGCCCGACTTGTCGGCATCGGCGGTCGCGAACTTGGTCTCGGCCTTGATCGCCCATTCGTCGAACGACAGCACGCCGTCATGGTTGGTGTCGAGCTTGGCATAGGCCTTGCGGCGCTGCGCGAGATACTCCTCGCGCGTCACCTGGCCGTTGCGGTCCTTGTCGTAGCGGTCGAAGCGCTTCTGCTCGCGCGTCCTGTCGGACACTTCGGGGACGGTGTCGGGCAAAGGCGCGGTCGCCTGCGCGGCGGGCGCTGCTGCGGCGAGCAAGGGGATCGCCGGGCGCCCGCGGGAAGAAAAGAAGGTAATGCCGGCACCGACCAGCATCAATATCGCAACACCACCCGCAAAATACCGCCACATAGCGCCACCCCCGTTACAGGTAGCGTCAGGCTATCGCATCCGCTGTTACCTTGAAAGGTCAATATCCGGTCAGACGATGCCACAGCAGCCGCCCGACGCGCCCGGGCGACCCCGATGGGATCGGCCGATCGAGCGGTACGGCCGTGTCGAGCACGGCGAGGCGTGACAGGGCGCCGAGCGCACGCAGCTCAGCGCCCCAGCGATGCCGTGAGATGCCGGTCACAATAGCCCGCGCCTCGGACAGCGCCGCTTCGGCGGCGGCACGGTCGCCGAGGTGACGCGCGAGATCGGCGAGCGCCCAGCCCGACCCGGCCAGCGCGAGCGGAGGATTGCCGCGCGCGCCGAGTACGGATCCGGCGGCGGCGAACAGCGCGCCGCCGCGCCGGTCGCCGAACAGCGCACGACCCTCTGGGTCGCCCGGGCCCGGGTCGAGCAGCGCTTCCCAGCCTTCGACCATGGTCGCCAGTCCGGCGCCGGACACGCCGCGCGGCAGAACGTCGTCGGCCAGCGCCTGCAGGATCGGCTCGGCGGGCGGCGGCGCGGTATCGAGGCGCGTGAGCGCGTCATGCCACCAGGTCAGCCGCATCTGGCTGATCAGCGGTTCGCGTCCTGTGCGCAGGATATTGCCGAGCGCTTCGTCGAGCGCGAAGAGCGCATCGATCGCCGGGCGCGCGTCGCCCGGTGCATAGCCAAGCGCAAGCGCGCGCTCCGCGCTGCGCGCCGCCTCTGCCGACGGCGGCGCGCCGGCCTGCGTTACCGCGTCATTAACCATATCGTTTGAAGCTCGCTTATCCAGTTTGCGACCATAGCACTACGTTCGTGTGGAACTAAGATTGGGGCGGGGCCATAGAATGTCGGGCACGAAGCCGAAAGTGATCACCGATCGGCGGGGCTTCATGAGCGCGCTGCGCGGCGACGTGCGGGGCAACACGCTGGCGATTCTGGCCATCTCGCTCGTCCCGCTCGCCGGTCTGACGGGATCGGCCGTCGACATGGGCCGACTCTACGTCGTCAAGGTCCGCCTGCAACAGGCGTGCGACGCCGGCGCGCTGGCGGGGCGCAAGTTCATGACCGACGCCAGCACATCGACGCCGCTCGATTCGACCGCGACGACCCAGGCCAACAAGTTCTTCGCCAACAACTTCACCGCCGGCTGGATGAACACCAGCGCGGTGACCTTCACGCCGGCCAAGACATCCGACAGCCAGGTCAGCGGTACCGCCTCCGCGACCGTCCCGATGACGATCATGAAGATGTTCGGTAGCGCCTCGCAGACCATCACCGTCACCTGCCAGGCGCGCTACGACATTGCCGACACCGACATCATGTTCGTGCTCGACACCACCGGCTCGATGGCCTGCACGACATCGGGCACCTGCGGCAGCGGCACCACGAGTTATACCCGCCCCGACGGCACGACAGGCTATTACGCGCAGGAAGCCTCGGGCTCGAAGATCTCCGGCCTGCGCTCGGCCGTGCTCAGTTTCTACGACACGCTGACCAGCGCCTCGAGCACGTCCTCGCAT
This sequence comes from Parasphingomonas halimpatiens, assembly GCF_036663795.1. NCBI lineage: Bacteria > Pseudomonadati > Pseudomonadota > Alphaproteobacteria > Sphingomonadales > Sphingomonadaceae > Parasphingomonas > Parasphingomonas halimpatiens. The sequence continues at coordinate 13,042 of NZ_JAXOJP010000051.1, forward strand.
ATCCGCTACGGCTTCGTCACCTACACCTCCACGGTCAATGTCGGCTACCTCTTGCCGAGCAACTATCTGGTGACGAACTGGGACTACCAGACGCGCAAGGTGGTCGGCGACACCAACGACGGACTCGCGACCGTGACGAGCACCACCTCCACGTCACAAACCACCTGCAACGCGCGGGCAGGACGAACGCCGGCGACGGGCTACACGACCAATGGCACCGCCACCGTCGTGACGGTATCATGGGTGTCGTCGAATGGCGGCAAGTGTACATCGACCTCGCAGCCGGTCCAGCCGACGTGGCGCTACGGTCAGTGGCCGCTCGATGTCAGCCAGTTCATCACCGGCGCGTCGGTCACGGACCCCAGCAAGATTACCGGCGCGACATCGAAATGGCAGGGCTGCATCGAGGAGCGTGATACGACGGCCTCTTCCAGCTTCAACGTCAACAGCCTGCCCTCCGACCTCGACCCGGATCTGGTCCCGACGAACGACGCCACGAAATGGCGGCCGATGTGGCAGGACGTGGTTTATTTCCGCAACGGCGTGACCAGCGGAACGGTCGATTATTCGGGCAGCAGCAATTCGCCGAACGGCGACGATCCCTCGGGCTATGGCAGCTATTCCAACGTCGGTAATTCGTCGTGGATGTCGTCGGGCTATGTCAGTTGCGGCAAGCCCGCCACGCGCCTCGCGACGATGACGCGCACCGATGTCTCGAACTATGTCAACGCGACCGACTTCAAGGCACAGGGCGGCACGTATCACGACACCGGCATGATCTGGGGAACGCGCCTCATTTCGCCGACCGGCATCTTCGCCTCGGACACGGCAGCCTGGCCCGGCCACAACGCGCCCAATCGCTATATCGTCTTCATGACCGATGGCGACATGGCGCCGAACACGTCGATCTACGGCATGTACGGGATGGAATATTATGATCAGCGCGTGACCGGCGGAACCTATTCCAGCGACACCGATTATCACAATGCCCGCTTCCTCGCCGAATGCGCCGCCGCCAAGGCGCGCAACATCAAGATCTTCGTCGTCGGCTTTGGCCAGACCCTGACCAACGAGCTCACGACCTGTGCGTCGCCGGGCAGCGCCTATTATGCCAGCAACAATACAGCGCTGACCGCCGCCTTCCAGAGCATCGCCGGCAAGGTCGCCATGCTGCGGGTTTCGCAATGAGCTTGCCCACGCGCCTGCCGCGCAAGCTCGCAACCGATCGTCGCGGCGCGACGATCGTCGAGTTCGCGCTCATTACCCCGGCGATGATGTTGCTCATCATGGGCCTCGGCGACCTGCTATATCAGGAATACAACCAGGCGGTGCTCAACGGCGCCGTGCAAAAGGCCGCGCGCGATTCGGGCATCGAGGGCGGCGCAGCGCAAACCTCGACGATCGACGGCAAGGTCATCGCCATGGTGCAGACCGTGGCCAAGAACGCCACCTTCGTCTCGTCGCGCAAGAACTACGACACCTTCACCGCCGTGGCTCCCGAACCGTTCACCGATACGAATGGCAACGGCATCCGCAATGCCGGTGAATGCTACACCGACATGAACGGCAACGGCCAATGGGATTCCGATCCGGGAGTCAGCGGCCAGGGCGGCGCGAACGACATCACCTTGTACACGATGACGATCACCTATCCGCGGCTGTTCCCTGTTGCCGGCCTGTTCGGCTGGTCGTCGACGCACACGATCAGCGCGCAGACCCTGCTCAAGAACCAGCCCTACGCGGCCCAGACCGTGACAACGCCAGCGACGATATGCACATGACTGTGACTGCCAACCGCCTCGCCAGAGCGCCATCGCGACTGCTCGCCGGCCTTCGCCGGCTTGGTCGCGACCAGAGCGGTCTCGCCCTGCTCGAATTCGCCTTCGGCATGCCGCTCGTGCTGGGGATCGGCCTGTATGGCGTCGAGACGGCGAACCTCGCGCTGCTGAACATGAAGGTCAGCCAGATCACGCTCAACCTCGCCGACAACGCCTCGCGCGTCGGCGCATCCAGTTCGCTGGCGACGCAGCAGCTGCGCGAGGTCGACATGAACGACGTGCTGCAGGCGGCGCGATACCAAGGTGCCGGCATCAAGCTGACGACCAATGGCCGGATCATCGTGTCGAGCCTCGAGAACCAGTCCGGCACGCAATATATCCACTGGCAGCGCTGTATCGGCCTAAAGAGCGGCACCGGCTACGATTCGAGCTATGGCACGACGACCACGACGGCCGGCACCGACGCCACGCCGGGGAATGCCGGCACGCTGGCGCCGAGCGGCATGGGCGACGCCGGTTCGATGGTGACCGCGCCGTCCGGCTCGGGCGTGATGTTCGTCGAGATCAACTATGCCTATCGCCCGTTGACCGGCACCTGGCTGATGCCGGCGGGGCGCATTCACTATGTCGCGTCGTTCATCGTGCGCGACGTTCGCGACTTCGCGCAGATCTACAACCCGTCGCCCACGGCGACGCGCTCAACCTGCAATCTCTACACAAGCTGAGCGCGCGACCGTATCAGCTGCGGAAGGTCACCTTCTTCACGGTCGCGACGATCTTGTCGGCCGAGATGAGCGCGAGCTTCTCGAGGTTGGCGGCATAGGGCAGCGGCACGTCCTCGTTGGCGACGCGCAGCACCGGGGCGTCGAGATCGTCGAACCCCTCCTCCATCACGAAGGCGGCGACTTCGGACGCGATCGAGCAGGCTGGCCAGCCTTCCTCGACGACGACGAGGCGGTGGGTCTTGGCGAGCGATGCCAGCACCGTGGTCTTGTCGAGCGGACGCAGGGTGCGCAGATCGATCACCTCGGCGTCGATACCCTCGGCGGCGAGCGTCTCGGCGGCCTCGAGCGCCAGCCCGACACCGATCGAATAGCTGACCAGCGTGACGTCGGTACCTTCCCGCATGATCCGTGCCTTGCCGATCGGCAGGACATAGTCGTCGAGCTGCGGAACCTCGAAGCTGCGACCGTAAAGCAGCTCGTTCTCGAGGAACACGACCGGATCCTCGCTGCGGATCGCGGCCTTGAGCAGGCCCTTGGCATCGGCCGCGTCATAGGGTGCGATGACGATCAGGCCGGGGACCGCGGCGTACCACGGGGCGTAGTTCTGCGAGTGCTGTGCACCGACACGGCTCGCCGCGCCGTTGGGGCCGCGGAACACGATCGGGCAACGCATCTGCCCGCCCGACATGTAATTGGTCTTGGCGGCCGAGTTGATGATGTGATCGATCGCCTGCATGGCGAAGTTGAAGGTCATGAACTCGACGATCGGGCGCAGCCCGCCCATCGCCGCGCCCGCGCCGACACCGGCAAAGCCATGTTCGGTGATCGGCGTGTCGATCACGCGCTTCTCGCCGAACTCGTCGAGCAGGCCCTGCGTAACCTTGTAGGCACCCTGATATTGCGCGACTTCCTCGCCCATCACGAAGACGCGTTCGTCGCGGCGCATTTCCTCGGCCATCGCATCGCGCAACGCTTCGCGGATCGTCGTCTTGACCATCGCGGTGCCGGCCGGAATCGCCGGATCGGTCACGCCATCGCGCTTCGCCGCATCGTACATCTGGCGCGCGCCGGTCTCGACCTTGTGCGGCTCGGGTGTCGCCTCGACCTTCTGCTCGGCAGGTGTTTCCGGCGCCGGTGCTGCTTTCGCGGCCGGCGCGGACGCGGCCTCATCATCGCCGGCGAGCGTCGCGATGACCGTGCCGACCTTCACATTGTCGGTGCCTTCAGCGACAAGAATCGCAGTGATCGTGCCTTCGTCGACCGCCTCGAACTCCATCGTCGCCTTGTCGGTTTCGATCTCGGCCATGATGTCGCCCGACTTGACGGTATCGCCCGCCTTGACGAGCCACTTGGCCAACGTGCCTTCTTCCATTGTCGGCGACAGCGCCGGCATCTTGATCTCGATCGCCATCAGTACGACTCCACCAGCACGTTGGTGTAGAGTTCGCCGGGCTCCGGCTCGGGCGTGCTTTCGGCGAAATCGGCGGCTTCGTTCACGAGTTTCCTGATCTCCTGTTCGATCGTCTTGAGTTCGTCTTCCTTGACGCCCTCGGCCTCGAGCAGCTTCTTGCAATGCTCGATCGGGTCGGACTTGTCGCGCACCGCCTGGACCTCGTCACGGCTGCGATATTTCGCCGGGTCGGACATCGAGTGGCCGCGGTAGCGATAGGTCTTCATCTCGAGGATGATCGGTCCCTTGCCGGCACGCACCCAGGCGAGCGCCTCTTCCGCGGCGCCGCGCGCGGCGAGCACGTCCATGCCGTCGATCTGGATACCGGGGATGCGGAAGCTTTCGCCGCGGCGATAGAGCTGATCTTCGGCCGACGAGCGGTTGACGCTCGTGCCCATCGCGTACTGGTTGTTCTCGATCACGTAGACGACCGGCAGCTTCCACAGCTCGGCCATGTTGAAGCTTTCATAGACCTGGCCCTGATTCGACGCGCCATCGCCGAAATAGGCGAGACACACGCCGCCATCGCCGGAATATTTGTGCGCGAAGCCCAAGCCGGTGCCGAGCGACACCTGCGCGCCGACGATGCCGTGGCCGCCATAGAATTTGTGATCGACGCTGAACATGTGCATCGACCCGCCCTTGCCGCGCGAAATGCCCGCGGCGCGACCGGTCAGTTCGGCCATGACGTCCTTCGGCGGAATGCCGCACAATAGCATGTGACCATGGTCGCGATAGCCGGTGATCACGCTGTCCTTCTCGGACAGGGCCGACTGCAACCCGACGGCAACGGCCTCCTGCCCGATATAGAGGTGGCAGAAGCCGCCGATCAGCCCGAGACCGTAAAGCTGCCCGGCCTTCTCCTCGAAACGCCGGATAAGCAGCATCTGCCGATAGAATTCGAGCAGTTCGGCCTTCGACGCCTGATAGAGCTGCGGCTCGGCCGGGCGTTCGCGGTTGGGCGTCGCCGGCGCGGCGGAGCGGGGTTTGGCAGGGGCTTTGGCCAAGGGGAAAACCTCGTTTCCGTAGGGGAGAAAGCGCGCCTATAGGCCCGATCCCTGCCCGGTTTCAATCTTGCAGCGCGGCAGCCTGCATCTCGCGGCGTGACGAGGTGAGGCGCAGCACAGTCAGCCTTTGCCGATGGAAAGCAAAGGTCATTGCCCGCCGCACCGCCAGCCGCCTAAAGCAGGCTGGATGTTCCCCGACACCCACCCGTTCCGCATCGCCAATTTCCGAGCCTATTGGGCGGCGCGCTTCGCCATGACGATCGCGCAGAACGGCATGATCATCGTCATCGGCTGGCAGGTCTATACCATTGCCCGCCAGACGATGAGCCCGAGCGCGGCAGCCGCGCAGCTCGGCCTGATCGGGCTACTGCAGTTCATACCGCTGTTCGTCACGACACCGCTCACCGGCTGGGTCGCCGACCGCTTCGATCGCCGGATGATCGCGCGGGCGACGGTGGCGTTGCAGCTCATCTGCGCGCTGATTCTCGCGCTGGCGACGTTCCAGGGATGGATCACGCTGCCGGTATTGTTCGGCGTCGCGATCCTGCTCGGGCTGGCGCGCGCCTTTGCCGGCCCGGCCTTTTCGGCGCTCGCACCCAATCTCGTCCCGCGCGAGGTGCTGCCGACGGCGATCGCGTTGAGCTCGATCTCTTGGCAGGTCGGCACGATCATCGGCCCGGCGATCGGCGGCTTCGCCTATGCCCATGCGCCCTCGGGTGCCTATTGGCTGGCGGTCGGCCTGTTCGGGACGGCACTGTTCTGCATGATGCTGATCGGCAAGGTCGCGCAGCCGCCGCGCTCGAGCGCGCATCCCGTGCGACAGATCATCGATGGCCTTGCTTATGTCTGGCAGAACAAGCTCGTCTTCGGCACGATCACGCTCGACCTGTTTGCGGTCTTCCTCGCCGGGACCAGCGCGCTGCTGCCGATCTACGCGCACGACATCTTCAAGGTCGGGCCGCAGGGGCTGAGCCTGCTCGCGGCGGCACCCGCCGTCGGCGCGTCGGTGGTCGCCCTGTTCTTTTCGGTGCGCCCATTGAAGACCAATGTCGGCCCGAAAATGCTCGGTGCGGTCATGATCTACGGAACGGCAACGATCATCTTCGGGGTCGCCCACCTGATCGTACCCGCGATTGCCTTCGAGGTCGGGATCGCGGCGCTGGCCGTGGCCGGCGGCGCGGACATGTTCTCGGTCTATATCCGCCAGTCGCTGATCCAGCTCCATACCCCCGACGACAAGCGCGGGCGCGTCGGTGCAGTGTCGCAATTGACCATTTCCGCCTCCAACGAACTGGGCGAAGCGGAATCGGGATTTCTCGCGGCAGCGTTCGGACCGATCGGTGCCGTGCTGATCGGCGGCGGCGGGGCGATTGTCGTCACGATCCTGTGGACCTATCTCTTTCCCGGTATCCGGGCCGCCCGGACATTCGACCCCCCTCAAGCGGAGACCGCGTCATGAAGGCCAACACCATCCTCGAGACGATCGGCAACACCCCCCATATCCGTGTCCAGCGGCTGTTTCCCGACGCCGAAGTGTGGATCAAGTCGGAGCGCGCCAATCCCGGCGGGTCGATCAAGGACCGCATCGCGCTGGCGATGATCGAGGCCGCCGAGCGCGACGGCCATCTCAAGCCCGGCGGCACGATCATCGAGCCGACCAGCGGCAACACCGGCGTCGGCCTGGCGATGGTCGCGGCGGTCAAGGGCTACAAGCTGGTGCTGGTCATGCCCGAGAGCATGTCGATCGAGCGCCGCCGCCTGATGCTGGCCTATGGCGCGAGCTTCGACCTGACGCCGCGCGAAAAGGGCATGAAGGGCGCGATCGAGCGCGCGCTGCAGCTGGTCGACGAGACGCCCGGCGCGTGGATGCCGCAGCAGTTCGAGAACCCCGCCAATATCGAGGTGCATCAACGGACGACGGCGCAGGAAATCCTCAAGGACTTCGCCGACACGCCGATCGACGTGATCATTACTGGCGTCGGCACCGGCGGGCACATCACCGGCGTTGCCGAGGTACTCAAAAAGGCCTGGCCGGGGCTCAAGGTCTATGCGGTCGAGCCGGAAGCGTCGCCGGTCATCTCGGGCGGACAGCCCGGCCCGCACCCGATCCAGGGCATCGGCGCGGGGTTCGTCCCCGCCAACCTCCACACCCAGGCGATCGACGGCGCGATCAAGGTCGATGCCGGCAACGCCAAGGAGATGGCACGCCGCGCCGCGCGCGAGGAAGGGATGCTCGTGGGGATCAGTTCGGGCGCGACGCTTGCCGCCATCGCGCAGAAATTGCCCGAGCTGCCAGCCGGGTCGCGCGTGCTCGGGTTCAACTACGACACCGGCGAGCGTTATCTTTCGGTGCCGGACTTCCTGCCCGAAAGCTGACCTCGCACCGCCGCGCGAACTGCGATATCATGCCCCCGGCACGCGGGGGCGTGGTGCGGGGGTGAACGATGCGGAAATGGATGATTTTTGGCTGCGTGGCGTTGGCGCTGTTTCAGCTGTGGCCGGTCGTGTTCGGGCACAAGCCCAATGCCGAGGTGGCGGCATCGATGTCTGCGCCGCGGCTCGTGCCGGCGGTCGCCGTGATGAGCAAGGCGCCGGTGCCAGCGGTCAGCCGGCAGATGGGACCACCGCAAAGTTGCTATGCGCATTATCGCGCGGCCTATACGGGCTGCGCCACGGGCGACCGTGCGTGCCATCTGCGCGCCGCCGATGCGTGGGATTTGTGCGAAGCTACAGGCACTTGGGGTAAGTAACTCAAGCTTCGCTCGAATTGTGCCTTGGCACTATTGACGAAAGTGCATCGCGCGAGGCCGGCCCGGCGTTGCGAATTTTAGACGGAGGCGCGGCGCCACGCGGCGCGATCTGCTGCCGACCGGATTCGCAAGACGGCGCCGTTAAGATCACCGACTCTCGGCGCCGCGACCGCGCGCGCGACCGCCGAATTGCGCACTTTTCCGAAACCGTGTCAGCGACCGGCGCTCCACCGCGACTCGGGCCACGGATGGCCCGGTTGGTCAGGCTGCCGGCGCGACCGTAGCGCGAGCGCGCGTCCAACTTCGAGACTCGGCGCAGCGGGTTCGCATTCATCGTGAGATCGGCTAGAGAGCGCCATTCGATCGCCAGGAGCCTCGTTTGACCCCCTGCCCGCGCCGCGCGTTCGGCACCTGATGCCACATCCCATGCCGATTCCATCGATCCCGCCAAGCCTCGCCTTGCGCGCGCTGCTCGTGGCCATCGCCGTCGCGGCGATTGTCGTGCCGGCGCTGATCGTGCTGCGGGCGCCGCCGGTCGTGCCGACCCGGCATTTTCGCCCGATACCCGCCCGTGTCGTGCCCAAGGCCGAGCTGCCGCCGGTCGAGCCGGTTGCGTTCGAAGACATGTCGCTTGATGACGCGCGCGCCTACAACGCGTCGATCCCGTTCATCGGCGGCCCCAATCCGGCGGCGCGCCCGTTCCGCTTCAGCGGCAGCGACGAGCAACGCGCCCGCGCGCGCGACTGCCTCGCCGTGGCGATGCTTTACGAGGCCGGCGACGATGCGGTCGGGCAACGTGCGGTCGCGCAGGTGGTGATCAACCGCGCGCGCCATCCGGCCTTTCCCAAGACGATCTGCGGGGTGGTGTTCCAGGGATCGGAGCGGAGCACGGGTTGCCAGTTCAGTTTCACCTGCGACAATGCGATGACCCGCCATCGCTTCGCCGACGCGGCCTGGGTCAGGGCACGGCAGCTGGCCGACCAGGTGCTCAACGGCGCGGTGTTCCGACCGGTCGGCTATGCGACGCACTATCATACCGATTGGGTGGTGCCATATTGGCAGTCCAGCCTCGACAAGATCGTCGCGGTCCACACCCATCTCTTCTTCCGCTGGACCGGCTGGTGGGGCACGCCGCCCGCTTTCGTCCATGCCGTTTCCGCCGACGAACCGGTGATCGCGGCGCTGGCGCCGCTGTCCGACGCGCACAAGACGGGTGCCGCGCTGGTCGAGGCAGCGGTGGCGACCGCCGAGGGGACCGCCGTCACGCCGTCGGTCTCGCCGCTGGCGGGCGGCGACAATAACAGCTTCCTCGTCGCGCTCGATCCGCGCATGCTCCCCGAAGCCTATGCCGCGATCGCGACGCGAACCTGCGGCGAGCGGCCTTATTGCAAGGTGATGGGCTGGACCGATCGCAGCAAGGTACCGACCGCCCTCCCACTGCAACAGGCGCAGGTCGCCGCGATGTCGTTCAGCTACCTGCGCGACAAGGCGCATGGTTTCGACAAGGCCTTGTGGAACTGCGCCGAGTTCCGCCGCGCCGACCTGACCCAGTGCATGAAGCTGCAGGTGTTGGTGCCCGTCGTTCGCCAGCAGGCAGACGGGTTCAAGCTCGAGAACCTGCCCGGCGCGAGGCGTGTGGTGGCGCCGGTTGTACCGACGGGATCGGTGACCATCGTGAAGCCCCGGGCCGAGGCTACGCCGGTCGCCAGATCGACGCCGGCCACAAAGGCTACGCCCGAGGGGCGGTAGAGCGTCGTGCGCGAAGACTGGCCTGGCGCACTGCTTTTCCTCACTTCCCTGGCGAAGTGTTTAGACCGGAGACAAGGTGGACACCTGTTCGGGGACATGGTGGACGGATTTGACGATGTTTTGTCGCAGGTCGACCTGCGACAAAACATGTCGGCGATAGCAGAGATCGAAGACGCCATCGGCGTTGGTGGCGCGC
>NZ_JAXOJP010000052.1:0-22010 GCF_036663795.1 Parasphingomonas halimpatiens
AGTCGCGTAATCGTGATCCCAGACATCTCCGCCTCCAATCCAACACTTCCGCATCGAATCAGAAAATCAACCTCTTGGGAATCCCCGCAGAGTCAGTCCTTTCGCCCGCTGGTATTATTTCCCTGTTATCCGCCCTGTCATTGGCAATCGCTGGGCTTCCGCCGCGGGCGTTATATCATTGAACGTAAACGGGAAATACGGCCTTTGGCACCGCGCTGGCGCGGAATGAAAAAATCTTTGCCGCCGGAACAGGCAATAACAGAGCCCGGCAACGGCCGATGGCGGGTGGCGCGACACCGTCGGTCAGGCGCGCTAAATCGGCGACGGAGGATACCATGAGCCATTATCTGCTGCGCTACGACCTCGCGCCCGACTATCTCGAACGCCGCGCGACGTTCCGCGATGCGCACCTCGCCTTGGCCTGGCGCAGCGTGGACGAAGGGGGCCTCATCCTGGGCGGTGCGGTTGGCGATCCGGTCGAATCCGCGCTTCTGTTGTTCGGCGATGCCGCCAGTGCGGCCGCCTTTGCCGCGGCCGATCCCTATGTCCTCAATGGCCTGGTGCGTAGCTGGCGCGTCACGCCATGGATCACCGTGGTAGGAAACGACGCCGCCACGCCGCTCCGCTCGGCCTGACAAAAAGGGCCGGTGCGTTGCCGCACCGGCCTTAGGTCGTCCGCAGGAGGAACGTCTGGAGGGGGCGGGCTTTGTCCCGCCCCCGAACTGGTCAGTAGTTGTAGGCGCGTTCGCCGTGCTCGCTGATGTCGAGGCCTTCGGCTTCGACGTCAGCACTCGGGCGGATGCCGATGGTAAATTTCAGGATCAGGAACAGCGCGGCGCTGACCAGGCCCGACCAGGCCAACGTGATCGCGACGGCCTGAAGCTGGATCAGGAGTTGTGCCGAGATGCTGTAGTCGGCCGGCAGCACCGCGACGGCGGGGAACTTCGTATAGTCGAAGTAACCCTGACCGCCGAGCTTGGGATCGGCGACGATCGCCGTGCCGAGCGCGCCGACGATACCGCCGATGCAGTGCACGCCGAAGACGTCGAGCGAGTCATCGTACTTCAGCGCCTTCTTCACCGTGGTGACGAAGATGAAGCAGATCGGCGACACGATGAAGCCGAGCGCGATCGAGGTCATCGGCGCGGCATAACCCGATGCCGGGGTGATCGCGACGAGGCCGGCAACCGCACCGGTGACGGCGCCGAGCAGCGAGGGCTTGTGGTGGACGACCTGTTCGATCAGCGCCCAGGACACCGCCGCCGCCGCGGTGGCGACGAAGGTGTTGATGAACGCGACGCCGGTCACGCCATTGGCTTCGAGGTTGGAGCCGGCGTTGAAGCCGAACCAGCCGACCCACAGCAGGCTGGCGCCGATCATCGTCATGGTCAGCGAGTGCGGCGGCATCGGCTCGGTGTTGAAGCCCTTGCGCTTGCCGATGATCAGGCAGCCGATCAGGCCCGCGATACCGGCATTGATGTGCACCACGGTGCCGCCGGCGAAGTCGAGCGCGCCCTTGCCGAACAGATAGCCGGCATCGGTTGGTGCGTCGGGCAGGAAGTCCGGGCCAGCCCAGTACCACACCATGTGCGCGACCGGGAAATAGACCAGGGTCAGCCACGCCACCACGAAGATGATCAACGGCGTGAACTTCACGCGTTCCGCGAAGGCACCGACGATCAGCGCCGGCGTGATGCAGGCGAAGGTCATCTGGAAGCAGACATAGGCGAATTCGGGGATGTAGACGTTATTCGAGAAGGTCGCGGCCAGCGTGGTGCCATCGACACCCATCAAGAACGCCTTGTGGAAGCCGCCGAAGAACGGCGCGGTGATGCCAGAACCGCCGGTGAAGGCCATGGTGTAGCCCCAGCAGCACCACACCAGCGATGCGACGCAGACGATCATGAACACCTGCATCAGCACGCTGAGCATGTTCTTGGTGCGCACCAGGCCGCCATAAAAGAGCGCGAGACCCGGGACCGACATCATCAGCACCAGCGCCGAAGAGATCAGCATCCAGCTGGTGTCGCCCTTGTTGACCATCGTCGCCATATGCGCGGCGTCGGGCGCCTTGATCGGGCCGGCGGCGGCTTGCGCCCAGGCCGGCAGCGCGGCGAATGCCACCGCGCAAAGGCCGGCGACGCCGGCATATTTCAGTGCATGCTTCATCATGGCCCCTTTCATCACAGCGCGGTTTCGTCGGTCTCGCCGGTGCGGATGCGCACCGCCTGGCCGACGTCGAGAACGAAGATCTTGCCGTCGCCGATCGCGCCGGTATTGGCCGCGGCCTGGATCGCCTCGACGACCTTGGCGGCGAGGTCGGTCGGACAGACCACCTCGATCTTGATCTTCGGCACCATGTTGGTGGAATATTCCGCACCGCGGTAGATTTCGGTCTGGCCCTTTTGCCGGCCGAAGCCCTTCACCTCGCTGACCGTCATGCCGGCGATACCGATTTCGGTAAGCGCCTCGCGGACTTCGTCGAGCTTGAATGGCTTGATGATGGCGATGACTAGCTTCACCCGCGCCCCCTTTGGTTGTTGCATTGGGCTACAGAGCAATCACCGTGCCAGTTGCGCAACAAAACGGTCACACGCGCGTTTGCGGCGTTCAGGGCACGAAAAAGCGCGGCGAGAAGTTAGCGCGAGGTAAATTTTTGTGCAGATGCGAAGGTGGTGCCCGATTCTCAGGCAGCGTCGGCGATGATCCTGCGCGCCGCATCGGCATCCTCGTCATCGACCATCACGCGGACGGAGATGAAGAACTGGCTGCCATCGGCGATGCTCGCACCCTCGTCGAAGGCGATCGCCGGGATGCCTTCGGATTCGAGCCGGCCGATGAGGATATTGGCTTCGTTGCGCGCGAAACGCCCGACCTCGACCAGGCTCATGCGAGCGGATCGAACGCGGGCATGACCTGCTGCACCTGTACCGGCAGCCCATCGATGCTGCGGGTGCGGTCGGCAATCTTGGCGAGCCTCGCCTCGGGCACCTGCTGGGCGTGATATTTGGCCAGCGTCTGCCGCTCGCGCTCCAGCGTCATGCGCGGTACGGCCCAGCCGCAGCTTGTCTGCAAGGTTTCGACCGTGATGTCGAAGATCTGTCGCGCGCCCGGCAGCCGCGGGAAATGCGCGGCGAGCGCGTCATAACCCGGCTCGCCGGCGACCACGAAACCGCCCCGGCCATAAAGCCGCAGGATCAGCGCGGGGTTGTCGAACGCGCAGAACATGATCGTGATGCGCCCGTCGGCGGCGAGATGCGCCTGCGTCTCGTTGCCCGATCCGCCAAGGTCGAGATAGGCGACGCGGTTGGGCCCGAGCACGCGGAAGCTGTCCATTCCCTTGGGGCTGAGGTTGATCCGCGTGCCGTCGGCGGCGGTGGCGACGAAGAACAGCGGCTGCTTCGCGATGAAGGCGCGGTGGTCGTCGGCGATCGCGTCGAAGAAGTCGGACATGGCGGCAGTCTATCGCCTGTCGAAGTCAGGCGATACCCCGTTCGAGCCGCCGCGCCAGCGCCGCCGGGTCGGGCAGGCGGATGCCGAACTCGGTCGCGACGACGGCGCATACCGCCGCGGCATCGGCGAGCTGCCGTCGTTCGGTTTCGCCGCCCACATGGTGCACTGCCAGATCGAAATTGCGCAGTGCCAGCCGCCGGCCAGGCAGCGCCCGCGCGCAGGTCAGGCCGTAGACGAGGTGCGATGCCGGGCTGGTCGACATGTACCAGCTGCCCAGTTCCTGGTCGGGGCGATGCTGCGCTTCGAGCGTGAAGCGATAGGTCGGCCGCCATTCCTCGCCGATCGCCACCCATTGCACCCAGTAATCGCCGTCGCGCATCAGCCGGAAGGACTCGTGCGGCGTCGGCTGGTCGCGGTCGGCGACGAGATCGAGCACCCCGGTCAGCGTGTTGCCGCCGAACCCGGCATCGACGATCACCGGCCCCTCGGGCAGATCGACGCGCAGCAGCATGTGCGTCAGCGGACTCGGCACCTCGGGGCCATTGTGCCACAGCACGCGCGCGCCGAGCGCGGTGACCGTGAAGCCGATCGCTTCGAGCATCGCGCGCAGCAGAAGATTATGCTCGTAGCAGAAGCCGCCGCGCCCGCCATGCACCAGCTTGGCGACCAGCGCCGCGGGGTCGAGGTCGACCGGCGTACCGAGCAGCCCGCCGATCCCCTCGAACGGGATCGCTGCGGGATGCGCCGCTGCGATCCGCGCCAGCGTCGCGCGGTCGGCTGCCACGGGTCCAGCGACGCCGATCCGCGCGAGATAGCCGGCCAGGTCGTCGCTCATACGACGCGCGGCACTTTCAGCCGGCCGAGCGGGCATTCGAGGCTGGCGCGATCCCAGGCGCCCAACGTCGCCGCGGCGTCATAGCTGCTGCGGCAAAAGGCGAGCAGCGCGGCATCGGGGTCGGCCGCAGTGCGCACCGCGTCATAGGGCAGCAGGAACTCGCCCAGCGTCGCGTCGAACGCCGCGCCGGCCGGCTCGATCGGCGCGGCGGCGTATCCGGCCGGGGCGGGATAAGCATAGGCGTAGAACGCCGCCTGCGGATAGGCGTCGCTGCCCGGCCAGAAGCCGATGCTCGCCTCCTCATGGCTGTACGCCTCGCACGTCACATCGTCGGGCAGTCCGGGCAGCCCGCCGGGATGGCGCGGCGCGACCCGCCCGGAAAAGCGCGTCGAGGCGAGGTCGAAGCTGCCCCAGAAGAAATGCGTCGGGCTCGCCTTGCCGAGAAAGCCGGTGCGGAATTCGCCGAACACCCGCCCCGCCTGGATCAGCGCGCGCCAGAAGCGCCGCACCGCCTCGCTATCATAGGGGCGGTGCGCGATGTCCTCGGCGAAGGGCAGCGCGTCGGGCATTTCGCTCGGGACGGGGTTGATCGTAACGACAATGCCGAGATCGTCGAGCGCGGCCAGCACCGCGGCGTGGAAATCGGCAATGCTCCCCGCCGCCAGCGCGATCTCGCGCACGCCGCCGTCGCTGACCGCCAGGATCAGCCGGTCGGCGAGCAAGTCGAAATCGGCCTGCAGGATGCGATCGCCGAGCGGGATCGCCGATGTCGTCAACCCGCGCGCCGAGAGATAGAAGGGCACATGCCAGCTATGGTTGAGCCACGGCGTCAGCGCGAGCCGCAGCTTGCCGACGATCTGCGTGCGCAACTGCAGCCCGATCGCGGTCTCGCGCCACGCGGGCCAGTCGAGCTCGGGCCAGGACGCGCTCATCGCGATGCGGACCACATCAGCAACACGACGATCAGCCACAGTGCTCCGAATAAGCGGACCACCCCCGGCGAGGGAAGTCTGACTTTCCCGCCGTTCATCGCGTCAACGACGCGCAGCAAAGCGTTGGGCACCACGATCGACCACAAGCCGGTAAGCGGCGAGCATCGCAAAGCCGACCCTTTCGCTCACGCCGCCTTCGGTCACATCGCCGTCCCGCCGACCGTCAGTCCCTCCATCAGCAGCGTCGGCTGACCGACGCCGGCGGGCACGCTCTGTCCGCCCTTGCCGCACATGCCGACGCCCTCGTCGAGCGCGAAGTCGTTGCCGATGCCGATCACCTTGGTCAGCGCGGTCGGGCCGTCGCCGATCAGCGTCGCGCCCTTGATCGGGGCGCCGAGCCGGCCATTCTCGATCTTGTAGGCCTCGGTGCACGAGAAGACGAACTTGCCCGAGACGATGTCGACCTGCCCGCCGCCGAACGACTTGGCAAAGATACCGTTCTTGACACGGGCAAGCAGCTCGGCCGGATCGTCCTTGCCGCCGCGCATGAAGGTGTTGGTCATGCGCGGCATCGGCGCATGCTGGAAGCTCTCGCGCCGGCCATTGCCGGTCGGCGCCACGCCCATCAGCCGGGCGTTGAGCCGGTCCTGGATATACCCTTTCAGGATGCCGTCCTCGATCAGGATATTCTCCTGCGTCGGCGTGCCCTCGTCGTCGATCGACAGCGAGCCGCGCTTGTCGGCGATCGATCCGTCATCGACCACCGTGACGCCCGGCGCCGCGACGCGCTCGCCGATCCGGCCGGAAAAGGCGCTGGTGCCCTTGCGGTTGAAATCGCCCTCGAGCCCATGGCCGATCGCCTCGTGCAGCAGGATGCCGGGCCAGCCGGGTCCGAGCAGCACGGTCATCTCGCCCGCCGGTGCCGCGACCGAATCGAGATTGACCACCGCCTGTGCCAGCGCCTCGTCGATCGCGCGGTTCCACGTCGCGGGCTGCATCAGCTCGTCATAGAGATAGCGCCCGCCCAGGCCGAAGCTGCCGGTCTCGCGCCGGCCATTCTGCTCGACGACGATCGACACGTTGAGGCGTACCAGCGGGCGGATGTCGGTCGCGACGAAGCCGTCTGGGCGAACGATCTCGACCACCTGCCAACTGCCCGACAGCGACACCGAGACCTGCGCGACGCGCGGGTCGCGCGCGCGGGCGGCGGCGTCGATCGTCTGGCACAGGTTCACCTTGTCGGCGAACGGCACCAGGTCGAGCGGATCGGCATCGGTATAGAGGTGGCGGTTGGTGTGCTGCGGCGGCGGTGCCTTGGCCGAAGCCGAAGGATCGATCAGCGCCATCGTCTCGCCGGCGCGGATGATCGCAGCGCCGCTCAGCTCATTGGCATGGGCAAAGGCGGTCATCTCGCCCGACACCGCGCGCAGGCCGAAGCCCGATTGCGTGTCATAGGCCGCGGTCTTCAGCCGGCCGTCGTCGAAGCCGAAGGATTCGGTCTTGCGGTATTGCAGATAGAGCTCACCGTCATCGGCCTTGGCCAAAGCGGTGGAGGTCAGGCGCTGCGCTTCCTCGGGGGAGAGCTGGCCGTCATGATAGAGATAGGCGCGGGGGTCGGCATGCTGGGTCATGCCCCCGATATAGGCGAGTTAAACGCTGGCGCCAGCCGGATGGTCGGGCAGTGTCGATTGATCGGCGCCGTCGGCCGGCCCGCCGATCAGCACGAAGCGCCGGTCGCAATAGCCGCAATCGACATAACCATGCTCGTCGATCTGTAGGAACACGCGCGGATGGCCCAGCGCCGCGCCACCGGGAATGTCGCTCGCGCCGTCACAGGCGATGCGGGCATGCGAGGTGCGGACGAGTTCGGGTGGCGGCTGCATGGCTGCGCGATAGCAAGCGCCGGGGCGGGGGACAATGGTTTGTGGCTCATGCGCTGCGAACGGGACCGGTCGCCGGACAAGATCGATTGCCAGACAAGATCGATTGACTGTCGGCATGTTGCAACGCAGCATAGCATCCATGCGGATCGCGATCATCGACACCAGCACGACGCGCGCCGCGATCATCTCGGACGGCCTGAAGGAGGCCGGGCTCGACGATCTCGTGGTGATCGACGGTAGCGGGCCGCTGGTCGCGCAGATCGAGGCTGCCAATCCCGAGGTGGTGCTGATCAATCTCGAAAACCCAAGCCGCGACATGCTCGAGGAATATTTCGTCGTGTCGCGTGCGTTGGCGCGGCCGATCGCGATGTTCGTCGACCAGAGCAACCCCGAGACGACCGCGGCGGCGGTCGATGCCGGGGTCTCGGCGTACATCATCGACGGGCTGTCGAAGCAGCGCATCATGCCGGTGATCGACCTTGCGGTGCGGCGCTTCAACGCCTTTGCCCGGCTGCAGGCCGAATTACACGAGGCGAAGAGCGCGCTCGCCGACCGCACCGCGATCGACAAGGCCAAGGCGATTCTGATGCGGCGGCGCGGAATCGACGAGCCGGCCGCCTATGCGCTGCTGCGCGGCCACGCGATGAAATCAAACCGCCGGATCGGCGAAGTGGCGGAGGCGATCATCACGAGCGACGTGCTGCTGGGAGACGCGCCATGACGCTCGACCATATCCGCATCGGTTTCCTCCCACTGGTCGATGCCGCGCTGCCGATCCTGGCGCGTGAACTGGGCTTCGGCGAGGCGCACGGCCTCGACATCGCGCTGGTGCGTGACATGAGCTGGGCGACGGTGCGCGACCGCCTGCTCTATGGCCATACCGACGCGGCGCACATGCTCGCGCCGCTGGCGATCGCAACCGCGCTGGGTCGCGGCCGCCCGGCCGAGGCGATGACCGTGCCGTTCGTGCTCGGGCTCAACGGCAATGCGGTGACCTTCTCGCTGCCGCTCGCCGCCGAGACGCTCGATGGCCCCGCGCTCGGCGACCCGCAGATCGTCGGCGCAAGGCTGCGCACGGTCGCCGAGGCGCGTGCCAGGGCCGGCAAGCAACTTCGCTTCGGCGTGGTGCATCGTTATTCGAGCCATAATTACATGCTGCGCTACTGGCTTGCCGCGGTCGGCATCCGCCCCGGCGTGGACGTCGAGATCGTCACGATCAGCCCGCCCTTTGCCGCCGATGCGCTCGCCGCGGGCGTGGTCGACGGGCTGTGCGTCGGGGAGCCGTGGAACAGCGTGGCGGTCGATCGCGGCGTCGGGCAAATCGCGCTGGTCACCGCGCAGATCTGGCGCCGCGGGGTCGAGAAGGTGCTGGCGATCCGCAGCGAGACGGCGGAACGTTCGCCTGACGTCATGCAGCGACTGATCCGCGCGCTGCATGCCGCAGCGGCGGCGTTCGTCGCGCCGGGCAGCGCCGAGGCTAGCGCCGCGATCCTCGCGCGGCCCGAATATCTCGACGCGCCCGAAGACGTCATCTTGCGCGCGATCACCGATCGGGTGCGCCTGGCGCAGGGGGAGCCGCCGGCGCACATCCCCGATTTCATGTTCCAGTATCGCGAAGCGGCGAATTTCCCGTGGCGCAGCCAGGCGGCGTGGCTCTATTCGCAGATGATCCGCTGGGACGGCACGCCTTTTTCGGCGGCAGAGGCGGCGCGCGCCGAGGGCGTGTTCCGCCCCGATCTATACCGCGCCGCGCTGGCCGGGTCGGGCGCCGTATTGCCCGGCGCGAGTTCGAAGCTGGAGGGGGCGATCGGCGGTGCTCTGGGCGCGGGGTCGGTACAGGGCCGGTTGATGCTCGGCGCGGACCGATTTTTCGACGGGCGGGCATTCGATCCCGACGATATTCCGGGCTATCTCGAAGGGTTGCCATAGGATTTGCTGCACCTGCGAAATAACCTTGCATCGCAGCAGCGAATCACGCATCATCATGGCGTCGGGCAATGGCGCCCGGCACGAAATAGCCGCGAGACCTCTCCAATGACGGGGACGATCGCGGGGTGGCTCCCCGGGGGATCCGCCAACGGCAACGAAGCCGCCAGGACGCGCCGATAGGCCGCCGTCCTGGCGGCTTTTTTCTTGTCCATCGCGCTTCGGAGAACGACAATGGCAACGGCATTCTGGAATGATGCAAAGAGCAAACCGGCAAGCGGCTTCTGGAGCAGCGGCCACACGCCGACGCTGGTCGCCGCCTTTCTCTATTTCGACCTCGCCTTCATGGTGTGGGTGCTGCTCGGCCCGCTCGCGCCGATGATCGCCAAGACGCTGGCGCTGACGCCGGCCGAAAAGGGCCTGATGGTGGCGACGCCGACGCTGGCGGGCGCGGTGCTGCGCGTCGTCAACGGGCTGCTGGTCGACCGGATCGGCCCCAAGAAATCGGGCGCGATCAGCCAGTTGATCGTCATCGGCGGACTCCTGTCGGCATGGCTGCTCGGCGTCGACAGCTTTGGCGGCACGCTGGCGCTCGGCGCGATCCTCGGCTTTGCCGGGGCGAGCTTCGCGATCGCGCTGCCGCTGGCCAGCCGCTGGTATCCGCCCGAGCATCAGGGCAAGGCGATGGGTCTCGCCGGCATGGGCAATTCGGGCACCGTGCTCGCCGCGCTGTTCGCGCCGACGCTGGCCAAGCTGTTCGGCTGGAACGCCGTGCTCGGCCTGGCCTGCATCCCGCTGACTTTGGTGTTCTTCGCCTATCAGCTGATGGCCAGGGACGCGCCCAATGCGCCCGCGCCCAAGTCGCTGGTCGAATATCTCCACCCGCTCAAGTCGGGTGACGCCTGGGCGCTGATGGGTTTCTACGCGGTGACGTTCGGCGGGTTCGTCGGGCTGGCGGCGTCGCTGCCGATCTACTTCACCGACCGCTTCGGCCTGACCCCGGTGGTGGCGGGTTATTGCACCGCGGGGTGCGTGTTCGCAGGGTCGCTGGTCCGGCCGATGGGCGGCGCGCTGGCCGACCGGATCGGTGGCGTGAAGACGTTGACGGCGGTTTTCCTCGTCGCCGCGATCGCCCTGATCGGCGTCAGCGCGGCGCCGACCGTGACATCGGCGATGAGCCTGTTCGTGCTCGCCATGCTGGCGCTCGGCACGGGCAACGGCGCGGTGTTCCAGCTCGTCCCGCAGCGCTTCTCGGCCGAGATCGGGGTGATGACCGGGCTGGTCGGCATGGCCGGCGGGATCGGCGGTTTCTACCTCGCCTCCTCGCTCGGTTTCGCCAAGCAACTCACCGGCAGCTTCGCCCCCGGCTTCCTGATCTTTGCCGGACTCGCGGTGATCGCCTGCATCGCGCTGACTTTGGTCAAGCGTGCCTGGCGCGGCAGCTGGGGCGCTGCCGCCGGCGTGCGGATCTGATCCCGTCGCGGGGCGGCCAGCGTGCCGCCCCGCGCAACAAGCAAGGAACGGGACATGAACTATCGCATCGCTCTCGCCGCAGGCGCCGTCATCGCGACGCCTGCCGCGGCACAGGACATCAAGCTCAAGCCGCTCGCCGAGGCGCGCATCCGTTACGAGCATGTCGATCAGGCGGGGTTGCCCGACAAGGCCGACGCGCTGACCCTTCGCGCGCGCGCCGGCCTGCTGGCCAGTCTCGGCAACTGGTCGGCGACGGTCGAGGCGCAGGGCAATCTCGCCGCGATCGGCGACTATGACGACGGTCTGCACGGTGCATCGACCCGGCCGCTGGTCGCCGACCCGCAAAATGTCGCCCTGTATCTCGCCAATCTGCGCTACGCCGCGCACGGCATCGCGCTGACCGCCGGGCGCCAGCGCATCGCGCTCGACGATGAGCGTTTCGTCGGCGCCAGCGCGTTTCGCGAGAATGGCCAGACCTTCGACGCGGTGCGCGCCGAATGGACCGGCATTCCGAGGCTTAAGGCGGATGTGACCTATGCCTGGCGCGTCCACACCATCTGGGGGATCGACGGCAACGGCGCGCGGCCGGGCGCGATCGGGGGCGACAATGTCTTCGCCAATCTGGGCTATGCCACCAGCCTCGGGACGATCACCGGCTTCGCCTATCTCGTCGACCAGGACGAGAGCGCGGTGCAGGGCTACCGGCTGGCGAGCCAGAGCTATGGCGCGCGCTTCGCCGGCAGCCACCCGTTCTCGACGACGGTCAAGCTGAGCTACCAGCTGAGCTACGCCACCCAGTCGGGTTATCATCGCA
The DNA here is from genome assembly GCF_036663795.1 of Parasphingomonas halimpatiens. Lineage (NCBI taxonomy): Bacteria > Pseudomonadati > Pseudomonadota > Alphaproteobacteria > Sphingomonadales > Sphingomonadaceae > Parasphingomonas > Parasphingomonas halimpatiens. The sequence continues at coordinate 11,317 of NZ_JAXOJP010000052.1, forward strand.
ACCCCAACAGCTACCATGCGAGCTATTATCTGCTCGATGCCGGGCTCGAGCTGCGCTCGCTCAGGCTCGGTGGCGGCTATGAGGTGCTCGGCGCCGACAAGGGCGTCGCGTTGACCTCGTTCCAGACGCCGCTCGCGACCGGCTTCAAGTTTCTCGGCTGGGACAACAAGTTCCTGACCACCCCGCCCGACGGCGTGCGCGACCTCTATGGCAGCGCCGGCTATGGCTGGAAGGTGGCAGGGCCGCTCAAGCTGCTGGCGGTGCAGGCGATCTATCACCGTTTCGCCAGCGACCGCGCCAGCCGGCTTTACGGCGACGAGATCGACCTGCTGGCGAGCGCCAGGATCCGCAAGACGACGGTGGCGCTGCGCTATGCCCGTTACCACGCCAGCAGCTTCGCCACGAACACCAGGAAATTCTGGGTACAATGGGATTGGAGCCTGTGATGGATTTCGCCACCGGCCGCGACACGCTGTCGCTCGACGATACCCCTTCCGTCACCTCGCGCCCGCCCGCGCATCTCGTCGTGATCGGCAACGGCATGGCGGGGTGCCGCGCGGTCGAGGAACTGATCGCGCGCGACGCGGGCAGGTATCGCGTCACGATCTTCGGCGCCGAGCCGCGGGTCAATTACAACCGCATCATGCTCTCGCCGGTGCTGGCCGGCGAGAAGAGCTTCGACGACATCGTCATCAACGATCGTGCCTGGTACGCCGACAACGGCATCGAGCTGGTCGCAGGCGACCCGGTGGTGGCGATCGACCGCGCGACGAAGACGGTGACCGCGCGCTCGGGCCGCGTCACCGTCTATGACAAGCTGCTCATCGCGACCGGCTCCGATCCGTTCATCATTCCGGTGCCGGGCAAGGACCTGCCCGGCGTGATCAGCTTCCGCGACATGGACGATGTCGACCGCATGCTCGCGGCCGCCGCCAATGGCGGCGACGCGGTGGTGATCGGTGGCGGCTTGCTTGGGCTCGAGGCGGCGCACGGGCTGACATTGCGCGGTATGAAGGTGACGGTCATCCACCTGATGCCGACGCTGATGGAGCGTCAGCTCGACGAGGCGGCCGGCTGGCTGCTCAAATCGGCGCTGGAGGCGCGCGGCCAGACCATCCTGACCGGCGCCGACACCGCCGCGATTGTCGGCGACGGCAAGGTCGAGAGCGTGCGGCTCAAGGATGGGCGCGAAATACCGGCGAGCCTGGTGGTGATGGCGGTCGGCATTCGCCCGTCGGTCGCGCTGGCGCGCGACGCCGGCCTCGCGGTCGGCCGCGGCATCCAGGTCGACGATCACATGGTCACCTCGGACCCGGAGGTGCTCGCGGTCGGCGAATGCGTCGAGCATGACGGCAATGTCTATGGCCTGGTCGCGCCCCTGTGGGACATGTGCCGTGCCCTCGCCGACGGGCTGGTCGAGCAGCACAGCGGCTATCGCGGTTCGGTCACCTCGACCAAATTGAAGGTCGCCGGGCTCGACGTTTTCTCGGCCGGCGAGTTCGGCGGCGATGAGGGCTGCGAGGACATCGTGCTGCGCGACGCCTCGCGCGGTGTCTACAAGCGCGTCGTGGTGCGCGACGATCGCGTCGTCGGCGCCGTGCTCTATGGCGACACCGCCGATGGCGGCTGGTATTTCGACCTGCTCAAGCGCGGCGAGGATATTTCGGGCATCCGCGACATGCTGATCTTCGGCCAGACCTTCGCCTCGGGAGGGGGGCAGGCGGACCCTAAACTGGCCGTTGCAGCGCTCTCGGACGATGCCGAGATTTGCGGTTGCAACGGCGTCAGCAAAGGCAGGGTCGTGGCGTGCATCGACGGCGGCGCGGCGACGCTCGACGCGGTGCGCGCCGGGTGCAAGGCGTCGGCGTCGTGCGGGTCTTGCACCGGGCTGGTCGAAACGCTGCTCGCGGTGACGCTGGGCGAGGACTATGCCGGTGAGCGCACCACGCGCACGATGTGCAAATGCACCAGCTTCGGCCATGACGACGTGCGCCACGCGATCGTCGAGCGGCATTTCCGCGAAATCCCGCAGGTGATGCAGAAACTGAGCTGGTCGACCCCCGACGGCTGCGCCTCGTGCCGACCGGCGCTCAATTACTATCTGCTCTGCGCGCTGCCCGGCGACTATGTCGACGACCAGCAGAGCCGCTTCGTCAACGAGCGGCTCCACGCCAACATCCAGAAGGACGGCACCTATTCGGTCGTGCCGCGGATGTGGGGCGGGATCACCAATCCGACCGAGCTGCGCGCGATCGCCGATGTGGTCGAGAAATATGATGCGCCGATGGTCAAGGTCACCGGCGGGCAGCGGCTCGACATCTTCGGGATCAGGAAGGAGGATCTACCGGCGGTATGGGCCGACCTCAACGCCGCCGGGATGGTCTCGGGCCATGCCTATGGCAAGGCGCTGCGCACGGTGAAGACCTGTGTCGGTTCCGAATGGTGCCGCTTCGGCACGCAGGACTCGACCGGCCTGGGCGTCAAGATCGAGCGGATGAGCTGGGGCTCGTGGATGCCGCACAAGTTCAAGATCGCGGTGTCGGGCTGCCCGCGCAATTGCGCCGAGGCGACGATCAAGGATTTCGGCGTGGTGTGCGTCGACAGCGGCTACGAACTGCATGTCGGCGGCAATGGCGGCATCAAGGTCCGCGCCACCGACTTCCTGTGCAAGGTCGCGACCGAGCAGGAGGCGATGGATTATTGCGCCGCCTTCATCCAGCTCTACCGCGAAGAGGCGCGCTATCTTGAGCGCACCGCGCCGTGGATCGAACGGGTCGGGGTCGAATTCATCAAGGCGCGGATCGTCGCGGACGAGGTCGGGCGCGAGGCACTCAGGGCGCGGTTCCTGTTCGCGCAATCGTTCAGCCAGGACGATCCCTGGGCGGCGCGCGCGGCCGGCGCGGGACGCGAGCAACATGCGCATATGGCGCATTTCCACCCCAACAGTGCGGAGTGAGACGATGAACGGCGAATGGCTCGATATCGGCTGGCTGAACGAAATCCCGGTGCGCGGCAGCCGCACCGTCCCGGTCGCCGGCGGCGAGGAGATCGCGGTGTTCCGCACCGCCGACAACCGCGTCTTCGCGCTGGCCAACCGCTGTCCGCACAAGGGCGGACCGCTGAGCCAGGGCATCGTCCACGGCCACAGCGTCGCCTGCCCGCTGCACAACTGGACGATCGCGCTGGCGACCGGCAACGCGCAAGGGCCGGACAAGGGCTGCACGCCGACGATCCCCGTGCGCGTCGATGCCGGCCGCGTGCTGCTGTGCCGCACCGGCACGCTGGCGGCGGCGGCCTGAGATGGCGCCGGTCCGCACCACCTGCGCCTATTGCGGGGTCGGTTGCGGCATCGTCGCGCGGCGCACCGGTGAACGTTCGGTCGAGATCACCGGCGATCCCGACCATCCCGCCAATGCCGGGCGGCTCTGCTCAAAGGGCACGCATCTCGGCGAGACGGTCGGGCTCGACGGGCGCCTGCTCCACCCGATGATCGGCACCAAGCGCGCCAGCTGGGACCGCGCGTTGGACCTGGTGGCGAAGCGTTTCCGCGCGACGATCGCCGAGCATGGGCCGGGCAGCGTCGCCTTCTATGTTTCGGGGCAGCTGCTGACCGAGGATTATTACGTCGCCAACAAGCTGATGAAAGGCTTCATCGGCTCGGCCAATATCGACACCAATTCGCGGCTGTGCATGTCGAGCGCGGTCGCCGGTCATCTGCGCGCGTTCGGCGAGGACGTCGTGCCGGCGAGTTATGACGATCTCGACCAGGCCGACCTGATCGTGCTGACCGGATCGAACACGGCGTGGTGCCACCCGATCGTCTACCAGCGCATCCAGGCGGCGCGCGCCGCGCGCGGCACCAAGCTGGTGGTGATCGACCCGCGCCGCACCGAAACCGCCGAGGAAGCCGACCTTCACCTCGCGATCCGCCCGGGCAGCGACGTGGCGTTGATGAACGGCGCGCTGGCGTGGTGCCGCGATCACGGTGCGCTGGACGAGGCCTATCTCGCCGCGCACGTCGCGGTACCGGAGAATTTCTGGAACGGGCTTGGAGAGGGGAGTGACCTGTGGTCGACGGCGCGGGCGTGCGATGTGCCGCCGTCAGACCTCAGGCGCTTCTACGAAATGGTCGCCGCCACGCCGCGCATGATCAGCCTGTTCAGCCAGGGCATCAATCAGTCGCTGCGCGGCACCGACCAGGTCAATGCGATCATCAACCTGCACCTCGCCACCGGGCGGATCGGCAAGCCGGGCGCGGCGCCCTTCTCGATCACCGGACAGCCCAATGCGATGGGCGGGCGCGAGGTCGGCGGGCTGGCTACGACGCTCGCCGCCCACATGGACTTCGCGCCCGACAACGTTGCACGCGTCGGGCGCTTCTGGGCCGCGCCGAACATGGCGACGAAACCGGGACTCAAGGCGGTCGACCTGTTCCGCGCGGTCGATGAGGGTCGGATCAAGGCCTTGTGGATCATGGCGACCAACCCGGCGGTGTCGATGCCCGATGCGGGCTTCGTACGCGGCGCGCTGGCGCGTTGCCCGCTGGTCGTGGTGTCCGACGTCATCGCCGACACCGACACGTCGCGCTTCGCGCATGCCCGGCTGCCGGCCGCGGCCTGGGGCGAGAAAGACGGCACGGTGACCAATTCGGAGCGCTGCGTCAGCCGCCAGCGCCTGCTGTTTCCGCCCCCCGGCGAGGCGAAGCCCGATTGGTGGATCATCAAGGAAGTCGCCTGCCGCATGGGGTGGCGGACGAGTTTCGCCTATGACCGGCCGGCCGATATCTGGCGCGAGCATGCCCGGTTGAGCAATTACCAGAATGACGGTGCGCGGCGATTCCGGCTCGACGGGCAGGCGGGGCTGAGCAACGCCGGCTATGACGGCATGGCGCCCCTTCGCTGGGGTGACGCACCGTTCGCCGACGGCAAATTCTCTACGCCCGACGGCCGCGCGCGCATGATATCGGTCGGCCAGGTGCCGGTCGCGGCACCGCTCACGCGCTGGCCGATGACGCTCAACACCGGGCGCTACCGCGACCAGTGGCATAGCATGACGCGCACTGGCCTGTCGCCCAAACTGGCACGTCATCGCGAAGAGCCCCAGGTCGAGATCCACCCCGAAGATGCCGCGCGGCTTGGCATCGTCGATGGTGGGCTGGCCCGCGTCGCGACGGCTCAGGGCGACAGCCTGTTCCGCGTCTCGGTCTCCGCCGGTCAGCGACCCGGCGAGCTGTTCGTGCCGATCCACTGGACCGACCGTACTGCGAGTGGCGGGCGTGCCGGCCTGTTGCCGCGCCCGCTGGCTGATCCGCATTCGGGCCAGCCCGGCTTCAAGGCGACGCCCGCGCGGATCGAGCATGTCGATACTGCATGGCGCGGCTTCCTGCTCGTCCGCGACGACCTTGCCAATCGCCCGCGCTGCGCCTGGGCGACACGCATCGCCGTCCCGCAAGGGGTGCTGTGGGAACTGGCCGGTCATGGCGACCCGGCCGCGCTCGATGCGTTGTTGCCCAGGGGCGAACGGGTGGAGGCGATCGACCGGGCGCGCGGTTCGCGCCGCGTCGCCATTCTCGCCGACGGTCGGCTCGCGGCGGCGCTGTTCGTCGCCGTCGATGGCCCGTTGCCACCACGCGACTGGCTGATTGCCCAGCTTTCCGCCCCAGGGGTGGCGCCGACGCTGCTCGCCGGATGCGCACCCGGCGCAATCGTCGATCGCGGCGCGATCATCTGCGTGTGTTTCGACATCGGCGCAAAGACCATCGCCGCCGCGATCCGCGACCAGAATCTGACCGATGTCGCAGCAGTCGGCGCCGCGCTCGGCGCCGGCACCAATTGCGGCTCGTGCCGCCCCGCGCTGGCGAAGCTGCTCGCCGAACGACCTGCCGAGGAAACGATCCATGCCAGCCGATGATTTTGCGCCCGGTACCGTGTGGCTGGTCGGCGCCGGGCCGGGCGATCCCGAGCTGTTGACGCGCCGCGCCGAGCGGCTGCTGCGCACTGCGACGATTGTCTTTTACGACGCGCTGGTCGGTCCGGGCGTGCTCGACCTGATCCCGCAAGGGGTCGTTCGCGTACCGGTCGGCAAAAGGTCGGGCCGACACTCGCGTGATCAGGCGACGATCGACCAGCTCCTCGTCCGCGCCGCCGGGCGCGGTGAACGGGTGGTGCGGCTGAAAGGCGGCGACCCCTCGATGTTCGGCCGATCTGCCGAGGAACTGAAAGCGCTCGCCCAGGCCGGCCTTCAGGCACGGATCTGTCCTGGCATCACCACGGCCAGCGCCGCCGCCGCCTCGGCCGGCATCTCGCTCTCGCTGCGCGGCCTGGCGCGCCGCGTGCAGTTCGTCACCGCGCATGCCGCGCGCGGCAAGACACTCGACCTCGACTGGCGCGCATTGGCCGACAGCGGTTCGACGCTCGCTTTCTATATGGGCCGCGCGGCGGCGGTCGAGATCGCGCGCGGGCTGACCACCGCTGGCCTCGCCGGCGCGACGCCGGTGCTGATCGCCTGCGATGTCAGCCTGCCGACCGAGCGCCTGTTGCGCACCCGGCTCGATCTGCTGCCCTTGGCGGTGGAGGCGATCAGCGACGACAAGCCGACGCTGATGTTGATCGGCGATGCCGTCGCCGAAGTGCACTATGCGCCGGTGTCTGCCGGGCAGATGGTCTCGACCGCGCTCGCTTGATCGTACGGGCCAGTGGACGGCGCCTGGTACGGCCTTGCGGACTGTCGGTCGCCGCCACCCCGGCATCTGGCCTGACAGGGAAGCGCCTCGTCGGCAACTGGCCTGACCAATATCGACAAGTCTTGATGCCTTTGCTAGATCGCCTGCCGAGACGGCGATGGCGCTGCGGGCGGGAGATGGGGTTTGCAGCGATTGTCGCGCCTGCGCTGGTGGTTCGTCGCGCTGATCTGTGCCGGCACCGTCGCCAATTATCTCGCGCGCAATTCGCTCGGCGTGCTGGCGCCGCAGCTCAAGACCAGCCTTGGCATGACGACGCAGCAGTACAGCTATGTCGTCGGGGCGTTTCAGGCCGCCTATACCGTGATGCAGCCGGTCGCCGGTTATGTCGTCGACCGGATCGGCCTGCGCAGCGGCTTCGCACTGTTCGGCGTGGCATGGTCGGTCGCCAGCATGCTCCATGCGCTGGTCGGCGGGTGGCTCGACCTGGCGGTGTTTCGCGGGCTGCTCGGGGCGAGCGAGTCCGCCGCGATCCCCTCCGGCATCAAGGCGATCGCCGAATGGTTTCCCGCCCGCCAGCGCTCCGTTGCGGTCGGCTGGTTCAACGCCGGCACCTCGCTCGGCGCGCTGCTCGCGCCGCCGATCGTCGTCGCGGTGACCTTGTGGGCGGACTGGCGCGTCGCCTTCATCGTCACCGGCGCCGTCGGCCTGGTCTGGGCGGTGGCATGGTATGCCTTGTACCGTAGCCCCGAGACGCATCCCGGGCTCACGCCGGCGGAACGCGCGATGCTCGCTGAGGAGCGCGGCACGCCCGCGCCGGGCCGCGCCGGTGCGCGCGAGATCCTCGGCACGCGCAAATTCTGGGCGATCGCGGTGCCGCGCTTCCTCGCCGAACCGGCATGGCAGACCTTCAGCTTCTGGATCCCGCTCTACCTCGCGACCGAGCGCGGCATGGATCTCAAGCAGATCGCGCTGTTCGCCTGGCTGCCTTTCCTCGCCGCCGATCTCGGCGGGGTGCTCGGCGGCTATCTGTCGCCCTTCCTGATCAGGCATTTCCGCCTGCCGCTGGTCGCGTCGCGCATCGCCGGGATCAGCCTGGCGGCGGTGCTGATGATCGCGCCTGGCTGTATCGGCCTCGCTGCCAGCCCCTATACCGCGATCGCGCTGTTCTGCGTCGGCGGCTTCGCGCACCAGATGATCTCGGTGCTGATCAACACGCTGTCGGCCGATGTCTTCTCGCCCGCCGAGGTCGGCATGGCGAACGGCTTTATCGGCCAGGCGGGCTGGGTCGGCGGGCTGCTTTTCTCGCTGTTGATCGGGCAATTCGCCGATACGCTGGGTTATGCGCCGCTGTTCGGTGCACTGGCCTTTTTCGACGTGATCGGCGCCGCGGTGCTGATCATGAACATCAAATCGCTTGCTGCCGCGGAGTCCGGTCGATGAGACGCGCCACTCTTTCTCACCCGCCGCTGTTCGCGCTGACCGATCGCGCGCCGGGCCGCCTGACGCTCACTGCCGATACCGGCGCGGTCGCGCATCTGTTCGTGCTCGAAAACGATATTGCGCGCCTGCTGCTGCTGGCCGACGGCACCGTCACCAGCCCGCCGAGCTGGGCGATCGCGCCGGGCGTTGCCGACATCGCCGAGCCGGGCCGCGACCGGCTCGATGTGACGGGTTTCGCCTGCCCGGCCTTCGTGCTGGAGGTCGATGACGCGCAGCTCGTCGTCGCCACCTCGCGGCTACGCGTGACGATCCGGCTCGCCGGGCTGCACTGCCGCTGGGAACAGCGCGACGGCGACGACTGGCGCCTGATGGCCGAGGATCGCCCGACCCAGTCCTATGATTTCGGCTGGTGGGACGGGCGGGCGCACCATTATTGCGCGCGCCGCGCGGGTGAGCGCTTCTACGGCCTGGGCGATCGCAGCGGCGACTGCGACCGGGCCGGGCGCTCGTTCCGCCTGACCAATCTCGACGCGATGGGTTATGATGCCGAGCATAGCGACCCGCTCTACAAGTCGATCCCCTATCTGCTCGTCGCCGATGCCGAGGGGCGCTGTCACGGTGTCTTTTACGACAGCGTCGCCGATGTGCATGTCGATCTCGGCCGCGAGCTCGACAATTATCATGGCTGGTACCGGCACATCGTCGCCGACGCCGGCGATCTCGACCTGTGGATGATCGCCGGACCTGATCCGCGCGCGGTGACACGGCGCTTCACCTGGCTCACCGGTCGCCCCGCGCTGATGCCGCGCTGGTCGCTCGGTTATTCGGGGTCGACGATGAGTTATACCGATGCGCCCGATGCGGCGGCGCAGATGGCGGGTTTTCTCGACAAGCTCGCCGAGCATGACATCGGCTGTACCTCGTTCCATTTGTCCTCCGGCTACACCTCGATCGGCGACAAGCGTTATGTGTTCCACTGGAACCGCGACAAGTTCCCCGATCCCGCCTCGTTCGTCGCAAGCTTTGCTGAAGCCGGCGTGCAGCTGGTGCCCAATATCAAGCCGGCCCTGCTGCGCAGCCATCCGCGTTATGACGAGGTCGCCGCCGCCGGGCTGTTCGTTGCCGATGCTGAGGGCGCGCCGGTCGAGGCGCAGTTCTGGGACGAGGTCGGCAGTTATATCGACTTCACCAATCCGGACGCCGCCGCCTGGTGGCAGGCGCAGCTCGGCAGCGCGCTGCTCGACCAGGGCATGGTCGCGAGCTGGAACGACAATAATGAATATGAGATCTGGGATGCGCGCGCGCGCTTCGCCGGCTTCGGCACGCCGCGCGCGGCGGCCGCGATGCGCCCGGTCCAGCCGCTGCTGATGACGCGCGCGTCGCGCCACGCGCAGGTCGCCGCCGCGCCCGAGCGTCGCCCCTATGTCGTCACCCGCGCCGGCATGGCCGGGCTGCAACGCTACGCCCAGACCTGGACCGGCGACAATCTCACCGAATGGAAGTCGCTGCGCTACAATGCGCGCATGGCGATCGGGCTCGCGCTGTCGGGCGTGTCGAACAGCGGGCATGACGTCGGCGGCTTTGCCGGGCCGGCGCCGTCGCCCGAACTGCTGGTGCGCTGGGTCCAGGCCGGCGTGCTGATGCCGCGCTTCAGCATCCATAGCTGGAACGACGATCGCACCGTCAACGAGCCATGGATGTACCCCGACGCGCTACCCGCGATCCGCCGGCTGATGGCGCTGCGCCAGACGTTGGTCCCGTTCTTCTACGATCTGCTTCATCGCTATCATGCCGAGTGCGAGCCGATGGTGCGCCCGACCTGGTTCGATTTCCCTGACGATGCCGAGGCCTGGGCGGAGTGCGACGAGCATCTGCTCGGCCCCGATCTGCTTGCCGCGCCGGTGGTCGAACCGGGCGCGCTGACGCGCACGCTGCGCGCGCCGGCGGGTGCCGAGTGGGTCGATGTGTGGACCGGCGGGCGGGTTGCCGGAGGGGCGGAGACGACGCTCGACGCGCCGCTGGACGGGCCGCCGCCGCTGCTGGCACGCGCCGGGTCGGCGATGCTGGTCGATCTCGCGACCGGCGGCTGGCGGCCTGAGCCTTACCGCCGCGGCGTCTGGCTGTTTCCGCCGCTGCGCGGTGCCTTCGCGTGGAGTGCCGTCGAGGATGCCGGTGACGGCGATGGCGCAATCGACCGCTGGCACGTCACCGGCGACGCTGATGATGTCGCGATCACACTGACGGTGAGGCGGGAAGGCCCAGGGACGTGGGGGGACGATAGCATCACGCTGCTGCTGCCACCGGGCGAGGTGCGCGCGTTGATCGTCAATGGCGGTACCGGAGAGGCGGTCGAGCAGCACGGCCGACGCGGGGTTACGCTGACGGTCGCCTGAAGCGAGCTGCGTGACTCTGAGCCGTACCATTTCGGGGACGTGGCGTAATTGAGGTAGCCATCCTCCTGCATGATACGGAGTCGCCTGGCAGGTGCTCCAAGGCAGGAGGATGACCGATGTCGATTTATGCTGGATTGGATGTGAGTGACAAGACGACGCATATCTGCGTGGTCGATGGG
>NZ_JAXOJP010000053.1:0-21901 GCF_036663795.1 Parasphingomonas halimpatiens
GCTACTACGGAAAACCCGGCCCGGTCGTCATGCTCAACGGATGGCTCGAAATCCAGGCCGCTAAACGTGCCATCCAAACCCTCGGATACCAGACCAATGTGTGAATCTGGTAGCCCTGAAGGGGAGGGGCTAGAATGAGTGTCCCGCTGCTCCTTCCGCTTGCCCTGTTCGCCGGGCAGACCGTCCCGCCGCCCGCGCCGCCGCCCCAGGCCGTCCCCGACGACCAGCCGATCAACGACAAGCCACCCGTCGACTCGATCCCCGGCCGCCGCCGTCCGGGCTATCACAAGCCGCTGCCCGACGAAGTGACACAGCGCAATATCGGTGCGGTTCGCCCGCCGCCGCCGACCGCCTTTCCGACCGACCAGATCCCGGTGCCCGACCGCTGGCGACTGATCGAGAGCTTGGGCGTTGTGAAGGAGCGCTGGTTCGATCCCTATCACCAGAACACGCTCAAGGGTGACCGGCCGATCGACCGCGCCAAGGTCAAATGGCTGCCGATTCACGAGGACGACTGGTTCTTCACGCTTAACGCGGTGAGCGACACCGTGGTCGAGCCGCGCACCTTCCCGATTCCCGTCGGCGTGCAGACCACCAGCCGCCCGCAGAGCCTCGATGTGTTCGGCGAGCAATCGAGCATCGTCGCCTCGCAGACCTTCGTCGTCGGGGCGTCGCTGGTGAAGGGCTCGACCGCGTTCAAGCCGCCCGAGATCGAGTACAAGCTGACGCTGGCGTTCAACGTCAACTATGCCCGCGTGCCGGAGCGCCGCGTGCTGTTCGTCGAGCCGAGCAAACCGACCCGCCGCACCGACCAGTTCCTCGGCGTGCAGGAAGCCTATATCGACTATCACCTGCGCAACCTGTCGGACCGCTATGATTTCGACTCGCTGCGCGGTGGCATCCAGCCATTCCAGAGCGACTTTCGCGGTTTCCTGTTCAACGACCAGGCGCTCGGCCTGCGCCTGTTCGGCAATCGTGACGGCAACCGGCTACAATATAACCTTGCCGCTTTCTGGCGCCTGGAGAAGGACACCAATTCCGGCCTCAACGACCTGACGCAGCGGCCGCGCGACGACTGGGTGTTCGTCGCCAATGTCTATCGCCAGGATTTCCTCATTCCCGGTTTCACCAGCCAGATTACCGCGGTCTACAACCGCAACCGCGAGGCAAGCCGCGTCCAGATCGACGACAATGGATTTCCGGTGCGCCCTGCCCTGCTCGGCACGCTGCGCGGGCGCAGCTATGACGTGGTCTATCTCGGCTACAATGCCGACGGGCATATCGGGCGACTCAACCTGACGCTCTCGGCTTATCAGGCGCTGGGGTCGGACCGGAACAGCTTCTTCACCGGCCGCAAGGCGCGGATCAACGCGCAGTTCGCCGCCGCGGAACTGAGCTACGACCGCGACTGGATGCGCTTCCGGCTGTCGGGGCTCTACGCGAGCGGTGACAGCAATCCCTATGACGACAAGGAAACCGGCTTCGACGCGATCCTCGAAAACCCGATCTTCGCCGGCGCCGACACCAGCTACTGGATCCGCCAGTCGATTCCCTTTGCCGGCGGCGGCCGCGCGGTCGCGATCAGCGGGCGCAACGGCGTGCTCAACGCGCTGCGCTCGTCGAAGGATGAAGGGCAGTCGAACTTCAACAATCCCGGCACCGTGCTCGCCGGGGTCGGCGCCGATTTCGACCTGACGCCGCGCTTGCGCCTCTCGGCCAATGCCAACCATCTGTGGTTCGCCAACACCGCGGTGCTGCAGACACTGCGCAACGAGGGCAGCATTCCACGCGATATCGGCTGGGACCTTTCGACGGCCGCGATCTACCGTCCCAAGGCGACGCAGAACATCGTCTTCCGCCTGTCAGGCGCGGTGCTTAGCCCCGGCAAGGGCCTGCGCGACCTGTTCGCGGCGACCGATCGCAGCAAACATTATTACTCGATCCTCGCCAATGTGGTCCTGAGCTACTGATGCATCGGCTGCTCGCCTCGCCCCTGGCCGCGCCAAGCTCCCCTCACCTTCCCCGGCGAAGGCCGGGGCCCAGTTGGGGAACGGATATTGTCGGGCGTTACGCACAGTTACTGCGGCCATCCCAGCTGGGCCCCGGCCTCCGCCGGGGAAGGACGTGGGCGCGCCAGTCGGTGGGCAAATTGTTTTCACTTGCCGCGTTGCTGCTGCTCCCGGCGGCAATCCTCTACGCCAGCGAAGGCGAGAAACCAGTCAAGCGCCACTATGTCACCGCGCCGCCGGCGCCGATGAGCCAGACCGAGGAACAGGCCGCCGCCAAATCGGCCGGTTGTTACTCCTGTCATACGAAGACCGACGAACCCTCAATGCACGCCTCGTCGGCCGTCATCCTCGGCTGCACCGATTGCCATGGCGGCGACGCCACCGTGCGCGGCGATCCGTCGCGCGGCTTTACCGACGCCGCCTATATCGCGGCGCGCGACCGCGCGCATGTCCTGCCGCGCTATCCGCACGACTGGAACTATCCCGACAGCGCCAACCCGAAGCGCAGCTACACCCTGCTCAATCGCGAGGCGCCCGAATTCGTGCGTTTCGTCAATCCGGGCGACTATCGCATCGTTCGGCAAAGCTGCGGGGCGTGCCATCTCGAGGTGATCGAGGCGTCGGAGCGCTCGATCATGGCCTCGGGGGCGATGCTGTTCGGCGGGGCAGCCTATAATAACGGCATCGTCCCGTTCAAAAGCTACATCTTCGGCGAGGCATACACCGCGACCGGCGAGCCGGCGAAGATCGTCTCGCCGGGCACGCCGCCAGGCACGGTGACGCCGCACCAGGCGGCGCGCGGTGCGCTTGCCGCGCTCTACCCGCTGCCGACCTGGCAGGTCGTCCCGCCCGCCGACGTGTTCCGCGTATTCGAGCAGGGCGGCCGCAACAACGGCACCGCCTTCGCCGAGGTGGGCCTGCCAAACCCGACCGGCTCGATCCAGCGCCTCGAAGAACCGGGGCGCCCCGATCTTAAGCAGAGCAACCGCGGCCCCGGCACCGGGCTGCGCGTCGCCATCCCCGTGCTCAACATCCACAAGACGCGGCTCAACGATCCGTTGCTGTGGTTCATGGGCACCAACGACCAGCCGGGCGACTATCGCGGCTCGGGCTGTACCGGCTGCCACGTGATCTACGCCAACGACCGCGAACCGCGCCATTCGTTGATCTATGCGCAATATGGCCGTGACGGGCAGAGCGTCACCGTCGACCCGACGATCGCCGCCAAGACCACCAGCCATGGCGGACTCGTCGTGCCGGACAGCGGCCACCCGCTGCGCCACGCCTTTTCGCGCTCTATCCCGACCGCGCAGTGCATGAGCTGCCACATGCACCAGCCCAATGTGTTCCTGAATTCGTACCTCGGCTACACCATGTGGGACTATGAATCCGATGCGCCGGCGATGTGGCCAAAGGCGCAGAAATACCCCACCGCCGCCGAAACGCGCGCCGCCAACGACCGCAACCCGGAGGGCGCCGCGGTGCGCGGCAACTGGAGCGACGTCGACTTTCTGCGCGGCGTCAACGATCTCAATCCCGGGCTGCACGACACCCAGTTCGCCGACTATCACGGCCATGGCTGGAATTTCCGCGGCGTGTTCAAGCGCGACCGGCAGGGCAACCTGCTCGATGCCGAGGGGCAGATCGTGTCGCCCGACGATCCGCAGAAATGGCGCAAGCCGGGCGAAGGCCAGTTCGTCCCGCCGGGCACCAACCCGGGCAAGGCGGTCCATCTCATGGACATCCACGCCGAGAAGGGCCTGCAATGCGCCGATTGCCATTTCGCGCAGGACAGCCATGGCAACGGGCTGATCTATGGCGAGGTCGCCAATGCGGTCGAGATCGGGTGCAAGGATTGCCACGGCACCGCCGACAAATATCCGACGCTGCGCACCTCCGGCCCTGCCGCGCGACCGCAGGGCAATGACCTCGAACTGCTGCGCAACCCCGATGGCCAGCGGCGTTTCGAATGGATCGACGATGGTGGCGGCCGACGGCACCTGGTGCAGCGCTCGATCGTCGACCCGAAGCTCGAATGGCGCGTCCATCTCGTCCGCGACAGCGTCGACCCGACCAGCCCCTATTTCAACCTGAAGGCGGCGCGCGCCAAGCTGATGAGTCGTTCCGGCGCCGAGGACGGCCGTTTCGGTTTCGGGCCCGGCGTCGCGCCGGGCGACCGCGCGCATGGCGACGACAAGATGGCGTGCTTCACTTGCCATCTGTCCTGGACGACGAGCTGTTCGGGTTGCCACCTGCCGATCGAGGCCAACTGGAAAACCACCAGCCACCACTACAACGGCGAGCAGACGCGCAACTTCGCGACCTATAACCCGCAGGCCGCGCGCGACGACATGTTCCAGCTCGGCATCCACCAGACCACCAAGGGCAACGAAATCGCGCCGGTGCGCAGTAGCTCGGCGCTGATCCTGTCCTCGACCAATGCCAGCCGCGAGCGGATCTACGTCCAGCAGCCGCCGATCAGCGCGATCGGCTTTTCCAGCCAGGCGTTCGCGCCGCACTTCCCGCACACCGTGCGTACCACCGAGACCAAGACGTGCAGCGACTGCCACCTGTCGGCGGCCGACGATAACAACGCGATCATGGCGCAGCTGCTGCTGCTCGGCACCAACTACACCAACTTCCTCGGGCTCAACGCATGGACCGGCCTCGCCGGCGGCTTCGAGGCGGTGCGCGTGACCGAATGGGACGAGCCGCAGGCGGTGATCGGTTCCTATCTTCAGCGCTACGCCTATCCGGATTACTGGAAGCTCCATGTCGATAAGAACGGCCGCGAGCTGAAGGACTGGACGCGCGGCACGAGCTTCGACCGCCGCGGCTCGGGCGAAACGCACCCGATCGAGACCTTCCGCAACGTCGTCAAGGGCACCGTCGACCGCGTCGGCTGCCTGCAGCAGCGCGGCGAATATATGTACGTCGCCGAGGGGCGTGGCGGTTTCCGCGTCTACGACGTCGCCTCGATCGGCAACAAGGGCGTGTCGGCGCCGATCATCTCGGCGCCCTTCTCGAAGCTCGGCCACGACACGCATGTCGCCAGCAGCGACGCGACCTGCGTTGCGCTGCCGACCAACCAGCCGATCAACCCGCTGCGCAACACCGCGCCGATGCGCGAGATGAACCAGGAACAACCCTTCCTGCCGATCTACAGCTATGCCGCGGTCACCGACGCGCGCGAGGGGCTGATCCTCGTCAATGTCGAGACGATGGCCGACGGCAATTTCGCCAACAATTTCCTCAAGCGCGCGGTCACCTGGAACCCCGACGGCGTGCTCAACGGCGCGCGGCACGTGATTCTCGCGGGCGAGGTGGCCTATGTCACCGCCGATATCGGCCTGGTGGTGGTCGATCTCGCCGACCCGCTTCATCCCAAACTGGCGGCGGTACGCAAGCTGCGCGACGCGCGCGCCAGCGCGATCCAGTTTCGCTATCTGTGGGTCACCGACGCCAGCGGCGTGACGCTGTTCGACGTGACGCGCCTGCGCGATCCGGTCGAGATACCGTCGGGGCATATCGCGCTGGCCGACGCCCGGCGGCTCTATGTCGCGCGCACCTATGCCTATGTCGCGGCCGGCGCCGAAGGGCTGGCGATCGTCGACGTGACCAATCCGACCCGGCCGGTTCGCTACCAGAATGTGACCTTCGACGGGAAGCTGAACGACGCCCAGGACGTCGTTGTCGGCGTCACCAACGCCTCATTGTTCGCCTATGTCGCCGATGGCCGCAACGGCCTCAAGGTGATCCAGCTGACATCGCCCGACAGCCAGCCCAATTTCTACGGTTTCTCCCCTGCCCCCAGGCCCGAGCTGATCGCCTGGGCGCGCACCCCGACCCCGGCGCTGGCACTGTCCAAGGGTCTCGATCGCGACCGTGCGGTCGACGAGACCGGTGGGCAGATCGCGGTGTTCGGACGGCTCGGCTCGCGGCCGTTCAACCGCGGCGAGATGGAGCGGCTGTTTCTCGATCGCAACGGCGTGCCCTGGAAGGTCAGCGACACGGGAACGATGCGCGACTGGCGGCCACCGATGAAGGCGCCCTGATCTAAACCGACCACTCCGCGCGCATCCCGCGCACCAGTGGCTGCAGCTTGGCGTCGAAGCGCGCCAGCACGACATGATTTTCGACCGTGTCGAACAAGGTGACGAGATCGCGGCCGGTCCAGCGGTGCAGGGCATAGCCCGGCGGCTCGGCGACGATCATCTCGCGATTGTCGGGGCGCTCGGGGTCGATCGGGTTGAGGTCGAGCGCGACCTGCGGCGCGGTCGAGGGGCAGATCGTGACGGTGGTGCCGCGCCACGGCGCGACGATCGCGCGGTGGAGATGGCCGCACAGGATCGCCTCGATCTGGCGATGGCCCGCGATCGCCGCGGCGAAGCGCGCGACCCACGGTTCGTCGGCGTGCGTCGCCATCCACTCGATCCCGACATCGAGCGGCGGGTGGTGCATGACTATCACCGTCGGCGTGTCGCGATCCTCGGCCAGCCGTGCGGCGAGCCACGTCGCGCGCCGCGCGCAGAAGCCGCCGCCGTGCCGGCCGGGCTCGAGCGTATCGAGCACGATCAGCCGCAGCCCGTCATGTCGCAAACTGTACTGCACGAACCCCTCGCTCGCCGGCACCTTGGGGAAGTGTCGCGCAAAGGCGGCGCGGGCGTCATGATTGCCGAGACAAGGATAGACGGGGAACGGACAGGCGGCGAGCGCTTCGGCACAGCGGCGGTAACTGTCTTCGTCACCACCGTCGGTCAGGTCGCCGGTCGCCAGCAGCAGGTCCGGGCGGTTGGGTCCCTCGATCAGCACCTTGAGCACCGAGTCGAGCCGCTGGCGGTTGAATTCGACCGGGTTCGCGCGATCGAACCCGAGGTGCAGATCGGTGATCTGCGCGATCAGCATTGCCGATATGGCATGCTCATGACGCTCGCCCTCCTCCCGGCAGGACTGGCGCGGGCGGTGCCGCCGGTGACAACCGGCGCCGGCTCCGCCACGGCGCATCCTGTTTCTGGTGGTAGCTGTGACACATCGCGCAGGACGAGGGAACCTTGGCGGCCGAACCTTCGCCGCCATGGCAGGAACGACAGGTCTCGATTCCGGGCACGAGCACGTCGGCGGCATTGCGCGATTTCGCCGCAGCATGACATGAGGCGCAGCTCTGCGTGGTGTGGGCAGCATGATCGAACCAGCCATGCATCAGATAGCGCGCCGGCTGGCGCACCGGCACGACACCCCAGTCGATCGAGCCGCTCGTTCCCGGCGGGGTGACGACATGGCAGTCGTAGCAGGCGCCACCCGGCGAGAAGACCTGCCGGATCGCGGCATCGGCGCTGTCGGGTCGGATCGCAGCCGCGCCGAAATAGGCGTGATAGACCTGGCCCTGCGCATATTGCCCGGGCCGCCGCCGCGCCATGCCGCCAAGTTCGAGCGGGCGATCCGGCCCGGTGCTGCGATACATTGCGCGCAGGTCGGCGATCATCTGCGCGATGTCGCCGTGGCGCAGCGTGCGCACCGTGCCGCCGATCCGGTCGAAGCCGAGGCTGTGGCACATCTTACAATCGCGCTCCATGTCGACGGGCATGAAGCGCGCGCCGTCGGCGGTCGGCTTGTGGCAATCGGCGCAGGCGAGCGCGTCGCCAAAGCCAAATTGACCCTTCAGCGTGCGTGCCATCTGGGCCACGCCGCCGCGCCCGTCGAGATGGAGCGCGTGCGGAAATTTCAGCCCGTTCGCCTCGTGCAATTGCGGTCCTATCGTCCCGCGCCCCAGTACCGGCTTCGTACCCGGCGCGAGCGCGACCAACGGACGGAATTGTGGGTGCGCCGTGCCGAAATCGCCGGCATTGCCGATCTTCGCATCGGCAAGTCGGTTCTTGAGCGCGGTGTGGCAGTCGGCGCAGAAGACCTGCGGTGTCGGCGGCATCGCACCGGCACCGTCATGCTCGCGGTGGCAATCGACGCAGGCGCCGCGTCCAGGCTTGTTGAAGGCCTTCGCCCAGCCGTCGAGAAACCGCTCGCCAACGCCGAGCGGCGCGCGCGCCGCGCTCAGCCGCGCCGGCGGGGCATGGTCATGGACCTGCTTGTGGCAGGAGACGCACGCGCTATCGCGCACCGCGACAAAGGCCTGGACGTGACACGCGCGGCAATTGCCCTCGAGGCCGTGATGCGCAGCGCTAAGCGGCCCCGGTGTCCAGCTGCGATCGGCCTGGATCCGGCTAGCCGGCGGATTGGCGCCGGCTTGGGTGAAATGCCAGACCGGCCAGGCGAGAAACAGCGCCAGCACGGTCGCAATCAGCGCCCATGCCATCGGCCGCTTTCCCGGCAGCACATGGGCGAGCGAGAACACGCGTTCGTCGACCGGCGCGGCATCGCCGGCAGCGCGCGTGACGGTCAGTACCGTCGCGCCATCGACGTCGCGCGCCACCATTATTCGCGCATCGCCGACCACCAGTTCGCCGCCGCGCGCGACATCGATCGCGCCGGTCGACGCGCTGCGCCCGTCAATTCCAACGGTGAAGCCGGCTTCGACGGTGACGGTGATCCGCCGCGCACCGTCCCGCGCGACGACGGCATGGCGCGGCGCAACGGCGAGATCGGGCACGACGATATCGCAGCCGGCCGCGCGCCCGATGGTGACGGTATCACGTTCGATCCGCGTCGCGCGGACGATGTCGCGGCCATCGGCGGTGCGGCTGAGCTGGCGGAGGAGAAAGGTCATCCCGCGCTCACCAGTAGAAGAACACGCTGACGATATGTGCGGCGAGCGCGGCGATCAGCGCGAAGGTGATCGGCACATGCAAATAGAGCCAGATTTCCAGCAGTGCCTTCAACCGCAGGTGGCGGCGCAGACGCGCCAGCATCCCGGCCTTGCGCTCCAGCAGCGCATCGACGCGATCGAGCGGGTCGCTCGCGATATCGGGTCGGCTGCCGATCCGCGCACGGATCGTGTCCTGCGCGGCGTCGGTCGCACAGCGCGGATCGCGCCCCGAGAGCCGCCGCCACAGCCCACCGCCGAACGGATCCTGGTCGAGCGACCGCGCGACGACCGCGGCATCCTCCGGATCGAGCGGCTGTGCGGCGTCGTTCAACTGCCGGTCGATCGCGTGCAACGCATCGAGCATCTGCGGCTGGGTCAGTTCCTCGCGATTGTCGCTCAGCAATTTCGGGATGAAGGCATAGGCGACCACGCCCCACAGCCCCGACGCGATCACCAGCATCATCAGCCCATAGGCCAGCGTGTGGACGTTCCAGCCGAACTGGAAGCCGCTGTGCAGTGTCGCGACGACGATCAGGCTCAGCCCGAGATAGACATGCGCGCTGGTCCACGCCTTGAGCGACCAGCGCCCGCGCGTCATCGCGCGCTTGCGCACCCCGAGCAGCGTCAACCACAGGATCAGCAACGTCGCGATCGTACCGAGCGTATAGCCGTACCAGCTTCCGCCATTGGCGCGCGGCTGCACGTCGATCAGCGCATAAGCGAGGATCGTCACCCCGCTCAGCGCGAGCGCGACCTTGAGCCAACGGAATCGGGCGTGGCGCAGGAAGCCGTCATGGCTCAGCCCGCCGCTGCGCCGCCGGCCTGTCGAAGGCGCGCGCGTGGCTATGATCCGGTCTCCGTTTCGAGCCGCGACACGCTGAGGAATTCCTCGGGCGCGACGCGGATCGCCGCGCCGGTCGGGCAGGCGCGCACACAGGCCGGGCCGCCATCGATGCCCGAACACATGTCGCACTTGATCGCCTTTTTGGGGTGCTCGATCCCCGGCTTGTCATGGTCGTGGCGCCATTCCTTCGACGGCTCGCCCGGCCCGGGGCCGCGCCCAAACAGCAGCCAGCTCAGCAGGCCGGGTTTCTTCGGCGGCACGCTGTCCATGCGGATCACGCCATAGGGGCAGTTGCGCTGGCAATTGCCGCAGCCGATGCAGCTGTCGTCGATCACCACCTCGCCGTCCGGGCCGCGCTTTATCGCATTGGGCGGGCAATCCGCCATGCAGGCCGGATTCTCGCAATGTCGGCAACTGGTCGGGACATGGAGATGGGCATAGGTCCGCCCGGTTTCGCGATCGAGCCGCGACAAGCCGTCATGGCTGTCGGCACAGGCCTTTTCGCAATTGTCGCAGCCGACGCAGAGATTTTCGTCGATCAGCAGCACGTCGGTCGCCTCGCCGATGCCATTGTCGACGAGGAAGCTGGCAGTCTGCGAATACATGTCGACCACGCCCGAGAAGCTGCCCTTGCGGCTCTCGATGAAGGCGTTGAGATCCTGCCGCGCGGCCATGTCGCGTCGCGCCTTTTCGAGCAGCCGCGGCCTGGCGTCGAGCAAGCGGCGGAAGGCCGCGCCATCGAGCCGGATCACCTCGGACTTGATCGCCGCCCTGACCGTCGCGGTGCGCTTCCCGCCGGCGATCAGCGCCATCTCGCCGACATAGGATCCCGCGGGAAGGTAGGACAGGAACACCGGCTTGCCGCCGACATTCTTCTCCACGATCATCGAGCCGAGGCGGATGACGTAAATGTCGTCGCCGTCATCGCCCTCGGTGAGGATCGCCTCGCCGGCGCGCACCGTTCTGATCTCCGACGTATCGAGGATTTCGGTGATGTCGGACGAGGTGAGGCCCGAACCGAACATTTGCAACAATTGGCGCTCGACGGAGATCCGCGTCACCGCGCGCGCCGCCGCGGGCACCGAGGCCATCAGCTTGAGCGCGGCGGTGCGCGATACCTCGATCGCGATCACATCGCCGCCGGCGCGCACCGTGGCGCCGCGCGGCCGCCCCGAGATCAGACCCACCTCGCCGACAATCGAGCCCGGCGCGATCGGCACGGTGATGTTCGGGTCGCTGCGATCGACCTCGACCAGCACCTCGCCCTGCAGGATCGCAAACAGCGACGAGCCGGGATCGTTGCGGCGAAAGAGCACGTCCCCGGCGGCGAACAGTCGCATCTCCGAATCGAGCATGAATTCGCGCAGCTGGAGCGGCGAAAGCTCGTTGAGGATCGTGACGTCGCGCTTGAGCAGCGCGAGCCACTCATCGACCGAACGCCGCGCACGAAACTTCTCGAACTTCTTGGCGAGGATCGGCTCGTCCGCCGGCTTCAGCGTGGTGTTGCCGTTGATGAACTCGACCACGTCATGGCCATGGTTCATGCAGTGCTTGATCAGCGGGTAACCGGCGAGCGCCCCGATGACATAGATGCCGGGCCGGGTCGTCTCGAAGGTCGATGACAGACCGGGAAAGGCCTCGCGATCCTTGCTGGTAAATTCGATTCCGCAGCCCTCGATAAAGGCGCGCGGCGCGGCCGAGCCCATCCGCGCGATCACGCGGTCGCAGCGGATCGTCTGCTGCCCGTCGCGCGTGTCGAGCAACAGTTCGCCGGGGCGGACCGCCACCGGTGTGGTTTCGGTGCGGATCGTCAGCCGGCCCGACGCGGCAGCCTCGTTGAGCAATTTGACGTTCGCCGCCTTGGCGCGCGCGAAATCGGCCGAGCGATTGAGGATGGTGACGACATTGCCCTGCGCCGGATCGGCAGCGAGGCCGAGTGCGTTCTCGATCCCTGCATCGCCCGAGCCGATGACGGTGATATGCTCGTCGACATATTCGCCGGGATCGTCGAGCTGATACTGGACATGCGGGCTGTCGGCGCCCTCGCAGCGCATCAGGTTCGGGTTGCCCTGCGTGCCGATCGCCAGCACCACCGTTTCGGCCGCGATCGTCGCGCCGTCCTTCAGCGTCAGCGTGAAATCGCCTTTTTCGCCGGTGATGGCGGTGACTTCGCTGCGATAGCGAACGGCAATCTTCGTCGCGCCGTGGTTCCAGGCGTCGAGAATGGCCTCGCGCTTCCCAGCGGCGAACGGCAGGTCGGCGCGCAACACCAGCTGGCTGGGCGTCGCCATGACGTGCTTGCCCTTCTGGTATTTGAAGATCGTGTCGGAGAGGTGATCGGTCTTTTCGAGCAACACATGGCTCAGCCCCAGCGCGGCGGCGCGTGCCGCCGCGCTCAGCCCCACCGGCCCCGAGCCGATGATCGCGATCCGGACGCGGTCACTCAACCGCCCCACTCCCCCGTTTGCCGAAACGGCCGCGACGAACGCTTGCCGCCGCGCCCCACACCTAGCATGGATGTCGGCGCAGACCAGCCATGGCATTGGCACGGAACGGGGGATAGGATGGCAGCGACATCTCGATTTGGGATCGCCGCGCTGGCGGGTGCGGGGGTATTGCTCGCCGGCACGATCGGCTGGAAGCTGACGTCGCACGACGACGCGACGCCTGCCCCAACAGCTTCGGCGACGCCTGCGGCGGACCCGGTCGCCGATCTTCGCGCCGCCGTACGCCAAACGCCGAACAATGCCGACGCGTGGATGGCGCTTGGCGATGCACAGGCGGCTACGAACGATTTCGGCAACGCGGTTGCGAGCTTTCGTCGCGCGACGACGCTCGCCCCGACACGTGCCGAGCCATGGTCGGCGCTCGGCGAAGCGCTGGTCAAGGCCGATCCGCGCGATCCCTTTCCCGCCGCCGCGCTCGACGCGTTCAAGCGCGCGGCGGCGATCGACCCCAAGGACCCGCGCGCGCGGTATTTCCTCGGCGTGCGCCGCGATCTCGATGGCGACCATAAGGGCGCGATCGATGCGTGGTTCGCCATCCTCAAAGATTCACCGCCAGGCGCTCCCTGGGCCGCCGACGTTCGGCGCACGATCGAACAGGTCGCGCAGATCAACAAGATCGACGTCGCGAAGCGCCTTGCAGCCTTGCCGACGCCCGCGCCGCACGGCGCGCTCGGCACCGCTCCGGGGAGCGTGCCCCCAGGACCGACGGCGGAGCAGATGCAGGCGGCGCAGTCGCTGACACCATCGCAGCAGCAGGCGATGATCGCCGGCATGGTCGACCAGCTCGAGGCGCGACTGGCGAAGGAGAAGACCAATGTCGATGGCTGGGTGATGCTGATGCGTAGCCGCATCCAGCTACGCGAGCCCGACAAGGCGAAGGCGGCGTATCGCGCAGCGCTCGCCGCCAATCCCGGGGCAGCGGCACGACTGAACGCCGAGGCGGCGACATTGGGCATCCCCACCCGCTGACCGCTACTTCTCGGTCGCCGAGAAGACACCATCCCAATCGGCGCCGGGCGGATTGGCGGCAAAATAGGCCGCGCGCTCGCGCATGAGCAGGTAGAATTTGCGCAGGCCGCAACTTACCGCCGCGCCCTGCCCTTCGACGGCCAGCCGGTCGGTCAGCGCCCAATCCTGCGCGCGATAGGCATCGAGCATCGCCTGATGGCGAACGGCAAAGTCGCGAAAGCCTGGTTCCTGTTCCAGGCTCTCGTCGCCGAGCAGGCCGAAAATCTCCTCGGGCGCTTCGCGGCCGACGACCTTGACGTGATCGAGCGACACGATCGCAAAATGCGGCAGATGACGGCGCAGCTCGCTGCCGATCGCGATCTGCAGGCCGTAATATTTGGTCATCCCCTCGATGCGCGAGGCGAGGTTTACCGTGTCGCCGATCAGCGAATAGGACAGGCGCTGCGCCGACCCCATATTGCCGACGCAGCACGGGCCGGCGTTCAGCCCGATGCCGATGCTGACATTGCCGGGCCATAGCGGATCGTCGGCGCTACGTTTCTCGACATTGATCTCGCGCAGTCGCCGCGTCATCGCCAGCGCGCTGCGCGCGGCATTGGCATATTGATCGGGGTCGTCGAGCGGCGCGTTCCAGAAGGCCAGCACGGCGTCGCCGATGAACTTGTCGATCGTCGCCTTGTTGGCCAGCAGGATGTCGCACATCGGGGTGAGGAAGGCGATCAGGAACTGGATGATCTCCTGCGGGGTCAGCTTCTCCGACAGCCGCGAAAAGCCACGGATATCGCAGAACAGCACCGTCATCTGGCGCTCCTCGCCGCCGAGCTGGAGACGGCCGGGATCGTCGACGATCTGTTGGACCATTTCGGGCGAAAGATAGCGGTCGAAGGCTTTGTGGATATAGGCGCGCTGGCGCTCCTCGCGATAAAAGGTGATGCCGGTTTCGATGACATAGACGAAGATCAGGCCGAGCACCGGCCAGGTCGGATCGAGCAGCAGCCGCGCCCGGCTGAACGCCTCCCAGCTGCCGAGCAAGAGCCCGCCGACCATCACCAGCCCTAGGATCGCGCCGCGCGTCGCACCGAGCCATGGGAGCGAAAAGGCCATGACCAGCCCGAGCAACAGCAGGGCGGCGCGCTCGGCACCGCTCGCCCAGTCGGGCTGGCTGAGAAAGGTCTTGGTGATGATCTGTTCGAGTGCCTGGGCGTGGATAACGACGCCCAGTTCGGTATCCGCCAGCGGGGTCGATTTCAGGTCGTAGAGTCCTGCCGCGCTGGTCCCGACCAGCACGATCTGCCCGGCAAAGTCGCGCTCCATCTCGGCCGGGGAAAGCTGGCCGGTCAGCACCTTCCAGGCCGGCACGACGCGCGCCGGATGCGGCGCGGTGTAATACATCAACAGCCGCCCCTCGGCGGTGGTCGGCACCTCGGAATCGCCGACCTTGAGCGAGACGACATTGGCGCCATCGCCGCCATGTTCGCCGCTCGCATCGCTCGATTTCACGATCACCGACTGGGTCTGGTACGCGACGCGCAGCGCCTCGAGCGAGAAGGCCGGCAGCAACTGGCCGTTCTCGGTCGAGATCAGCGGCGCCTTGCGGATGATGCCGTCGCTGTCGGGCGGCAGGCTGACGAAACCGAGCCCCGCAGCCCCTTGGCGCAAGGCCGGAAGCGGCTGGATCGCGCCGGTATAGGTCGCCTTGCCGGTCCGTGGCTGGGTGCCGGCATAAGCGAAGCCCATCTTCGGCTCGACCTGCCCGCCCTTGCCGTCCCCGGTCAGGAAATAGGACAGCACGACATTGGTCTTGCCGAAGGCATCGGCCAGCACCGCGTCATTGTCCGGGAGCTTGCTCAGCGCCGCGAGCGCCTCTTCACGCCCGCCCTCGCGACGCAGCCGCCCGGCAAGCTGCGCCGGCGACGTGCGGTCGGGCTCGGAAAAAACGATGTCGTAGCCGATCGCCGCGGCGCTGGCATCGGCGAGCCGGGTGTTGAGCGCGGCGAGATCGGTACGCGGCCAGGGCCATTGGCCGAAGCGGCGCAACGTCTCGTCGTCGATATCGATGACCCGGACGCCGGCGTCCTGATACGCGCGTGGCTTAGCGCGCTGATAGCTGTCGAACAGCAGGGCCGAGGCGCGGTCGATCGCCGACACGCCGATCGCCTGCAACAACAGGGCGACGAACAGCGCGGCGAGACCGGGCAGGATCGCCCCACCCCGCTTGCGCAACGCCTGCCGCAACCGTCCCCCCATCGGCCTGCCCGCCCCCGTTGTTTCGCCCACGTTATGGCCGAGGCGGGACGAACCGACAATGGCGTCGCCGCGATCGTGCGCGGCAAATATTCGGCAAGTCGTCGGTGCGTCCAACGCCAAGTATTCGGGGTATTTTGACGACCGACGGGGGGTTTGCTTGATCATCGCGCGTTACTTGCGGCTTGAAGATCGCGCGAAGGCGACGCCGCCTTGTCCAACAGCGAATAGTGCGGCCATGCTGCGGCGCTCGTGATTTTTCCGGGTGCGAAGACTGGGTTTTTACTGGACCCTTTATGGAGGGCCGTGATGATTTTGGCGGCGTTCACTGGCAGGCTCCGTCGGGCCGACCGGCGATTTCCCAACACGAAATGCGTCGCGAGCGCGGTGGCGCCGGCATAGTGCGCGCGGAGCCGCGCGCCGTGAATCAGGCCGGCTGGTCCGCCGCGTCGGCGAGCGTCTTGCAGAGGATCACATTGCTGTGGCCGTCGGGCCAGCCGGGAAATTCGGCCATGCGCGCGAATCCGGCCTTCTCGCAAAAAGGCCGGCGCCTGGAAGTCGTGGCTCTGTACCCAGATGCGGCGCACACCGCGCCGCCGCGCCTCTCCGACAAACGCATCGAGCAGGGCGCGCGCATGGCCACGCCCGCGATGCGCCTCGTCGACCCACATCTGCTTGAGTTCGGACGTGGCCGCCCAGCTGTAACCAACAGCGGCGGCGATCATCCGCCCGACTTCGTCGCGCATGACGAAGCCGAGGCCCTGCGCGTCGTCCTGCCCGGTCGCGTCGCTGTTGTGGCGATAGAGGTGATCCTCGATGGCGTCGATCTCGTTGGGCGAAAGATCGTGGCGTGGTTCGACGGAAACCGCGTGCGCCGGCAGATCGAGCCACATGGCGCAGCGACGCTCGCCGGGCATGCCGTTCGCTACCTCCGCGCGCAACGTTTCGGCGAGGCGCTGCGTCAGGTCATGATCCGGCAGCGTGCGGAAGCCGGCACGCCGGTAAAAGGGCTCGTTCCAGGCGACCTCGCGAAACGTCGTCAGCGTAACGGCGGGCAGCCGCGTCGCTGCCGCCCATGACATCGCGGTTGCAAGCAGGCGTCTGCCCAGCCCCGCCCGCTGCCTGTCGTGGCGCACCGACATCTCCCAGATGTGCAGCGCATCGCAAAAGACCTCGCCGCATAGAAAGCCGGCGATATCGCCCGCCGCGTCGCTGGCGACCCATGCCGCGCCGCTGGCAATCAGCGCGGCATACCGCTCGACCGACAGATCGTCCGCATCAGCGATCCACGCCAGATCGTCGATCGCGCGAAACGCCTCGCCCGCCGAACGCTCGATCGCGGGCAGGAAGGGCGCGTCTGCCGCATTTGCCAACCGGATGATGATCTGCGCTCTTCCTTTCCTGTCGCGCGGTAGCGGGGCGACACCGTCGGCGACCGGTCAAGTCCCGCGCTCTGGTGACGGCGACCGAACGGCAACGCAATCGCCGGGTACGAGCCCATCCGCAACGTGCGATCCAGCGGCACGCAATTGGGCGGCGCGGATACGTCCCAACCGTGGGCGCGAGCGCCGATCAGGCGGTAGACTCATATAACGGCCGTTCTGGTTCCGCCCCAATTCCGGCCGGTTAGCGAAGATTTTCGGATTCCTGAAACCCGCCGTTCGTTGAGCAACCGTTTTTCGGCGCGATCTGGGCCGTTAAGGGACCGGCGGCAGTCGGGCAGAGGGCGCAAAATTCGGACGTTTGGGTCAGCCCCGCCGCCGGCGAATGCGCTGCAATCTAGATCTGGGGGAAATCGAGCGCGGTCCACATCGCGTATGGTTACGTAGCTTCCCTCTCCCTTATTGAAGTCTCTCGATAATCATTTCCCCCTAACTCCTTGGAAGGGGCTCCGAGGCGCCATGTCGCGAGGAGGTCAGAAATTCCGTTGGGTCCGCCTCTGTCAACTCCAAGAATTGTCCCCAGTCGCCCGCGATTTGGGGTCGGCGGGCTGAAGCATTTCCGACCTGACGCAAGCGAAGGCGCACATCGGTCCAATCGCGTGTGGGCTCGCGCCGCGAGCTTCAAGGCCGAAACGGTGATCTTCCTGTCACTAGTCCTCACCTTTGCGACGGTGCTGGGCCAGGATTCTATCACGCGCGAGAAAATGAGCCTGACGCCCAACTCGAGCGGCGCCTCGCCTTATTCCTTCGACGATCGCCCCAACGGGGGCCACTCGGTGCTCAAGTTCGATTCGACCAAACCATTGTCCTGGACCTGCGATCTCCGGCCGGGCTTCGCCTTTCCGTTTTGCGGCTATGGGGTGGTGTTCAACGCTGCCACACCCCGCCAGGGGGTCGATCTCTCCTATGTGGAAACGATCAAGGTCAGGCTCAATTATCGTGGCCCGCCGGGCAAGCTACGGCTGGCGCTCAAGAACTTCGATCCTGCCTTCAGCCGGGTCGGCGCCGACGAGACGCTTAAGCCCAACACCGCCACCTTCGATATCGTCGAAGGCGACAATCTGATCGAGTTGACGCCTGCGCGTTTCGAGATCGAGGCATGGTGGGCGGCGAACCAGAAGCTGACGCCCGAGCAGGCCAAGCCAGACTTCCACAACGTCATCGCGATCGAGTTCATCTCCGGCAGCGGGTCACCTTCGGGAAAATTCGCGGTAAAGGTCGAGGAAATCGAATTCGAAGGCGTCCATCTCTCACCCGAGCAATTCTACCTGATCATTATCGGGGCGTGGCTGGTGTTGAGCGCCTTGTTCCTCGTTTTTCGCTTTTTCGACGTGAAGCGCAGCTTTGAAGCGCGGCAGCGCGAACTGGCGGAGGATGGCCGTGCGTTGGCCGAGGCCCGCGCCGTCGCCGAAACGGCGAGCGCCGCCAAGTCGCAGTTCCTCGCCAACATGAGCCATGAGTTGCGCACGCCGCTCAATGCGATTATCGGCTATGCCCAGCTGCTGGAGCGCGACAGTCTTTCCGAGCGGCAGCGGTCGGCCGTGGGCACGATCCGCCATAGCGGCGCGCACCTGCTTGCGCTCATTACCGACATCCTCGATATCTCAAGGGTTGAGGCGGGCAAGCTTGAGTTGCTGCCTGCGCCGTTCGATCTACGCGCGTGCATCGCGGGGGTCACTGCGATGACTCGCCTGCGTGCGGAGGAGAAGGGACTGGAATTCACCGCCGAAACCGCCGCCGATGTGCCTGATCGGGTCCTTGCAGACGGGAAGCGGCTCGGTCAGGTGCTCCTCAACCTGCTCGGCAATGCGGTCAAATTCACTACCAAGGGCGAGGTTCGGCTCGAAGTCTCGACCATCAGTTGGGGCGACGGGGACGTCAGGTTGCGGTTTGATGTCCTCGATACCGGTGACGGGATCGCCCCCGGCCAGCTTGAACGCATTTTCCGCCCGTTCGAACAGGCGGGTAGCGCAATCGACCGCAGCTGCGGGACCGGCCTGGGGCTTAGCATCTCGCGCCAGATCGTCGAGATGATTGGAGGTGAGATCGGCGTCGAGAGCGCGCCTGGCCGAGGCAGTCGCTTCCGCGTCGAGTTGCCCTTCGCGCTGCAATCCCATCATGGAGTCATATGCGCGCCCGCCCTGCGCGGCCCAGGTGAAGCTCGCGAGATCCTGGTGGTCGATGACCTCGAGACCAACCGCTCTCTGCTGCAACAGGCGCTGGAGGCGCAGGGCTTTCGTGTGCGCGAGGCCAAGGACGGGCTAGAGGCGCTCGAGATGATCGAGCGCGCCCGACCCGACTTGATCGTGATGGATGTGAAGATGCCGGTGATGGACGGCCTCGAAGCGCTGCGCCGATTACGGCTCCGTCCGGGCTTACGCCAGCTTCCAGTCATCGCGGTTTCCGCAAACCCGTCGGCCGAACTGGAGGCCGCGGCGCGGCGCGCCGGCGCCGACCGGCTGCTGCCCAAGCCGATCGACCTGTCCCGGCTGGACGAGGTGATCGCCCAGCTGCTTGCGGCGAACCCCGCAACCGATGGCGGCGACTGTGGCGAGACCAAGCCGCTCGTCGGCCCGGGCTGCAGTCAGCTGCAGGTGCTGCTCGACCATGCGCGTGCGGGTAATATGCGCGCGATCCGCGCGATGGCGGGCGACATCGCCGAAATGAGCGACGAATACCGGCCGTTCGCCGAACGACTGCAAACACTCGCCGCCGCCTATCAATCCCCGGCCGTCCTGCGGCTGATCGAGCAACAGCTCAAGAACAAGGAAGCCGCATGAGGCCGCAGCCCGACCCGCGAGCGCAGGAGACGATTCTGATCGTCGACGACAACCCGGTGAATATCGGCGTTGTCGTCGATCATCTCGAAGCGCACGGCTATAAAGTGCTGGTCGCGCTGGGCGGCTACGAAGCTCTGGAGCGAGCAGCGTTCGCGACGCCCGACCTGATCCTTCTCGACGTAATGATGCCCGATCTCGATGGCCTGGAAACCTGCCGCCGGCTGAAACAGCAGGAAGTGACGGGCGACATTCCGGTAATCTTTATGACTGCGCTCAACGATGTCGCGAGCAAGGTCGCGGCATTCGACGCCGGCGGCGTCGATTACGTCAGCAAGCCTTTCCAGGTCGAGGAGCTGCTCGCGCGCGTCCGGACGCACATCGCGTTGCGCCGCGCGCGCACTGCCCTGAACGAGCAGAATCAGCAACTAGAGAAGGAAGTCTCTGCCCGCGAGACCGCCGAGCTTGCGCTTCGCGATTCGGAGCAACGCCACCGCCGGTTGTTCGAAACTGCGGGCGACGGCATCCTCGTTATCGATTGCGAAGACGGCACGGTTTGTGACCTCAATGCCCGCTGTGCCGCCATGCTGGGCACCGATGTGGATCCGGTGCGTGGCCAGGGTTTTGCGACGCTGCCGCTGTTCGGCGATCCGGACGCGGGCCGCGCCGCACTCGACGCGCTGCGGGACGAAGGCGAGATGAAGTGGGAGGAGTGGAGCTGGTCTCGCTCCGACGGCACGCAGTTTTCGGTCGAAGTTATCGGCAGCACTTATCGCGCAAGCGGCCGGCTACTCGCGCAATGCACCTTTCGCGACATCCGCGAGCGCAAGGAGGCGTATGCACGCATCCGCTATCTCGCGCTGCACGACGCGCTCACGGGCCTCCCGAACCGCACGATGCTGATGGATCGTCTCAACGTCGCCATTGCCCATGCGCGGCGAGACCAGAGCCAGATCGGTCTGCTGTTGCTGGACCTGGATCATTTCAAGCATGTCAACGACAGCCTGGGACATTTTGTCGGCGACGAGTTGCTCGAGCAGGTTTCGGTGCGCTTGCGCAGTGTGCTTCGCGAGCACGATACAGCTGCGCGGCTCGGCGGTGACGAATTTGTCGTCGCCGCGGCCGAACTTTCAGGCCCTGCCGACGCCGAAGCGCTCGCCGGGCGAATCCTCAAGGCGCTCGAGCCCGTGTTCGAGATCGATGGCCGCAAACTTCATATCGGAGCGAGTATCGGCATCAGCCTCTATCCCGGAGACGGAGACAATCCCGCCGCCTTGCTGCAAGCGGCCGACACGGCGATGTATCAGGTGAAGAATAAGGGGCGCGGCGATCATCGGCTGTTCAGTCGCGATCTCAGCATGGCCGCGGAACGCTGGCACACCTTGTCGAACGATGTGCATGGCGCCTGCGAACGCGGCGAGTTCGAACTCCATTTCCAGCCCCAGATTCTGCTGGAAACCGGCGCCATCAACGGCCTTGAGGCGTTGCTCCGGTGGCACCATCCGACCGAAGGCCTCATTGCGCCCGCCCTGTTCATACCCCTCCTCGAGGAACATGGGCGGATGGTGGAGGTTGGGCGGTGGGTACTGCAAAATGCCTGCGTTCAAGCCGCAGCTTGGCAGGCCGAAGGCGTGCCGGCGGTGCGCATTGCGGTCAATCTTTCGTCGCAGCAATTCTACCGAGGCGATATCGTCGCCGTTGTTCGCGAGGTACTCGATCAGTCCGGGCTGGACGCCCGGTGGCTGGAACTGGAGCTGACCGAAAGCATCACGCTTGACGATACCGAGAGAACGATCAGGATCATGCGCGACCTCAAGGATTTGGGCGTCTCGCTATCGCTGGACGATTTCGGTACGGGCTGGTCATCGCTGAGCTACCTCAAGCGCTTCCCGCTCGACCGCATCAAGATCGATCGTTCCTTTGTCCGGGACCTTGTCGAGGATGCTGGTACAGCCGCGATCGTCTACAGTATCCTTGACCTCGCTCGGCAGCTCAATCTCGACTGCGTGGCGGAGGGGGTCGAGACGGCGGAACAGCTTACGTTGCTGCGCGAGAAGCGCTGCCCGGTAATGCAGGGATTCCTGTTCAGTCAGGGGCTTAGTGCGCGCGACACTACAGCCCTTCTGATGGCAGGCCACTCTAAGAGCGAGCCGGTTGGAAAGCGAAGCCAGGCGGACAGGGCTACCGAAATGCGCGCCGCCTGACCACCTAAACAAGCGCCGTCCCAGGCCGGACCTAAGAGCCCGAGCGGAAAGTGGTTGAGCGATATCAGTAGGTTGTGATTCACCGTCGTTGTCGAGACGATAGGAGAAGCAGATGGCCTGGACTGATACCGCCCGCCGGCAACATAGG
>NZ_JAXOJP010000054.1:0-20843 GCF_036663795.1 Parasphingomonas halimpatiens
CGACATGTTTTGTCGCAGGTCGACCTGCGACAAAACATCGTCAAATCCGTCCACCATGTCCCCGAACAGGTGTCTACCTTGTCTCCGGTCTAAACACGAAGGCCGGGGCCCAGTCGGTATGTCGGAAATAATCAGCCGCAACGCAAATTATCGCTGTTTCCCAACTGGGCCCCGGCCTTCGCCGGGGAAGTAGAGAGAAACGCGACGAAACAGGTCAGATTTTCTGCACGATGCTTTAGGCGATCGTGTCGCCCATCAGCGCGGGGAAGAAACCCTCATGCGCGGCACGCAGTTGCGCGAGCGTCACGACGTGATCATCGTCGGGCAGTTCGAAGATCAGCCGGTCGGCAATCGTCCGGCCGATCCGCTCGACCTCGACGTCGGCGGCACCGGCGGCGACCAGCGTGTCGAGCAGCGCATAGTCGGCGATCGTCGCAATGTAGAGCCCCTGGTCCTCGCCGAACAGCGAGCAGGCGACGCCGCACGGCAGCGGCGCGTGAAGCATCGCGCCATAGCCGCCGGCCAGCGCCATCTCGGCGATCGCCACCGCGACGCCGCCATCGGACACGTCGTGCACCGCTGTCAGCGCGCCCGAGGCGATCGCGCCGCGCACGAATTCGCCGGTGCGGCGTTCGGCCGCGAGATCGACCGGCGGCGGTGGGCCTTCCTCGCGGCCATGAACCTCGCGCAGCCAGAGCGACTGGCCGAGATGCCCGCTGCGCGTGCCGATCAACACGATGACGTCGCCGGTGCCCTTGAAAGCGATCGTTGCGCTTTTCGACCAGTCGGCGAGCAGCCCGATCGCGCCGATCGCGGGCGTCGGCAGGATCGCGCTGCCGCTGCCGTCGTCATTCTTGGTCTCGTTGTAGAGCGACACGTTGCCGCTGACGATCGGGAAGTCGAGCGCGCTGCACGCCTCGGCCATGCCCTCGATGCAGCCGACGAACTGGCCCATGATCTCGGGCCGCTGCGGGTTGCCGAAATTCATGCAGTCGGTGGTGGCGAGCGGAGTCGCGCCGACCGCGCAGAGGTTGCGATACGCTTCGGCGATCGCCTGCTTGCCGCCCTCATACGGGTCGGCGAAGCAATAGCGCGGGGTGCAGTCGGTGGTAATCGCCAGGCCCTTGTTCGTGCCATGGACACGGACGACCGCGGCGTCGCCGCCGGGGCGCTGCACCGTGTCGGCGCCGACGCTGTAATCATATTGCTCCCAGATCCAGCGCCGCGAGGCGATGTCGGGCGAGCCCATCAGCTTGAGCAGGTCGGCGGCGATGTCGGTCGTCTCGGGCACGTCGCTCAGCGGCGCCGGGGGCGGGGTCTTCACCCACGGCCGGTCATAGGCCGGCGCATCGTCGGCGAGCGGGCCGAGCGGGATGTCGGCGACGGTCTCGCCCTTGAAGGTCAGCACCATGCGGCCCGTATCGGTGACGTGGCCGATGACCGCGAAATCGAGCTCCCACTTCCTGAAGATGGCTTCGGCAAAATCCTCGCGGCCGGGCTTGAGCACCATGAGCATGCGCTCCTGGCTCTCACTCAGCATCATCTCGTAGGGTGTCATGCCGGTTTCGCGGCACGGCACCGTGTCCATGTCGAGCTGGATGCCTACGCCGCCCTTGGACGCCATCTCGACCGAGGAGGAGGTCAGGCCGGCAGCGCCCATGTCCTGGATCGCGACGATCGCGTCCGACGCCATCAGCTCGAGGCACGCCTCGATCAGCAGCTTTTCGGTGAACGGATCGCCGACCTGCACGGTCGGGCGCTTCTCTTCGGAATCCTCGGAGAAATCGGCCGAGGCCATGGTCGCGCCGTGAATGCCGTCGCGCCCGGTCTTCGAGCCGACATAGACGATCGAGTTGCCGATGCCCGAGGCGGCCGAATAGAAGATCTTGTTCGTCTCGGCGACGCCGACGGTCATCGCGTTGACCAGGATGTTGCCGTCATAGGCCTTGTGGAAATTGACCTCGCCGCCGACCGTCGGCACGCCGACGCAATTGCCATAGCCGCCAATGCCATGGACCACGCCGGCGATCAGGTGGCGCATCTTGGGGTGCTCGGGCCGGCCGAAGCGCAGCGCATTCATGTTGGCGACCGGGCGCGCGCCCATTGTGAAGACGTCGCGCAGGATCCCGCCGACGCCCGTCGCCGCGCCCTGGTAAGGCTCGATATAGGACGGATGGTTGTGGCTCTCCATCTTGAAGATCGCCGCCTGGCCGTCGCCGATATCGACCACGCCGGCATTCTCGCCCGGGCCGCAGATCACCTGCGGGCCGGTGGTCGGCAGCTTCTTGAGATGGATGCGCGAGGATTTGTACGAGCAATGCTCCGACCACATGACCGAGAAGATGCCGAGCTCGGTCAGGTTGGGCTCACGCCCCATGGCGTGCAGCACACGCTCATATTCTTCCGGGGACAGGCCGTGCTGGGCGACGATCTCAGGGGTGATCTGGCTCATGCCGCAGCCCTTAGCGGGGGCCGGGCGAGGGGGCTAGTGCGATGGCGCGCAAATTTGCCTCGCCCTGCGTGTGCGCGAATTCTGCTCCCCTCCCTGCAAGGGAGGGGCTGGGGGTGGGTTGGCGAGCGCAGCGAGCCATTCTACCCTCCCGACATGCGCCATCGCATCGATCCTGAACTCACGCGACGGGCGCGCGAGCTGCGCAACAATCCGACGCCTGCCGAACGGGCGATCTGGCATCTGGTCTCACGTTATCGGCCGGCCTTTACTCGCCAGTTGGTGGTGCCACCGTTCATCATCGATCTGGCGTGCCGTCAGGCGCGGCTCGGCGTAGAGTTCGATGGGAGCCAGCATTTCGATCAAGTGACAGCGGATCAGCGGCGCTCAGTTTATCTTGAGCGTCTCGGTTGGCGGATCATACGGCTCTGGAACTCGGACGTGATGGCCAACCCAGAGGGCGCCGCCCAGCACATTCTGTCGGAAGCCGCCGAGTGTCTCGGCGGCACCCACCCCCAGCCCCTCCCTGGAAGGGAGGGGAGAAGAAGAACACCGCGTTCCCCGTGAATGCCAGCTTTCCGCCAGCGTCGGTCGTGGACCTAAAGAATCTCCCGCACCTTCTCCGGCGGTCGCCCCAGCCGCACGCCCTTGTCGGTCTCGACCAGCGGGCGCTCGATGAGGATCGGGTCGGCCGCCATCGCGTCGAGGATCGCGTCGTCGGTCG
Organism: Parasphingomonas halimpatiens; assembly: GCF_036663795.1. Taxonomy (NCBI): domain Bacteria; kingdom Pseudomonadati; phylum Pseudomonadota; class Alphaproteobacteria; order Sphingomonadales; family Sphingomonadaceae; genus Parasphingomonas; species Parasphingomonas halimpatiens. The sequence goes on from NZ_JAXOJP010000054.1 coordinate 3,174, forward strand.
CGCCCTTCAGCGCCTTGGCGCCGTCCTCGCCCGTGCGGAGCCCTTCGCGCGGCGTCATCCCGGCGCGGGCGTAGAGCGCGGCGAGTTTGGCGCGGGGCGGGGGGTGTTTGAGATATTCGACAATCTCGACCTCCACGCCGGGCGTCTCGCTGAGGATCGCCAATGCCTGACGCGACTTGGAGCAGCGCGGATTGTGCCAGATCGTCGCCTTCACGCGTCCGCCTCCGCCACGAAATCGACGTCGCGCCGCTCCGGCCCGATCGCCGTCCAGATCACCAGCACGACCACCGTCACCCCCGCGACCAGTGCGAGCGCGAGCCCGTAATTGCCGTCATGCGTCTTGGCGATCCAGCCCTGCAACGGGCCGTTGCGCGAGGCGATGAGGTTGCCGAGCTGATAGGCGAAGCCGGGGAACATGCCGCGCACCAGCGCCGGCGACAGTTCGTTGAGGTGCACCGGTACGATGCCCCAGGCGCCCTGCACAGCGACCTGCATGAAGAAGGCGCCGACGCCGAGCATCAGCGGCGTGGTGCTGAACGCCCAGAGCGGGATGAACGGCAGCGCCAGCAGCGCCGCAATGATGATCGCGCGCTTGCGCCCGATATGCTCCGACCAGAAGCCGAAGCTGATGCCACCGATGATCGCGCCGATGTTCATCACGATGGTCAGCATGCCGGTGGTGTGCGTGTCGAAGCCATGCTGCTTTTGCAGAAACAGCGGATAGGTGTCCTGCGTGCCGTGGCTGAAGAAGTTGAATGCCGTCATCAGCACGACGAGGTAGAGCGCGATCCTCCAGTTCTTCGCCAGTTCGGCGAACGGGTTGGGTTTGCGCTGCGCCCGACGCTTTTCGAACGCCGGGCTTTCATCGACGTGCAGGCGGATCAGGAAGACGAGGATCGCCGGCGCGATGCCGACCATGAACATGCCGCGCCAACCGATATGATCGAAGAACAGATAATAGGTCAGGCTGGCGAGGAAGAAGCCCGACGGGTAGCCCGATTGCAGCAGGCCGGACACTGGGCCGCGCAGGCGGGCGGGCACACTTTCCATCACGAGGCTCGCGCCGATGCCCCATTCGCCGCCCATCGCGAAACCGAACAGGCCGCGAATGACGAACAGCATCGGCAGGCTCGTCGCAAAACCCGACGCGAAGGAGAAGAAGGAGAAAAGCAGGATCACCGCCATCATCACCGGGCGGCGGCCATAGCGGTCGGCGAGCCAGCCGAAGAAAAAGGCGCCGAACGGCCGCGCGGCGAGCGTCAGAAAGCCCAGTTCGAGCACGGTCTCGGTCTCGGCATGGAATTCCGCGCCGATCGCCTTGAACATGAACACCAGCAGGAAGAAGTCGAACGCATCGAGCGTCCAGCCGAGATAACTCGCCCAGATCGCGCTGCGTTGCGATCCCGTCAGCGACCTAAGCGTTTCGACCAGCCCCATAAAGTCTCCCCCCGGTTGACGAATGACGGGGCTAGGACAATTGCCGCGTCCGCGCCACCCACCAGGCGAGCAGGCTGAGCAGACCATAAGCGAACAGGCCGAGCGCGCCGGTCGATGCCGGGGCGGGGTCGATAATGGCGGTCGGTTGCGGCGAGAGCCAGTTGAACGCCTGCAACGCCGCCATGCCGAACGCCAGCGCGACCGGCGACCAGCGCCCCGCAGCGCCGTACGCGCGGGTCCGCGAGACGAACCACCACAGCCCGCCAAAGGCGAACAGCAGTTCGAGCGGGATCTCGATCGCGGGGTGGTTCCACAGCCCCAGGCCGAGCAGCGGCGGGCGGCCGGCGATGGTCAGGTCGGGCCGGTGGACGAGCAGGTCGATGAACCAGTGCGACAGCACCAATGTCGCGCCGATCGCCGCCGCCGTCCAGTCGCGGCCAAGCAGCCGGATGATCAGGCCGAAACCCAGCGCCCAGCCGAGCGCGCCGACCAGGCTATGGTCCCATGGCATATCGTACAGGTCCATCGGGTTCATCTTCGTCGCACCCGGCACGAGCCGGAGATGCTCGACCCCGAGCAGCAGCAGCGAGAAGAAGCTGATGTCGATCAGCTGCGCGGCGACGAACAGCGTGCCGAGTTTCGGCGAACGCCGCGATGTCGCGGCGATGAAGGCGGGCGCGTAATGGCCGATGAACATGGCTGAACCTACTCCCTGGCGGTGGCGGGCTTCGTCGCGGTCTGTCCCTGTTGCAGAAAGGCATCGACGTCGGCGGCGCTGGCGTCGGCCGCTTCCTCCATCGGTACATGGCCGATATGCGGGTAGACGGTCAGCCGGCTGCCCGGGATATGCGCCGCAAACCACTTGCCCGAGGCGAGCGGGATGAGCTTGTCTTCCGCGCCCCACAGGATCAGCACCGGCATGGTGAGCCGCGCCATGGCGGCGGGCGTGGCGGGCGGCTGGCGCGTGGAGAAACGGTCGATCGTCGCCTGGCGATTGCCGGGGTAACGCAGCAGCTCCCAGTAGCGATCGACCGCCGCAGGCGTGGCGATCGCCTGGTTCGACACCGACTGGTGCAGGCTCTGTTCGATCACGCTGCGCGGCGTGATGATTTTGGTGAGGTCGCGCAGCACGGGAGTTTGCGCAATGCGAAAACCGATCGGCAGCGACCGCTTTGTCGATCCGGGCGCACCGGCCGCATCGACCAGGATCAGCCGCGACACGCGCTCGGGATGCGTCGCGGCATAGGTCCAGGCGACCCAGCCGCCCATCGAATTGCCCGCCAGCGCGAAGCCTTCGACGCCGAGCTTGCGCGTGACGCGATCGACCGCCTCATCGAACCCGGCGGCGCTATAGTCGCGCTTCGGGTGCGGGCCGGTCAGCCCATGGCCCGGCAGGTCGAAACGGATGACGCGCCACTTTTTGTCCAGCCGCGCCGCCCATTCGTCCCACGTCTGCAGCGACGAATTCGAACCGTGCAGCAGCACGATCGCCGGGGCATCGCGTGGGCCGGTGTCGCGAACATGCATCGTCAGGCCATCGCCAATAACGACGAACTGCGAGGGCGGGGCGCCATATTTGGCGCGCATCGCGGCCGGATCGGTGTCGGGCGTGCGACCGAACAGCAGCAGCGCGCCGAAGGCGATGCCGATGATGAGCGCGACCCAGCCGATGATCCTGCGTATCATGCCTTCCCCCCGTTATGTCGCCTTCATTCCGTCACCCCAGCGAAAGCCGGGGTCTCATACGGCAAGGGCGCGCGCCATCACCGGGAGATCCCGACTTGCGCCGGGATGACGGTAACTGGCGTTACGGCTCCTGCCTGGCCAGCCACTCCTCGAGCCACTTGATCGTGTATTTGCCCTCGAGAAACTCAGGATCCTCGATCAGCGCCTGGTGCAGCGGGATCGTCGTTTTCATCCCCTCGATGACGAACTCCTCCAGCGCACGACGCAGCCGGCGGATCGCGCCCTGGCGGGTGGTACCGTAGACGATCAGCTTGGCGATCATGCTGTCGTAATAGGGTGGCACCTTGTAGCCAGCATAGAGCCCGCTATCGACGCGCACGTTCATGCCGCCGGGGGCGTGATATTGTTTCACCAGCCCGGGCGAGGGCGCGAAGGTTCTCGGGTCCTCGGCATTGATGCGGCACTCGATCGCATGGCCGCGAAACTGCACGTCTTCCTGGCGCAGCGTCAGCGGATGCCCCTCGGCGATGCGGATCTGCTCGCGCACGAGATCGAGCCCGGTAATCGCCTCGGTCACCGGATGCTCGACCTGCAGCCGGGTGTTCATCTCGATGAAGTAGAATTCGCCGTCTTCCCACAGGAACTCGATCGTCCCCGCGCCGCGATAGCCCATGTCGGCCATCGCCCGCGCGACGATCCCGCCCATCCGCTCGCGCTCGTTGGGCGTGATGACGGGGGAGGGTGCTTCTTCGAGCACTTTCTGGTGGCGGCGTTGTAGTGAGCAGTCGCGCTCGCCGAGATGGATCGCATTGCCCTGGCCGTCGCCGAACACCTGGAATTCGATGTGGCGCGGGTTGCCGAGATATTTTTCCATGTAGACGGTCGCGTCGCCGAACGCCGCCTTGGCCTCGCTGCCGGCCTGCTGCATCTGCGTTTCGAGATGCTCGGGGTCGTTGACGACCTTCATGCCGCGCCCACCGCCACCCGAGGCGGCCTTGATGATCACCGGATAGCCGATCTCGGCGGCCAGCTTCTTGGCGTCGGCGACATCGCTGATCGCGCCATCGGATCCCGGCACCAGCGGCAGGCCGAGCGCGCCGGCGGTGCGCTTGGCCTCGACCTTGTCGCCCATCGTGCGGATATGCTCGGGCTTGGGCCCGACGAAGATCAGGTCATGCGCCTCGACGATGTCGGCGAACTTGGCATTCTCGCTGAGAAAACCATAGCCGGGATGGATCGCATCGGCGTTGGAGATTTCCGCCGCCGAGATGATGTTGGGGATGTTGAGATAACTCTCGGTCGCCGAGGGGGGGCCGATGCAGATCGCCTCGTCGGCGAGGCGCACATGCATCGCCTCGGTGTCGGCGGTGGAGTGCACCGCGACCGTCTTGATGCCCATTTCGTGGCACGCGCGATGGATGCGCAGCGCGATCTCGCCGCGATTGGCGATCAGCAGCTTCTTGATCTCAGCCATGTCGGGGCCGTTATTCGACGACGACGAGCGGTTGGTCGAACTCGACCGGCTGGCCGTTCTCGACCAGCACGGCCTTCACCGTGCCGGCGGACGGCGCGACGATCGGGTTCATCACCTTCATCGCCTCGACGATCAGCAGCGTGTCGCCGGCCGCGACGCGTGCGCCGACGCTGACGAAGGGCGCGGCGCTTGGGTCGGCCGAAAGATAGACGGTGCCGACCATCGGTGACTTCACCGCATTGGCGCTGGTTGCGGGCGGGGCAGCCTCGGTCGGTGCGGCAACGGCGGCCGGCGCGGCGGCAGCTGGTGCATAACTCACCGGCGCACTCACGCTGGCAGCTTTGCGCGCAACGCGGATACGACGATCGCCATGCTCGACCTCGATCTCGGTCAGTGCCGTCGCATCGAGCATCTCGGCGAGTTGGCGGACCAGGTCGATATCGACCTGCATCGCGCTGGAATGTTCTTTGTCGGTCATGCGACCTTGTTCTCCCTTGTTGGGCGCGCGTCCTGTCAGAAGCGCGACGCCGCTTCAAGCGCCAGCAGATAGGAAAGCGCGCCGAACCCGGCGACGGTTCCCTTCGCCGCCTGGCCAACGAAGCTGATGTGACGAAAGGATTCGCGCTTGTGTGGGTTTGATAGATGCACCTCGATCACCGGCGTGCGGATGCTCTTGATCGCATCGTGCAGCGCGATCGACGTATGGGTGAAGGCGCCGGCATTGAGCAGCACGGCCCTGGCGCCCATCGCCTGTGCCTCATGCAGCCAGTCGACCAGATGGCCTTCGTGATTCGACTGGCGCATGTCGATCTCCAGATCGAGCTCGCGCGCGCGGTCCTCGAGCAGGCCGGCAATGTCGTCGAGCGTGTCCGAACCGTAGATTTCCGGCTCGCGCGTGCCCAGCAGGTTGAGGTTCGGGCCGTTGAGGACGAATATCGTATCGGGCAAGTCGGGCCTTTCGGTTGCGACGCGGGAACGAACGCCATATCTGCTGCGCTTTCTAGCCGTTCGTGTCGAGCGAAGTCGAGACACGTATCTTGCGGCATATTCCGGTACGCGCTTCTCGACATCGCGCGGGGCGAACGAAAAAGGTTGGCGAATGCATAGCGACGGAACCGTCTCGATCATGATCAATGGCGAGCATCGCCGCGTCGCGGCGGGGCTCAGCCTCGCCGCGCTGGCGTCAGATCTCGGCCTCAACCCGGAAAAGGTCGCGGTCGAGCGCAACCTGTCGGTCGTCCCGCGCTCCACGCTCGGCCAGGTGATGGTCGAGGATGGCGACGAGCTCGAGATCGTCCATTTCGTCGGCGGGGGCGATCATGTCGCGACGCTGGCTGACGACAGCTGGACCGTCGCGGGCAAGACCTTTCGCTCGCGGCTGATCGTCGGCACCGGCAAGTACAAGGATTTCGCGCAGAACGCCGCCGCGGTCGAGGCTTCGGGCGCCGAGATCGTCACCGTCGCGGTAAGGCGCGTCAACGTGACCGATCCGGGCGCACCGATGTTGACCGACTTCATCGACCCGAAGCGAATCACCTACCTGCCCAACACCGCCGGCTGCTTCACCGCCGAGGATGCGATCCGCACCTTGCGGCTGGCGCGCGAGGCTGGCGGCTGGGATCTCGTCAAGCTGGAGGTGCTGGGTGAGGCCAAGACGCTCTATCCCGATATGGTCGAGACGTTGCGCGCCTGCGAGATCCTCGCCAATGAAGGCTTCAAGCCGATGGTCTATTGCGTCGACGATCCGATCGCGGCGAAGCGGCTGGAGAATGTCGGCGCCGTCGCGATCATGCCGCTCGGCGCGCCGATCGGCTCGGGCCTCGGCATCCAGAACCAGGTGACGATCCGGCTGATCGTCGAGGGCGCCAGCGTGCCCGTGCTGGTCGATGCCGGCGTCGGTACTGCGTCGGACGCGGCGGCAGCGATGGAACTCGGCTGCGACGGCGTGCTGATGAACACCGCGATCGCCGAGGCCAAGGACCCGATCATGATGGCGCGTGCAATGAAGCTCGGGGTCGAAAGCGGGCGACTCGCCTATCTCGCCGGCCGCATGGGCAAGCGGCGCTATGCCGACCCGTCGAGCCCGCTCGCGGGGCTGATCTGATGCGCGCCGCACCTCTGCTCTGCGCGCTCCTGCTCGCCGGCTGCGGTCAGTCACCAGCCGGAAAGACGGCAGCCCCCACCGGCGCCGCCGCGACCGCGGCGGCGACCGCGGCCGTCGCTGTTCCCGTCGCGATGACCTTTCGCGCAGGCGACGGCTTGACCGTGTTCGCGCGACGCTACGACGCGCAGAAGCCCAAGGCGCTGATCCTGCTGTTCCACCAGGCGGGATCGAGCAAGGACGAATATGCCACGATCGCGCCGCGACTGGCGTCGGCGGGCTATAGCGCGCTGGCGGTCGATGCGCGCGCGGGCGGCAACCTTTACGGCGTCAATGAAACCGCCGCCGCGCTGACCCGCACACCCGATTATCTCGAGGCGCAACAGGATCTGCAGACCGCGCTCAACTGGGCGCAATCGCAGAAGCTGCCCGTCATCCTGTGGGGGAGCAGCTACTCGTCATCGCTGGTCTTCCCGCTCGCCGCCGCAAATCCGGGCGTGGTCCGGGCGATCTTGGCCTTTTCGCCCGGCGAGTATTTCGCCGACAAACAATTGGTCGAGCAAGCCGCGGCGGACGTAACAGTGCCGGTGTTCGTCACCTCGGCGAGCAAGCCTGACGAGATCGCTGCCGCCAAAGCGATCGCCGGCGCGGTCCCGGGTGGCAAGGCGCAGCAATATGTCCCGACCGCCGGCGTCCATGGCTCATCGACCTTGATCGCGGCGAAGAACCCGAAAGGCGCCGAGGCGAACTGGCGCGCGGTGCTCGCGTTCCTCGCCAAGGTCGCACGTTAGGGGCTTACGGTTTGCGGACCAGCCAGACCCCCGCGCCGTTGCACGCGCGGTCGATTTCGACATGCGCCATCTCGATCAAACCCTGGGCGGTTAGCGCGCCGCTATAGTCGGTGGCGCTGAGGTTTTCACGAAAGCGCGACCCCGGGCGGAAGCCGTCGAGATCACCCTCATCGGCGGGCAGTGCGCTGAACAGCAACCGCCCGCCGGGCTTGAGCCATGCCGCAGCAAGCTGCGCCATTGTCGCCTGGTCGGTGGAGGAGAGCAGGTGCAGGCTTTGCCATGCCAGCACGGCGGCAAATTGCTCGTCGAGTACGATCGTGCGCATGTCGCCGAGTAACCAGCGCTGGCGCGGGAAGCGCGTGCACGCCAGATCGATCAACGGGGTACGATGGTCGATCCCGACGATCTGGAAGCCATGATCGATGAGATAGCGGTCGATCGGCTCGCCACCGCCGCAGCCGAGATCGAGAATGGTCGCGCCGCGCGGTAGCGGCATCATGAGCCGGTCGAGCCAGAGACGCTCGCCGGCGGTGATCGGCGTGGTGCGTTCAACCATCAGCCGTCGCGCGGAACCCGTTGGAAGTCCGATCGTTCTTTACGCGGGCGTGGAAGGTGCCAGCCCCCGGTACCGACGCGACAGCAAGGAGTTTCGACATGGGTGAACTCACCGACAAGATCAAAGGCAATGTCAACGAGGCGATCGGCAAGGTCAAGCAGCACAGCGACGATCCCGCGACGCGCGACGAGGGCGCGGGCCAAGAGGTCAAGGGCAAGGCCCAGCAGACCATCGGCAAGATCAAGGGCGCCTTGGGCGACGACATCTGACAATCTGAGGCGACATTCGTCGCGCGAAGGGCCGCTCCTGTTTGGGAGCGGCCCTTTTCGTGTCTACCGCGCGCGGATGGCGGTCAGCGTCGTTGCCGGCGTCGTCACATCGATATCGGTCTTGAGATGCAACAGCCGCACGCCGCGCTCGCCCATCGCGCGGGCGAGGGCAGGGGCGAACTGCTCGGTCGTCTCCACCGTCTCTGCCCAACAGCCATAGGCGCGGCCGAGCGCGGCGAAATCGGGATTGGCGAGTTCGGTGCCCGAGACGCGGCCCGGAAACTCGCGCTCCTGGTGCATGCGGATCGTGCCATAGCCGCCATTGTCGATCACCAGCACCAGCATCTCGGCATCATGCGCGACGGCGGTGGCGAGTTCTTGCCCGTTCATCAGGAAACACCCGTCGCCGGCCAGCGCGACGACCTGGCGGCCGGGATGGCGCAATGCGGCGGCGGTTGCCGCCGGCACGCCATAACCCATCGCCCCGGCGGTCGGCGCCAGCTGGCAATCATTGGCGCCATAAGCCCAGTAGCGATGCCACCAGCCCGAATAATTGCCGGCGCCGTTGCAGATGATCGTGTCGCCGGGCAGCGCGGCACGCATCGCCAAGACGCATTGCCCGAGGTCGAGCGCCACGCCGCGCGGCGCGGGGGTCGACCAGGCGAGCCAGTCGGCATGTGCCGCGTCGCCGCCAAAACCGGGTTCGGGCGTGTCGATCGCCAGCACCGCGTCGGCGAAGCTCGCCATGTCGGCGCAGATTGCGAGGTCGGTGCGATAGACCTGGCCGAGCGCGACCGGGTCGGGATGGACGTGGACGAGCAACTGACCCGGATGGTCGGGCGTGACCAGCGTATAACCGTCGGTGGTCGCCTCGCCGAGCCGCGCGCCGACGACGAGCAGCACATCGGCGTCCTTGATCCGCTGGACGACCTTCGGGTTGGGGCCGTAGCCGAGATTGCCGGCATAGACCGGGGAGCTGTTGGGAATGGCATCCTGGCGGCGGAAGGCGGAGATCACCGGCAGGTTACAGCGCGCGGCCCATTCGCCGAACAGCGTCGAGGCGGTCGCATCCCAGCCGGCACCGCCGACGATCGCGACCGGGTTGCGCGCACCTCCCAGCAACCCGCCAAGCGCGCAGATCTCGATCGGGTTCGCCGCCTGGGTGACGCGCGCGACACGCGGCCGGTCGAGCGTCTCGACGACATCGAGCAGCATGTCCTCGGGCAGCGCCAGCACCACCGGCCCCGGGCGCCCGCTCAGCGCCGTGGCATAGGCGCGCGCGACATATTCGGGGATGCGCTTCGCATCGTCGATCCGCGCCGCCCATTTGGCGATGGGCGTGAACATCGCCTCGAAATTGATTTCCTGGAAGGCCTCGCGGTCGCGCGTGGCGCGATCGACGTCGCCGATGAACAGGATCATCGGCACCGAATCCTGCATCGCGACATGGACGCCGATCGAGGCGTTGGTCGCGCCGGGGCCGCGCGTGACGAAGGCAATGCCGGGGCGCCCGGTCATCTCGCCATCGGCGCAAGCCATATAGCCGACCCCGCCCTCCTGACGGCACACCACCAGGTCGATCTCGGGCGTGTCGTGGAGCGCGTCGAGCACGGCGAGGAAACTCTCGCCGGGGACGGTGAAGATCCGGTCGCAACCTTGCGCGACGAGTTGATCGACCAGGATGCGGCCGCCGGTACGGGGAGATGTCATGACGCGCTTCCTAAGCCGGGCGGCGGCGAAGGCCAACATCTGTCGGAAAATCTTACATCGCGACGGTGTGGGGCGGAGCCGTTAACCATCGAAATCCGCGGAATTGCGTGACTGGTGCCAACTGGCACGCGTCCTGCTCTATATGGGATATGCCGAGCGTTTCACGCTTCAGCAGGACGGACCGGTGCGATGCTCCCAACGCGCGCTGGTCCGTCCGCCCCGGCCTTTCCCGACATCACATACCCAAAGCGCATTCCTGCGAGCGCAGGAATCCAGAGTCGCGGGCGTAGTCTTTCGTGGGCTTGCGCTCCTGCTTTTGCAGGAGCACAATGAACGTCAGTTCTTGAAAAGCTCGGCCAGCTCGCCGCTCTCGTACATCTCCATCATGATGTCGGAGCCGCCGACGAACTCACCGTGCACGTAGAGCTGCGGGATGGTCGGCCAGTCGGAGAATTCCTTGATTCCCTGGCGAACGCCCTGGTCCTGCAGGACGTCGACGCTGTCGAACTCGACCTCGAGATGGTTGAGGATCGCCACCGCGCGGCTCGAAAAGCCGCATTGCGGGAAAAGCGGGCTGCCCTTCATGAACAGCACCACCTCGTTCTTGCTCACGATGTCGGCAATACGTGTCTGGGCGTCGTCGGTCATGGTCATACTCCTCTACTCGGGCACGGCGGTGGTAAGCTGGAGGGCGTGCAACACGCCCCCCATCCGACCGCCAAGTGCGCCATAAACCCGGCGTGTGCGCTCGACGCGCGAGATGCCGCGAAAACTCTCGGCGACGACACGCGCGGCATAATGATCGCCGTCGCCGGCCAAGTCGGTGATCTCGACGCGGGCGTCGGGAATGCCTGCTACGATCAGCGCCTCGATCTCGGTGGCTGCCATCGCCATTGTCGTTACTTCACTTCCATCAGCTGGCGGCGCGCCTCGACGGTCTGCTCCTCCAGCGCGCGCCGCACCGCGGCATCGTCGACCTCGACGCCGGCGGCGGTCAGGTCGCCGAACAGCTTGCGGATGACGTCCTCGTCGCCGGCTTCCTCGAATTCGGCCTGCACCACTGCCTTGGCATAGGCATCGGCCTCTTCGGGGGTCAGCTTCATCAGGGCCGAGGCCCAGGCGCCGAGCAGGCGGTTGCGGCGCGCGGTGACGCGGAACGCCATCTCCTCGTCATGCGCGAACTTGGCCTCGAATCCGCGTTCGCGATCGTCGAAGGTGGTCATGCTGGCTCCCCATGGGTCTTGAAAACTCGCTGTGGAGATAGGGCGCCGACCCGCGATAGGGAAGGGGTTAAGACGAAACCTCGACCACCAGCTTGCCGATCGCGCCGCGCGCCGCCATCTTGGCGATGGCGTCGCCGCCGCGCGCGAGCGGGAAGATTTCGGTGACGCGCGGCGCGATCCTGCCGTCCTTCCACAAGCGGAACAGCCGGTCGATATGCGCGGCATTGGCGCGTGGATCGCGCGCCGCGAAGGCGCCCCAGAACACGCCGCACACATCGCAGCTCTTGAGCAGGGTCAGGTTGAGCGGCAGGCGCGGGATGCCGGCGGGAAAACCGACGACGAGGTAGCGACCTTCCCAGCCGATCGAGCGCAGCGCCGGCTCGGCATAGTCGCCGCCGACCGGATCGTAGATCACGTCGAAGCCCTCGCGGCCGCCGGCGGCCTTGAACTGCTCGGCGAGCGCCTTGCTCTGCTCCTTGTCGAACGGCGCGCGGCCATAGACGATGGTCTCATCGGCGCCGGCATCGCGTGCGACGGCGGCCTTCTCCTCGGACGAGACGGCGGCGACGACACGGGCACCGAACGCCTTGCCGAGCTCGATCGCGGCAAGACCCACGCCGCCGGCCGCGCCGAGCACCAGCAGGTTGTTGCCCTCGATCAGATGGCCGCGGTCGAGCAGCGCGTGGATCGTCGTGCCATAGGTCAGGATCAGCGACGCGCCCTCGGCGAAGCTGCGCCCCTCGGGCAGATGATAGAGCTTGGTCGCCTCGACCACGACCTTTTCGACCAGCCCGCCATGGCCGACCATGCCGATCACGCGGTCGCCCGGCTTCCAGGCGGTGACGCCCTCGCCGACGCTCTCGACCAGACCAGCGATCTCGCCGCCGGGCGCGAACGGACGCGCCGGCTTGAACTGATATTTGTCCTCGATGATCAGCACGTCGGGGAAGTTGATCGAACAGGCCCGAACCGCGACCACCACTTGCCCCGGGCCTGCCACCGGATCGGGCAGGTCATCGAGAATTAGTGTTTCAGGTCCGCCCGGCGCCTTCGACAACAAGCCCTTCATGTCCGCTCCTTCGCTCGATCCACGGGCGCTGCTCGTGCAGCATCGCCTCGAATTTCGAAATCGCGGTATCCCTTGCCAGCGTCAGGCCGATCTCGTCCAGCCCTTCCATCAGGCATTGGCGACGAAACGCATCCATCTCGAACGGGAAGCGATCCTGAAACGGGGTGGTGACCGTCATCGTCTCGAGATCGACGGTGATCGGCTGGTCCTGCGCCACCTCGATCAGCCGGTCGATCGCGTCCTGCGGCAGTACGACGGTGACGATACCGTTCTTGAAGGCATTGCCCGAAAAGATGTCGGAGAAGCTCGGCGCGATGACCGCGGTGATGCCCATGTCGGCGATCGCCCAGGCGGCATGCTCGCGGCTCGAGCCGCAGCCGAAATTGTCGCCGGCGATGAGGATCGGCGCGCCGGCATGGCGCGGATCGTCGAAGATGTTGCCCGGCTCGGCGCGCACCGTCTCGAACGCACCGCGGCCGAGGCCCGAGCGCGTGATGGTCTTGAGCCAGTGCGCCGGGATGATGACGTCGGTGTCGACATTCTTGGCGCCCCAGGGATAGGCGCGGCCGGCGACCCGGGTGACGGCCTTCATCGCTGCGCGGTGGTCTGCGCGGAGACGGGGCGGGCGCCGGTCATCGCCCAGGCGGCGACGCCGCTGAGGACGGTACCCATGATCAGCAAGGTCAAGGCGCGCTTCATGTCATTCCTCTCCCATCAGCTCGCGGACATCGGCGAGCCGACCGGTAACCGCCGCCGCCGCCGCCATCGCCGGCGACAACAGGTGCGTGCGGGCGCCCGGCCCCTGACGTCCTACAAAATTGCGATTCGAAGTGGAAGCGCAGCGTTCGCCCGGCGGCACCTTGTCGGGGTTCATCGCGAGACACATCGAACAGCCGGGCTCGCGCCATTCGAAACCGGCGTCGAGAAAGACGCGGTCGAGCCCCTCGGCCTCTGCCTGGCGCTTGACCAGCCCCGAGCCCGGCACGACCAGCGCACGCACGCCCGCAGCGACATGGCGCCCGCGCGCGACATCGGCGGCGGCGCGCAGATCCTCGATCCGGCTGTTGGTGCAGCTGCCGATGAAGACATGGCCGATCGCCACGTCGCGCATCGCGGTGCCCGGCGTCAGCCCCATATAGTCGAGCGACTTGCGCGCCGCGGCGCGCTTCGACGGATCGGCGAAGCTCTCCGGATCAGGCACGACATCGGTGATCTGCACCACGTCCTCGGGGCTGGTGCCCCAGGTCAACGAGGGCGCGATGTCGGCCGCGTCGAGCGTGACGACACGGTCATAACGCGCGCCGGCATCGGTCGGCAGCGTCTTCCACCACGCCAGCGCGGCATCCCATTCGGCGCCGCTCGGCGCCATCGGGCGGCCCTTGAGATAGGCATAGGTCTTGTCGTCGGGCGCGACCAGCCCGGCGCGCGCGCCGGCCTCGATCGACATGTTGGCGACGGTCAGCCGCCCCTCGATCGACATGGCGCGGATCACCTCGCCGGTATATTCGATGACATGGCCGGTGCCGCCCGACGCGCCGATCTTGCCGATTACCGCGAGCACGACATCCTTGGGCGAGACGCCGTGGCCGAGCTTGCCGTCGATGCGCACTTCCATCGTCTTCGAGGGCGTGAGCAGCAGCGTCTGCGTCGCCAGCACATGCTCGACCTCGGACGTGCCGATGCCGAAGGCCAGCGCGCCGAGCGCACCATGCGCGGCGGTGTGGCTGTCGCCGCAGACGAGCGTCGTGCCGGGCAAGGTGAAACCCTGTTCGGGGCCGACGACATGGACGATGCCCTGCTCGGGCGCGAGCGCGTCGATATAGTCGATGCCGTAAGCCGGCGCGTTGGCGCGCAGCGCGTTCAATTGCGCGGCGCTTTCCGGATCGGCGATCGGCAGCTCGCGCCCGGCGGCGTCGACGCGCGGCGTGGTCGGCAGGTTGTGGTCGGGCACGGCGAGCGTGAGGTCGGGGCGCCGCACCGTGCGGCCGGCGGCGCGCAAACCATCGAACGCCTGCGGGCTGGTGACCTCATGGACGAGGTGGCGATCGATGAAGATCAGGCAGGTGCCGTCGTCGCGTTTCTCGACGACATGCGCGGCCCAGATCTTCTCGTAGAGGGTGAGGGGGCGACTGGTCATTTCACGCGCGGCCTTGGACCGAATGATGCGGCATCGCAACCCTGTACGGCATTTTGTTGCGCGTTTGCGGTGGCGTTGCGGCGCGGTTTCACCTGTTCCGACCTGCTTAACAGGTGAATGTCTTTTTTTGGCAGGGGCGACGGCGCGCGCTTTGCACGGTTCCTGTGCAGTATCAGCGATATGCGCGCTGAATCCATCGTCCGTGTCATCCAACTTAACAGGTGGCGGAGCAGGTGGACGCGACCTGCTGAACAGGTGGCGTAGCAGGTGCGAACAGGCGACGCGCGGTGGCGGGGGAGATTGGTTGCGTGATCGGGCGCGGTGATGGGCGAGGGTGTGTGCATGGCACCGGCATGACCGATTCCGCCCGGCGTTGAATCACGCCGGCAACGAGCGCGTCTTGAATGGGCGCGGGCCTTCAGGGCGTGCGCGCGAGCACCGGCGAAACATAGCCCGCATCATGCGCCACCGGCAGGGCGCCGCCGATCCGCAGCGCCGCGAGCGTCGCCGCAAAGTCCGTCCGGCAGCGGAAGCCCAGCACGCGCTCGGCGAGGCCGGCGTCATAGACGCGGTCGATCGAGGCCGGCAGCGTCCAGCCTTGCTGCGCATAAAGCGCGGCGGCGTCGGGGAAGTAGCGGGCGATCACCGCGGGCGCATCGACCTTGAGCGCGGCAGCGTCACCGGGGACGAACGGCGTCGGCGCCGACAGGATGAAGGTGCCGAAACCGATTCCCGGTGCGCGTTCCAGCGCGACGAGATGGCCCTGCGCGGCATCCTCCACCGTCAGGCGGCGGTGGAGCAGCTCGTTGGCCTTCATATTTTCGCCCGACAGCGTCTGATGCGTGTCGTCGTCCTCGGGGAAGAAGCGGCTGGTGCGCAGTATCATCACCGGCAGGCCGTGCTCGGCATGGACGAGGCGGCAGAGTTGTTCCGCGGCGAGCTTGGTGATGCCATAGATGTTGCGCGGCTCGAGCGGGGCGAGCGTCTCGTCGATCCACACCGCGCGGTCGCCAAGCCCTTCGCGGGTCACGCTCGAGATCATCAGCGAGGTGGTCGAGGTGAAGACGAAGCGGCTCGCCCCGGCCGCCACCGCCGCCTCGAGCAGGTTGAGCGTGCCGGCGGTGTTGACGTCGATGAAGGCCTGGCGCGGATGGCGCACGATATCGGGCTTGTGCAGCGCGCCGGCGTGGATGACGGCCTCGAAGTGGTGCTTGGCGAACAGGCGGTCGATGAGGGCGCGATCTGCGACGGTGCCGATGATGTCGGTGTTGGAGCCGGGGGCGACGTCGAGGCCGGTGACTTCATAGCCGTTGGCGCGGAGCAGCGGGGCGAGATAGCGGCCGAGCCAGCCGGAGGAGCCTGTCAGGAGGATGCGCATGGGGGTGGTTTAGCGGGGTGGGAGTGGCTGGGGAATGGGGGGGTGGGTGGCTCATATATCGCTTTGCCCGACAACTTCGGCGCGGTCCCCATCGAGTACGCGTAGTGTCACGCCACGCACAATCGTCGGATATTGGCGGGCATCGGCGGCGAATGCGGCCTTGTCTAGTTCAGCGATCAGGCTTGGTTTCCCGCCTTGCGCAAGCAGGTTGGCACGAAGAGCGTCGTAAGCATCGAGCCCGGCTAAACGGATCGAGAGATGTATCAACGTAAGCGCGAGCGCCGCTTGCTTGTCCCGGAAGGCGGATATGATCGCGTTCGTCCACGCCTCTATATCACCAGGCTGCACAATCGCGCAGGCGACGAAGTGACCGAGCGCTGACGCGTCGTCACCGATTTTCGCGTCAATGACCCCGAGATTGAAATGCGCAAGCGGATCGAGCGCGTTGATGGTTGCCAGGTGCTCGATCCAGGCGGTGCGTCCATCACTACCCGCAGGAAGGTCGCCCATCGGGCGCGACCAATCAGTTGGAATGTTGGGGCCGTGAGATGCCACGAGCATTCGACTAAGCTCAAGTTTGACGACCGCCTCCTCCATAAGAGGCGCGACATCGCTCTTGCTGGCGAGTTCGAACCAGCCGAGGGCGGCCTCTACGTCGCCGCTGTAAAGCAATGCGTCACCGAGGCAGAGCTGGAGCCGGTGGCTTGGAGCGATTAGGACAACTCGAGAGTATGCCTCCACCGCGCAGCCATACCTCTTAATCCTGAAAAGCGTCCCGGCGAGTTCGTTCAGAAAATAATCGACCTTCAGGTAGCTTGGCCGAAGGTGTCGAGCGCGGTTGTAGTGAAAAAGTGCGCGCGATGGCCGCCTTGCGCGCAGAGTGTTCGCCGTCGAGTAATGGATCGCCGCTGCCTGGGACGGATCGCCATCGGTCGCTTCAAGCGCGGCGTTAAGGAAACGCTCGGCAGGTTCTGTCCCGCCGTCGCGCTGGCCCGCCTTGACCAGATTCGCGAGTACTACCGGATAGTACAGCGTATCCCCGATATGCAGATTGTTGAGGATGGCGAGTTCGGCCTGTGCCATCCCGTCGTCGGCAAACGCGTAGGAGGCACGGGCTGTGAGGTCCGGGTGTCCAGCGACGTGATTTCCAGCGAGGATAGCCCGGCCTGCCGCGCGTGCATGAGTGGCCAGCCTTTTCCGCGCGAAAAGGAAGGCCATTGCGTAAAGGATCGCGGCGACCATCTTCGCCGAATCGGCGGTGTCGATGTCGAAAGTCATGCTTGTGAGCTGATCGAACCCGACGCTCAGGAAACCCTCGCGGACGCGGATATTGAGTTCGACCGGCGCTTGGTTTCGGCCCGCAGCGACGAGGGTGCCGGCGGAGCCAACCACGATTCTCCGCACCGCACGCTCTGCCGCGTATGCTGCGCCGGAAGCGGTATCATCTACAGTCAGTCGGATCGGCATCGTTGACGATGCTGGAAAGTTTGCAAGCGCGCGCCGTTCACGCAACGCGCGCTCGATTGTCGCGGGCGTATCGTCATTCCAGATGCTGGTTGCGGCGAAGTGGTGGGTGAAGGTCTTCTGGCTAGGAGACAGCTGTGCGCAAGTTCTAATCGCCGATATCCACGCCCAACGGAGCACGTCTGAGCTTGCGTCGTACCTGACGACGATCGCCGGGATTTCGTAATCGACAAGATAGTTGAGCAGTTCAACCTTTAGTCTAGGCCGTGTTGACAAAGGGGATTCCCAATAGCGGCAGTATCTGATTCAGGGTGGCTTTTGGGAGGCTGCCTTGATCCGTGGTTTGATGAGCGACGAAGAATGGAGCTGCCTTAA